>JAEKLZ010000487.1 GCA_019508225.1 Inquilinus limosus | reverse complement strand
CCGCCCGCAGCAGCGTCACCGGCAGGGCCTGCTCGGCCAGCTCGGTGCAGACGGTGTCGACCAGCCGGTCCAGCCGCAGCGGCTCGGCGTCGCCGCCCTCGACCTCCTCGCGCACCAGCCGGATGGCGCTGTCGGCGATGCGATCCAGCTCGTCCAGGTCGCGCAGCCAGGCCTCGCGCTCCTCCTCCGGCAGGAACTCGGCGCGAAGCCGCATCCGGGTCATCGGCGTGCGCAGGTCGTGGCCGGCGGCGGCGACCAGGCGCATCCGGCTCTCCACCGCCGCGCGCAGCCGGGTGGACAGGCGGTTCAGCGCCCGCGCGGTGGTCTTCATCTCGGCCGTGCCGGTCTCCGACAGCTCCGGCAGCGTGCCGTCCGGCCCGATCCGGCCGATCGTGCCCTCCAGCAGCGCCAGCGGCCGGATCACCCGGTCGGCGGCGAGGGCGGCGATGCCGATGGCGCCCAGCACCAGCAGCAGCATCCAGCCGGCGAAGGCCAGCGGCACGCCCTGCGGCACCGGCAGGTCGGGCATCGGCAGCCACAGCCAGCGCTGCCGGTCGATCTGCACCGACAGGGTCGACGGCATGTCCTGGTTCTGCCGCGTCACCAGCACCGGCAGGCCGGGACCCGTGGCGTTCATGGCGTCGCCCAGCAGCGCGCTTCCCCGCGGGTCCGGCTGGCCGGGCGCCGGCCCCGGACGCAGCTCGAAATCGGCGGCCCGGCCGGGGTTGTCGACCGGCCCGATGCCGTTCTCGACCAGGTCGGCGATCAGCCGGATCTGCCGGGCGAAGGGCTCGATGGTGCGACTCGGCGACGGCTCGCGCAGCAGCAGCAGGGCGACGAAGCTGGCGATCCCGACCACGGCGATGATGGCGACCGCCAGCAGCAGGATGATGCGCGCGCGCAGCGTGTTCACGCCGGCCCTCCCAGCGGCTCGACCGAGACGGCGAGCTGGTAGCCGCCGTTGCGCACGGTCTTGAACAGCTGGAACCGGCCGCCGTCGCCGAGCTTGCGGCGCAGACGGCTGACCAGCACGTCGATCGAGCGGTCCAGCGGCTCGGCCTCGCGGCCCTGGGTCAGGTCCAGCAGCTGGTCGCGCGACAGGATCCGGCCGGGCCGGTCCAGGAAGGCCAGCAGCAGCTCGAACTCGGCGCCGGTCAGGATCACCTCCTCGCCGCCATCGTCGTAGACGCGCCGGGTGGCGGGGTCGGCGATGAAGCCGGCGAAGCGGTACTGGGCCAGCGGCGGCGCCTCATCCGATGTGGCGGCCCCTGACCGGCGCAGCACGGCGCGGATCCGCGCCACCAGCTCGCGCGGGTTGAACGGCTTGCCGAGATAGTCGTCGGCGCCGATCTCCAGCCCGATGATGCGGTCGACATCCTCCTTCAGCGCGGTCAGCAGGATCACCGGCAGATGCGGCTTGCGGCGGCTCAGCTCGCGGCAGATGTCGAGGCCGGAGCCGTCCGGCAGCATGACGTCGAGCACCAGCAGGTCGATCCGGCCGGCCACCAGCCGTTCCTCGCATTCGCGCCGGTCGGCGGCCAGGGTGACCCGGAAATTCTGGCCGTCGAGATAGCGGCCGAGCAGACGACGGATCTCGGGATCGTCGTCGACGACAAGGATATGGGGAGAATTCTGCATCGGTGGGCAGTCGCCAAAGCTGTTGTCGTGATCTTTACGGCGTCGAAGCCGGCAAGCGACGGGTTTTCTGCAACGAAGTATTGCCGGCGGCCGGCCGGCAACGTTGGGCAACCAATTTCCTCTGCCGGTTCACATTCGGCAATGGGCGGACGAAGGGCGGAAACACGGCGAGCCTAGCTTCGCCTCGTTCACAGCAACAGGAGCGAGGCGTTCGATGAAGTCCACTGTCGCCATCATCGGTGTTGCGACGGCCGGTGTCATCGGTCTCACCCTCGGCACGGTGATGAGCCCGGGCGGCACTGCCCTGGCCGACCCCGTCAATGTCAATGCGGTCCATGCCGACGCGACGGACGCCCCGCCGCAGGGACCGGCCGGCTTCGGCCCGGACCGGCCGGCCCCCGGCTGGCGCCATGGACCGGAATTCCGCCCCGACTTCAGGATGAAGCTGGCCCGCGACCTGGCCGGGCTGGAGACGCTGATCGGCATCCGCGCCGACCAGCTCGATGCCTGGCGCGGCTACACCAGCGCCCTCCTGGCCCTGATGGCGCCGCCGCGGCCGCCCGCCGAGGGCGACCGGCAGCCGGACGCCTTCGGCCGCGCCGAGCGCCTGGCCGACACGGTGATCGACCGCGCCGACACCGCCCAGCGCCTCAAGACCGCGATCGCCGCCCTGCGCCAGACGCTGACGCCGGAGCAGGTCGCCCTGCTGCAACAGGCCGAGCGGCATATGGGACCGCCGCCGCGCCCCCTCCCTGGTCCCGGTCCGCAGGACCAGCGCTTCGCTCCTCCGGCTGAGCGCCCGGCGCCCGACGCCGGCTGACGGACCGGTCGGGCCGGCCCGGTGTTCCCCCCACGCACCCGGGCCGGCCCGATGCTTCCCGCCCGATTCCGAGACTGCCCATCATCGTGAAGACTCATCTTCTGCGGGGCGCCGCGTCGCTCACCCTCCTGATCCTGGCGGGCTGCGCGGTCGGCCCCGATTTCCAGCGTCCGGCCGCGCCCGGCGTCGGCCAGTACACGCCCGGAACGCCGCTGGCGCGGACCGCCTCGGCCAATGTGCCGGGCGGCGCGGCGCAGACCATCCAGAACGGCCGGGACATCCCGGGCGACTGGTGGCGCGTGTTCAAGTCGGACACGCTGAACCGGCTGGTGGCCGAGGCGCTGAAGGCCAACCCCGACATCCAGTCGGCCCAGGCGACGCTGCGCCAGGCGCAGGAGAATGTCGCGGCCGGGCAGGGCGCCCTGTTCCCGACCGTCAGCGGCTCGACCTCCGGCACGCGGCAGCAGAGCAACAGCACGGGCGCGACAGCGACCGGCGGCACCCGCACCGTGACCTCGGTCTACAACGTCACCAGCGCGTCGCTGGACGTGTCCTACGACCTCGACGTCTGGGGCGGCACCCGGCGCAACATCGAATCGCTGCAGGCCACGGCCGACTACGAGCGCTTCCAGCTCGAGGCCAGCTATCTCACCATCGCCAACAACGTGGTGACGGCGGCGATCCAGGAGGCCTCGCTGCGGGCCCAGATCGCGGCGACCGAGGAGATCGTCAGGACCGAGCGCTCCTTCCTCGCCATCCTGCAGCAGCAATTCACCCTCGGCGGCATCTCCCAGGCCGACGTCGCGGCGCAGCAGGCGACCGTGGCGCAGGACGAGGCGCTGCTGCCGCCGCTGCAGAAGCAGCTGGCGCAGCAGCGCAACCAGCTCGCCGTCTATCTCGGCCGCTTTCCCAGCGAGATCTCGGGCGATGATTTCGAGCTGGCGTCGCTGACCCTGCCGGGCGACCTGCCGCTGAGCCTGCCGTCCAGGCTGGTCGAGCAGCGGCCGGACATCCGGTCGTCCGAGGCGCAGCTGCACAATGCCAGCGCCAAGATCGGCGTCGCCATCGCCAACATGCTGCCGCAGATCACGCTCAGCGGCAGCTATGGCAGCAGCGCCAGCAGCTTCGGCGACCTGTTCTCGCCCGGCACCGTGGCCTGGAACATCGCCGGCAGCGTCGTACAGACGATCTTCGACGGCGGCACGCTGCTCAGCGACAAACGGGCGGCTGAGGCCGGCTTCGACATCGCCGCCGCGCAGTACCGCAGCACCGTGCTGTCGTCGTTCCAGGACGTCGCCGACGCGCTGCATGCGATCCAGTACGACGCCGACACGCTGAAGGCGCAGCTGGCGGCGGAGCAGGCGGCCCAGCGCAGCCTGAACATCGCCCGCAGCCAGTACCAGGCCGGCGCCACCACCTACACCACCGTGCTGACCGCGCAGACCGCCCTGCTGAACGCCCGGATCAGCCGGATCCAGGCCCAGGCGGCGCGGCTCAGCGACACCGCCGCCCTGTACCAGGCGCTCGGCGGCGGCTGGTGGAACCGCGGCGACGTGCCGGCCGACCGCAAGCAGCCGACCCCCAGCCTGCCCGATTGATCGACGGATAAAGAGTAATGGCCAAGAGCAGAACGGCTTCGCTGATCCTCCGCATGGTGGTGATGCTGATCGTGATCGGCGTGATCCTGGGCGGCATCTTCGGCTTCCAGGCCTTCAAGAGCCAGATGATCGCCCAGGCGATCGCGGCCCGCAGCAACCCGGCGCAGACGGTGTCGACCACCACGGCGACCACGTCGGACTGGCAGGAGCGGCTGGAGGCGGTGGGCAGCTTCCGTGCGGTCAACGGCGCCGACCTGTCCTCCGAGGTCTCGGGCATCGTCGAATCCTTCAGCTTCCAGGACGGCCAGGACGTGGCCGCCGGCGCGCCGCTGCTGCAGCTGCGGGCGGAGGAGGACATCGCCACGCTGCGGCAGTACCAGGCGGCGGCCGACAACGCCCAGCTCACCTACGACCGCGACCTGAAGCAGCTGAAGGCCCAGGGCGTCAGCCAGGCCACGCTGAAGAGCAACCAGGCCCAGGTGGCGGCGCAGCAGGCGCTGATCGACAAGAAGACGGTCAGGGCGCCCTTCGCCGGCCGGCTGGGCACGCGCCAGGTCGATCTCGGCCAGTATCTCGCGGCCGGCACCACCATGGTGACCTTGCAGTCGCTGGATCCGATCCTGTTCGACTTCACCCTGCCGCAGCAGGCCCTGGCCAAGCTCAAGACCGGACAGCCGGTGACGGCGACGCTGGATGCCTATCCGGGCCGCGGCTTCGACGGCACCATCACCGCGATCAGCCCGGTGGTCGACAGCACCACCCGCAGCCTGACGGTGCGGGCCAGCCTCGCCAACCCGGACCACCTGCTGCTGCCCGGCATGTACGGCAAGGCCGCGGTCGCTGTCGGTCAGCCGCAGCGCTACGTCACCCTGCCGGCGACGGCGATCGTGTCCAACCCCTATGGCGACATCGCCTATGTCGTGGGTGGTGAGGGTGCGGGCCAGACCGTGAAGCAGATCTTCGTCACCACCGCGGGCAGCCGCGGCGACCAGGTCGCGGTGGCGAAGGGGGTGAAGGAGGGCGACACCGTCGTCACCTCCGGCCAGTTGAAGCTGCAGAACGGCTCGCCGGTCACGATCAACAACGCGGTGACGCCGCCGAACGACCCGAACGCGGCCCCGGCGGACCCGAGCTGAGGCCATGAACATCACCGACATCTTCATCCGCCGGCCGGTGCTGGCGCTGGTGGTCAGCCTGCTGATCGTCGTGCTCGGCTACCAGTCCTACGCCTCGCTGGCGGTGCGCCAGTATCCGAAGACCGAGAACGCGGTCGTCACCGTCTCCACCACCTATTCCGGCGCCGATCCGGACGTGATCGCCGGCTTCATCACCACGCCGCTGGAGAACGCCATCGCCCAGGCGAACGGCATCGATTACATGACGTCGTCCTCGACCAGCGGCGTCTCCAGCATCACCGTCAACCTGCGGCTGAACTACAACTCCGACGCCGCGGTCACCGAGATCAACACCAAGGTCAGCTCGGTGCTGAACCAGCTGCCATCGGGGGCGCAGCAGCCGACCATCACCCTGTCGGTCGGCCAGACCATCGACGCGATGTACATCGGCTTCTACTCCGACGTCCTGGCGGCGAACCAGATCACCGACTATCTGACCCGCGTGGTGCAGCCCAAGCTGCAATCGGTGCAGGGCGTGCAGACGGCGGAGCTGCTGGGCCCCAAGGTGTTCGCGCTGCGCGTCTGGCTCGACCCCGACAAGCTGGCCGGCTACGGCCTGACCGCCACCGATGTCTACACCGCGCTCGGCAACAACAATTCGATCTCGGGCATCGGCACCACCAAGGGCAACGCCACCCAGATCACCCTGACCGCCTCGACCGACCTGCACGATGTCGAGGAGTTCCGCAACCTGGTGGTCAAGCAGTCGGGCGGCGCCGTGATCCGGCTGAAGGATCTCGGCCAGGTCGTGCTCGGCTCGCAGGACTATGAGAGCCGGTCCACGGTCGACGGCCGCACCGGCATCATGATGGGCATCCAGGTGGCGCCGACCGCCAATCTGCTCGACGTCGTCGCCGGGGTGAAGGCGGCCATGCCCGGCATCGCGGCGCAGCTGCCCAGCGGGCTGCACACCACGGTGATCTATGATTCCAGCGCCTTCGTCACCTCGTCGATCGAGGAGGTCGTGACCAGCCTGGTCGAGGCGCTGGTGATCGTGGTGCTGGTGGTGTTCCTGTTCCTCGGCTCGCCGCGCTCGGTCTTCATCCCGGTGGTGGCGATCCCGCTGTCGCTGGTCGGCACCTTCGCGATGATGCTGGCCTTCGGCTTCTCCATCAACCTGCTGACCCTGCTGGCGCTGGTGCTGGCGATCGGCCTGGTGGTCGACGACGCCATCATCGTGGTCGAGAACGTCAACCGTCATATCGAGGAGGGGGCGACGCCGCTGCAGGCCGCGCTCGACGCGGCGCGCGAGCTGGTCGGGCCGATCATCGCCATGACCGTGGTGCTGGTGGCCGTGTATGTCCCGATCGGCTTCCAGGGCGGGCTGACCGGCGCGCTGTTCACCGAATTCGCCTTCACCCTGGTCGGCGCCGTCGCCGTCTCGATGGTGGTGGCGCTGACGCTGACGCCGATGATGTGCGCCCACGTCCTCAAGCCGCACCTGACCGACCGCAGCGGCTGGGAGGAGCGGCTGACCGACGTCATCGACCGCGCATTCGAGCGCATCCGCCGGCCCTATCAGCGCCTGTTGCACGGCAGCCTGAACACCGTGCCGGTGACGATGGTGTTCGCCGCCATCGTGCTCGGCAGCATCTATTTCCTCTATGCCGATGCCCAGACCGAGTTGGCGCCGAACGAGGACCAGGGCGCGGTCCTGGTCTCGACCACCAACCCGCCGCAGGCGACCTTGGCGCTGAAGGCCTCGAACTCCGACCAGGTGGCGGCGGCGATGCGGGCCTATCCGGAGACCGACCACACCCTCGGCATCGACAGCAGCGGCACCTCGATCGCGGTGCAGGTGCTGAAGCCCTGGGACCAGCGCGAGCGCACCGCCGGCACGGTGCAGACCCTGCTGCAGGGGGATATCGGCAAGATCGCCGCGGCCCAGAGCGTGGCCTTCCAGCCGGCGCCGCTGCCGGGCAGCAACGGCCTGCCGATCCAGTTCGCGATCGGCACCACCGGCAGCTTCGAGGAGCTGAACGACGTCGCCAATGCCTTCCAGCAGGCCGCCCAGAAGACCGGCCTGTTCGTGTTCCTGACCCGCGACCTGCAGGTCGACAAGCCGCAGGCCGAGATCGTCATCGACCGCGACAAGGCGGCCGCGCTGGGCCTGACCATGAGCGATGTCGGCAACGCCATGGCCACCATCCTCGGCGGCGGCTACGTCAATTATTTCAGCATCGACAGCCGGTCCTACCAGGTGATCCCGCAGGTGCAGCAGCGCTCGCGCCTCAACACCGACCAGGTGCTGAACTACCCGGTCACCGCGCTGAACGGCACCCAGGTCCCGCTGTCCTCGATCGCCACCATCAAGACCGAGGCGGCGCCGCGCTCGATCTCGCATTTCCAGCAGCTCAACTCGGCCACCATCCAGGGCGTGCCCGCGCCCGGCATCTCGACCGGCCA
Source organism: Inquilinus limosus (assembly GCA_019508225.1). Classification (GTDB taxonomy): domain Bacteria; phylum Pseudomonadota; class Alphaproteobacteria; order DSM-16000; family Inquilinaceae; genus Inquilinus; species Inquilinus limosus_D. Next base: position 3,935 of record JAEKLZ010000487.1, on the reverse strand, counting down.
GGCGCTGGCCCAGCTCAAGACACTGGCCGACCAGACGCTGCCGCCGGGCTACACGGTCGATTACGGCGGCCAGTCGCGCCAGACGGTGCAGGAATCGAGCGGCCTGGTGCAGATGTTCGCGCTGGCGCTGATCATCATCTTCCTGGCGCTGGCGGCCCAGTTCAACAGCTTCCGCGACCCGCTGATCATCCTGGTGTCGGTGCCGATGTCGATCGCCGGCGCGCTGGCCTTCATCAGCGTCGGCATCGGCGGCGCCACCATGAACATCTACACCCAGGTCGGGCTGGTCACGCTGATGGGGCTGATCAGCAAGCACGGCATCCTGATCGTCGAGGTCGCCAACAGCCTGCAGCAGGCGGGCAAGACCAAGCGCGAGGCGATCGAAGGCGCCGCATCGATCCGCCTGCGCCCGATCCTGATGACCACCGGCGCCATGGTGCTGGGCGTGCTGCCGCTGATCCTGGCGACCGGCGCCGGCGCGGTGTCGCGCTTCAACATGGGCCTGGTGATCGCCAGCGGCCTGACCATCGGCACGATCTTCACCCTGTTCGTGGTGCCCGCCGTCTACATGCTGCTGGCCGCGGATCACCATGCCGAGGGGGCAGCGGAAGGTGAGGCGGCGCCCCATCCGACGAAAGCATAGCCACTCCGGACGCGGGGGCTTCTGAATACCCAGCCCGCCGTCGTCGCGAGGAGGCGAGGCCGATGAAGCTCGAGCATCGGGTCGAGGACCCTTCGGCAAGATCGTTGTCCGGATGGCGAATAGGCCGGGGCACCGGCTGAACCGGAAATTTTTCCTGCAGATTCCACCGACATCATCCGTTCGGATGACGACGGGTCCGGTGCGGCTGCGCGAGCCTGAACGAGTGTCCGGGCTGTCGAATATCTGGGTTCCGACACCCGTGGTCTGCCAAGGAGGCCATGATGCCAGGTGCCGCACTGAAGATCCAACCGAACTGGGTCCCCGAGCCGGTGTTCTGCGACATCGCCTGGGACTCTCAAGCGCTTCTCGCGCCCCGACCCGAGGGCCCTTGGTGGGGCCCGCTCTCAATGCTGGACGGGAATGGAGATCGGGAAGGCGTGTGGGTGTGGGACCAGGTTGAAAGCACCGTCGAACTCTGGGTGCCCCATCCCGAGGAGCCCCATCCCAGGCGTCTGGTGGCGGTGCTCAGGGAGATCACGATGCCTCCCGTTCCCGGCCTCGGCCGCTCGGGACCGGGTGAACTCGGTCCCTTCCTCGCTCCCGTTATCGGCCCATTGCCGCTCACCTGGGAAATCCCGTAGTCGCGTGATGGCGGATATTGCCGCGGCCGAGGCCCGGAGGTAACCGATCCAAACACCCTGTCCGGAGGTTGCGATGCCGCGCATCGACCAGATTCGGCGAACACTCTTCAACGATGAAGAGGTCGGGATGGGTTTCAACAGCGACACTGGCGATGCCGTCGGGACAGCGCTGGAGAACTTCACGGTCCAGGACAATCCGGTTGCGCCCGGACAGCGCGTCAGGGCGTCGCTGACGATCATCAATACCCACGACGAGCTGATGGAATCGCTTGGCATGTCGTTCGCGGCGCAAGGGCGCTATGGCTTCTTCAAAGCGTCGGCCAAGGCGGATTTCGCCGAGAGCACCAATTACAATTCGACCTCCACATTCGTCGTCGCGAAGTGCGTTGTCTACAATCCATTTCGTCGGGGCCAGAACTTCCGGGTGAAAGAAGAAGCCCGGGCGCTTTTGAATTCCAATCGGTTCGAAGAATTCAAGACGGCGTTCGGCGACAGTTTCGTCCGTGGCCTCCAGACGGGTGGCGAGTTCTATGCCGTCATCCGGATCACCTCCACTTCCCTTGCCACCCAGAGCAAGCTCACGGCGGAGCTGCAAGCCGAGGCAAATGGTCTCATCGCGGGCGGCAGCTTCAAGGCGGAATTCGAGTTAGCCAACAAGAACGTGGAAACCAGATCCGAATATGTCGCGACCATGTATCAGAATGCCGGACGCGGCCCACAGATCTCACCGACGGTCGAGATTGCCGAAGTCATCAATCGATACAAGAACTTCCCCGAGATCGCGGCGGCCAGCGCCGCGGCCTATGAAACGGAGCTTGCGACTTACGACACCCTGCCATTGCCGGTTCCGACGGCGGAGGAGCAGGAGGATTTCCTGTTCGCGCTGGCCGACGCACGCGAGCAGAAGCTGCGGTTCATTCAGCTTCGCAACGACCTGATTTTCGCCTCCCGAAACCCGTTGTTCTTCGAGGATCTGCCCAATTCTCCGACGCTGGCGTCCGCGGCCGCCACCTATACGAAGCTGCTCAACGCGGTCACGGATCACGCCGTCCGGCTGTCGCGCGGCGAGCTCAATCCGCCAAGGGTCTTCGACCCGACCGCATTGATCCCGCCGCTGCAAGAACCCGCTTCAATCCAGTTGCGGCGCAAGCCGGATGCTCCGCTGGTGCCGCCGCCCCCCAGTATCCGGGTGCCTAACTTCACGAATGAATGGTCGGATCAGTTGGTCACGGACTGTCTTGATCTGTTCGCCCGCGGCTATTCCGTCGACGACCTGGTGAACGGGCAACCGGAAGCGGAGCAGGGCCAGCCGCCTTACAACCGGCCGCGCAACATCGTTGAATTCCTCGCATCCGGCGTGCGAGTGAAGCTCGACTACCTGCCCGGCGCGGACCCGCGGGGAGGAAACTGGGTGCGGGCGCAGATCCCCCAGGCGAACAGCCTCGTCGCGCCGGGGCAGGAGGTGGTGCTGCAGGTCGGGCCCTGAGCACCGAGGAATTCATTCAAACGAGACCTCGCGCCCCGTGAATCCGCCAACGAACCGGGAAAGGATCGGCCATGTCCAGCACGTCATTGGAACTGGGAGAGGTGGTCGCTGCGGAGATCCGGGATTCATCCGGTGCCATCACCTCGTTTTCGCACGACTATCCGATTGACCCGTCGAGCCTCGTGCGGATTCCGTCTCTCAGTTCTGTCGCAGCGGTTGGAATGACATTGATGCAGCTTCGCGATGCCATAGCCGATGCAATGGTCCGTGAGGGACTCTTTTCGATCGTGACGGTCAATCTCACCCTGTCGTCCGCACGTGTCGATTTCGACAGCCCGATACGAGCTGGAGACATAATCTATGTCAGAATTCTTGGGTTGGACGGCGGCATTGATCCAAGCTCTGGATCGTACATGGTCGATGGCGCCGGAAGTATAAACTTTCCATTCCTCGGTGGTGTGATGGTTGATGGCGCTCTTCTGTTTGAGGCGGAACATCAGATTGAGCAGGGTCTGATTGACGGGGGCTTCTTTACCCAGCCCTTTGTGAATGTGACGCGGGTGCAACTGGCCTGAGACGCGCGGCGTGTTGTCGAGAGCCACGTTCCAAGGCGCGTCGTGCGCCCGCGACGGTGAATGTCGACAGCAGCGCCGTTCTAGCAATCCTCCGGCAGTCTCTGCTGCTGAACCATCATTCGATGTCCATGGACGGAGGGTGCGTCCCGCGATCCAACCGGATGCGGGCAACCCCGCAGAAGGGGCGTCGACAATCGAGCCCGGCGCCATCCGTGCCGGCCAGGATGGTTGTCAACGCAATGTTTGATTGCCTTAACCGGCGAATCTCGTTCATGATACGTTCCATGGAAGCCGCAGCAGCAGACCTCGACGTCCAGGCCTATTGCCGCAGCCTCGCGCTGCAGCAGATCCAGATGCTCACCCGCCTGGCCGAGATCGGCATGCAGCTGGCCGAGGCCGAAGGGTCGCGGGCGATTGCAGCCCAGGCCCGCGCCGCCGGGCCCAGATCCGGCGAGACCTCGGTCGCGACGGCCCGGGCCGAGGCGCAGGAGGCCGGTCTGGGCTTCAGCCGCTTCTCCCGCTCGGTGCAGCGCTCGCTGAGCCTGCGGGCCCGCGCCGCCGACCAGCTCTATGCCCGCGACAAGGCCGAG
>JAEKLZ010000486.1 GCA_019508225.1 Inquilinus limosus | reverse complement strand
CGCGGTAATCGAGGCCGATGGCGACCCGGACATGGTGCCCGGTCGGGCAAATGCCGTTGGCGGTGTCGAAGCCGACCCAGCCGAGCCCGTCGATGAAGGCCTCGGCCCAGGCATGGCCCGCCGCCTGCTCGACGCTGCCATCGGCCATCAGCAGATAGCCCGAGACGTAGCGCGCCGGCAGACCGAGATGGCGGGCGCAGGCCAGGAAGACATGGGTGTGGTCCTGGCAGACGCCGACGCCGGCCGCCAGCGCCTCGGCCGCCGTGGTGGCGGCATGGGTCAGGCCGGGCCGGAAGGCGATGCGGCCATGCACCGCCCGCATCAGCGCATGGGCCAGCGCCAGCGGCTCACCTCCCGCGGCAGCGGCAGACTCCTCCGCCAGCGAGATCAGCGCCGCGTCGGCGCCGGCCAGCGGCGCCGGGCGCAGGTAGAAGGCGGGCGGGAACCGCTCCTCGGCGCCGGTGACGACGCCATGGGTGTCGCGGGTCTCGATCTCGCCTTCAACCAGCAGGGTCAGGGCGTCGTGCGGCCGCTCCAGCGACAGCATGTCGACGATGTTGCCATAGCCGTCCTCGCCGGCGGCGAGGCTGGCCCCGGCCGGCGGCACCACCCGCCAGCGCAGCACTTCCTGCCCGTCATGCGAGCGGGGCGTCAGGCGCAGCGTCTGCAGCGTGCGGGTGACCGGGCTGTCGTAGCGATAGCGGGTCTCGTGGCGGATCAGGAGGCGCATGGGCCGGGACGGATCAGATCAGATAAGCCTTGCTGACCTCGAGGCCCAGAACGTTGTTCTGCTGGATGAAAGCGGTCAGGTATTCGTGCAAACCGGTCTGGAAGATCGTGTCGATGCGGCCGTAGCGCAAGCGCGAATGCATCTCCCCGGCCAGCCGCTGACATTCGTGCTTGCGGCCGTAGAGGTCGGCGAGCTGGCCCAGCAGGTCGATCATCTCGCCGAGGCAGCCGACCAGCGAGCGCGGCATCTCCGGCCGCAGGATCAGGAGCTCGGCCACCTGCGAGGGCTTGATCCCGTCGCGGTAGAGATAGGCGTAGCTGCCGAGCGCCGAGGCGCCGCGCAGCACCGCCGCCCACTGATAGAAGTCGAGCCCGCCGCCGACCTCCTCATCCGCCGGCAGCAGCACGTGGTACTTCACGTCGAGCAGCCGGGCGGTGCTGTCGGCGCGCTCCAGCATGGTGCCGAGCTGCAGGAAGATATGGGCGTCGTCGCGCAGCATGGTGACGGCGACGGCGCCATGGAACAGCATCGCCCGTTCCTTGACCCATTCCAGGAAATCGCGCAGGTCGCCGCTGGCGATCAGCACCTCCTTGCTGTCGAGGTCGAGCCAAGTGGCGTTCAGCGTCTCCCACATCGGCCGGGTCAGCGCCGCGCGCACCGCCCGCCCGTTGGTCCGCGCCAGCTGCAGGCACGAGCGGATGCTGGCCGGGTTGTCGGGGCTGCGGGCGATGTAGTCGACCACGGCGGCCGGGGTCGCCCGCTCATGGGTCTTGTAGAAGCCCTCCTGGCAGCCGGAGATGACGACGGCGGAGTGCCATTCGTCCTGCCGCGCGCTGCCGCTGTTCGGCGTCAGCGTCATGCGGTCGGCCACCTCCAGGATGCGGGCGAGGTTCTCGGCGCGCTCGATGTAGCGGCCGAGCCAATAGAGGCTGTCGGCGGTGCGGCTCAGCATCCCGATCGTCCTGCCTTGATATCCTGCGACGTCATGCGGTCAGCACCCAGGTGTCCTTGGTGCCGCCGCCCTGGCTGGAGTTCACCACCAGCGAGCCTTCGCGCAGCGCCACCCGGGTCAGACCGCCCGGCACGATCCGGACCTGGTCCCGGCCGGTCAGGACGAAGGGGCGCAGGTCGACATGGCGCGGCGCCACGCCCTGGTCGACGAAGGTCGGGCAGGTCGACAGCGCCAGGGTGGGCTGGGCGATGAACAGGTCCGGCTGGGCCTTGACCCGCTCGGCATAGGCCGCGCGCTCGGCCCGGCTGGCGGTCGGCCCGACCAGCATGCCGTAGCCGCCCGAGCCCGCCACCTCCTTGACCACCAACTCGTCGAGCTTGCCCAGCACATGGGCGCATTCGTCGGGCTTCGAGCAGTCCCAGGTCGGGACGTTCTTCAGGATCGGCTCCTCACCCAGATAGAAGCGGATCATCGCCGGGACGTGGATGTACATCGCCTTGTTGTCGGCGATGCCGGTGCCCATGGCGTTGGCCAGGGCGACGTTGCCGGCGCGGTAGGCGTGATACAGGCCGGGCACGCCCAGCACCGAATCCGGGTTGAACACCAGCGGGTCGAGGAACTCGTCGTCGATCCGGCGGTAGATCACGTCGACCCGCTTCGGCCCGCGGGTGGTGCGCATGTAGACCACGGCGTCGCGCACGAACAGGTCCGGTCCCTCGACCAGCTCGATGCCCATGCGGTCGGCCAGGAAGCTGTGCTCGAAATAGGCGCTGTTGTAGATGCCGGGGGTCAGCAGCGCGACCGTCGGCTCGCCCTCGCAGTTGCGCGGCGCAATCGAGCTCAGGGTCGCCAGCAGCTCCTGCGGATAGTGCTCGACCGGCGCCACGCTGTGCCGGGCGAACAGGTCCGGGAACAGCCGCATCATCATCTCGCGGCCTTCCAGCATGTAGGACACGCCGGACGGGGTCCGGGCGTTGTCCTCCAGCACATAGAAGTCGCTCGGGCCAACCCGGACGATGTCGATGCCGGCGATGTGGGTGTAGACGCTGCCCGGCAGGTCCAGCCCCTGCATCTCCGGCAGGTAGCCGGGATTGTTCAGCACCAGCCGCTCCGGCACTTGGCCGGCGCGCAGGATCTCCTTGTCATGATAGACGTCGTGCAGGAAGGCGTTGAGCGCCTTCACCCGCTGCACCAGCCCCTGTTCCAGCTGCCGCCATTCGGCGGCGTCCAGCACGCGGGGCATGATGTCGAACGGGATCAGCCGCTCCGGGTCGCCGCCCTCGCCATAGACCGCGAAGGTGATGCCGATGCGGCGGAACAGCGCCGCCGCCTCCCGGCGCTTGAGATCGAAGACCGATGCCGGCGTCGCCGCCAGCCAATCCGCCAGGGCCGCATAGGGGGACCGGACCGGATCCCCGCCCATCTCGTCGAATGCCTGCACTATTCCTCCGGCATGTCCCTGCTCGACGAAACCATCAAGCAAGGCATATGCCAGCGACCGCAAGCAAAATTCTGCGGCGCACCGGGAAGCTTGCCTAAGATTGCAGCAAAGCCTGCCGGATCAGTAGGCGTAGGCGCTGAAGACCGGATCGACCGAGCCGCCCCATTCGGTCTCGTAGCGGCGCAGCATCTCCGACGCTTGGGTCTCGCCGCTGTCGGCGATGCGCTGCAGCTCGTTGAGGAAGCCTTCCTCGGTGCCGCCGATATCGTCGGTCGCGGCGCGGGCGGCCAGGCCGCTGCGGGCGATCGCCAGCACCTGCAGCGCCACGTCGCGCACGGTGCCGCCGCGGAACGGGGTGGCGAGGCCGAGGCGCGGCACGTCGTGGCGCAGCGCCGCTCGTTCCGCCGTCGTCCAGTCCTTGACCAGGTCCCAGGCGGCGTCCAGCGCGGTGCCGTCATACAGCAGCCCGACCCACAGCGCCGGCAGGGCGCACAGGCGCGACCACGGCCCGCCATCGGCGCCGCGCATCTCCAGGAACTTCTTCAGCCGCACCTCGGGGAAGGCAGTGGTCAGGTGGTCGGCCCAGTCGTTCAGGGTCGGCAGATGGCCCGGATAGACCGGCAGCTCGCCCTTCAGGAAGGCGCGGAAGCTGTGGCCGGACGCGTCGATGTACTGGCCGTCGCGGTAGACGAAGTACATCGGCACGTCGAGCAGGTAGTCGACATAGCGCTCGAAGCCGAAGCCGTCCTCGAACACGAAGGGCAGGTCGCCGGTGCGGTCGGGGTCGGTGTCGGTCCAGATGTGGCTGCGCATGCTCTGGAAGCCGTTCGGCTTGCCCTCGGTGAAGGGCGAGTTGGCGAACAGCGCCGTGGCGATCGGCTGCAGCGCCAGGCTGGCCCGGAACTTCTTCACCATGTCGGCTTCGGAGGCGAAGTCGAGATTGACCTGCACCGTGCAGGTCCGCTTCATCATGTCGAGGCCGAGCGAGCCGCGCTTCGGCATGTAGTCGCGCATGATCTTGTAGCGGCCTTTCGGCATCCAGCCGATGTCCTCGCGCCGCCATTTCGGCTGGAAGCCGAGGCCGATCATGCCGATGCCGAGCTGCTCCCCAACTTTCTTCACCAGGGCCAGGTGGTCGGCCACCTCGGCGCAGGTCTCGTGGATGCTGCGCAGCGGCGCGCCCGACAGCTCGACCTGACCGCCCGGCTCCAGCGTCACCGAGGCCTTGTCGCGGATCAACGCGATCAGGTTGCCGTTCTCCTCCACCCGCTCCCAGCCGCAGCCGGCCAGGCCCTCGAGCACGGCGCGAATGCCGTCCGGCCCGTCATAGGGCAGCGGCCGCAGGTCCGAGAGGCGGAAGGCGAACTTCTCGTGCTCGGTGCCGATGCGCCAATCCTCGGGCGGTTTCGACCCGGCGGCGAGATAGTCGACGAGCTGCGCCTTGCTTTCGATCGGTGCGGCGCTGGCGCTCTGGGGACCGGACATGGGCGGGTACTCGGATGGCGGAATCGGTTGGGGTCAAACGCGATGCGGCGGCCGGCCGCGCCCGTCGCCAGCCAGCATCTGCCAGACCGCGAGCGCGGCGATGGCCGCCGTGTCGGCGCGCAGGATACGAGGCCCGAGGCCGACGGGTCGAACAAATTCGTGACGGAACAGGGTGTCCATCTCCGCCGCCGCGAAGCCGCCTTCCGGGCCGACCAGCAGCGCGGCGGGACCGGATGCTTCCGCCGCCGCCTCGGCGATGGGACGGGCCGCGCCGGCCTCGGCGCAGACCAGCAGGATCCGCCCCGCGGGCCAGCCGGCCAGCAGGGTGTCGAGCCCGACCGGGTCGCGGACCTCCGGCACGTCCAGCCGCTCGCACTGCTCGGCCGCGGCCACGGCATGGGCGCGCAGCCGGTCGAGATTGACGCGCTGCACGTCGGTGAAGCGGGTGAAGACCGGCTGCAACACGGCAGCGCCGAGCTCTGTCCCCTTCTCCACCACCGCGTCGACCGCGTCCTTCTTCACCGGGGCGAAGCAGAGCCAGAGATCGGAGACGGGCTCGGGCAGGCGGAGCCGCTCGTCCACCACCGCATGGCCGGCGTCCTTCCGACCGAAATTCCCGAGCCGCCCCCGCCACTCGCCGTCGCGGCCGTTGAACAGGCGCACGCCCGCTCCGGCCTCCAGGCGGAGTACTCCCCGGAGATGGTGCGTTTGGGTGTCGGACAGTGGCACCGGGTGCCCGGCCACCAGCGGGGCATCAACGAAGAGGCGATTGCGCGGCAGGGCGTCGGAGGTCATGCGCGACGCTAGCCGCTGCCCATTCGGCCGGCAACGGATCCTTGGGAGGAAACGCCGGGCTCAGGCCCGGCGACGTTCCCTCGCCACCTGCTCGATGATCGCCCGGCGGTCTGGCATCCGGGCGCGGTTGCGGGCCGTGACCAGCTCGACGATCTCCGGTGCCGCAGTCTCCGGCCGGCCTGAGTCGAAGGGCGGCGCCGGCGCGTATTCGAGCGACAGCTGGATCGCCTTGGCCGTCGTCTCGTCGGCCAGCTCGGCCGCCAGGGTCAGGGCGAAGTCGATGCCGGCGGTGACGCCGCCGCCGGTGAACACATTGCCGTCGCGGACCACGCGTCCGGCATCGGGGATGGCACCGAACAAGGCCAGCTGGTCGCGCCAGGACCAATGGCAGGCCGCCCGCTTCCCTTCCAGCAGCCCGGCGGCGGCCAGGATCAACGATCCGGTGCAGACCGAGGTGACATAGCGGGCCGAGGCGGCGAGCCGGCGGATCTCACTCAGATAAGCGTCGCTGCGCATCGCGTCGACGCAGCCGAAGCCGCCCGGCACGCACAGCACGTCGCAACGCTCCACATCCTCCAGCCGGGCGAGGTTGGCGAAGGTGAGGCCGTCGACCGTGATCGCCTCCCCGCCGATCGAGGCAACGACGGTCTTCGCGCCGGGCAGTCGCGCCAGCACCTGGTGCGGGCCGGTAAAGTCGAGATGGGTGATGCCGGGATAGATCGGGAAGACGATGACGGTGTCCATGGCGGCCTCCGGAACGGAATTGACAGACCCAGTATCGGCGCGCAGGGTGATGTCTGAAACGACGTTGTTCCCTCATTTACCGCCATGACCCGCACGATCGGCTTCCTGGTCTTTCCCGGCTTCAACATCCTCGACCTGTCGGGGCCGCTGGCGGCCTTCGACACCGCGTCGCGGGACGGCACGCCGCCGCCCTACCGGCTGCGGGTGATGTCGGAGCGGGGCGGCGCGGTCGCCAGCTCCGCCGGCCTGCCGGTGCTGACCGAGCCGATCGATGCCGAGCCGCTGGACACGCTGGTAGCCGTCGGCGGACGCGGCGTGCCGGAGGCGCTGGGCTCGGCGCGGCTGCTGGCCTTCATCCGGGGCGCCGCCGACGCCCGGCGGGTGACCAGCGTCTGCTCCGGCGCCTTCCTGCTGGCCGCGTCCGGCCTGTTGGACGGCCGGCGCGCCACCACCCATTGGCAGCAGGCGGCGGCTCTGCAGCGCCAGCACCCGCGGGTGCGGGTCGAGGCGGACCGGATCTTCGTCCAGGACGGCCCGGTCTGGTCGTCGGCCGGGATCACCGCCGGGATCGACCTGGCGCTGGCCCTGATCGAGCAGGATCTGGGCGCCGACGCCGCCCGCGCCGTGGCCCGGACCCTGGTCGTCTATCACCGCCGCCCGGGCGGGCAGTCGCAATTCTCCGCCCTGCTCGACCTCGCCCCGGCCTCGGACCGGATCCAGGCCGCGCTCAGCTTCGCCCGGGAGAACAGTTCGGCCGCGCCTTCCTGGCCGAGACCGGGCAGACCCCGGCCAAGGCGGTGGAGCGGCTGCGGGCCGAGGCGGCGCGATCGCGGATCGAGGACGGGACCGAACCGATCGAGGCGGTGGCGCGCGACGTGGGCTTCGCCGATCCGGAGCGGATGCGCCGGGCCTTCATCCGCTGCTTCGGCCAGCCGCCCCAGGCGATGCGGCGCGGACGGCGGGCCACGGTGCCGGCAGAGATCTCGCAATCCGAGCCAGAGATCCCGTGAGCCTCTAGGAGAAACGGCGCCATACTTTTATTCTTCAGAGGATTTCAGGCACCGATTTCGAATGGGGATATTGAATGAGATTGAGATGGATTGCCGGAGGCGTGGCCGTCGTCGTCGCGGCCGTGTGCGCCTTCAACTGGTTCTCAGCGACGGCGCCGTTGCGATCCACCCTGTCAGACGACCCCCGCAACCATGGATTGTCCATCTGGGCCTATCATCGTCTTGGAATTCTGCCGGGAGAGCTGGTCTTCGACGTGCGCGGCCTGGAATCGAGCAACAGCTCCGCGGATGTCCTCCGCGTCCTGCTGCAATATGCCCGGGAACAGAAAGGAACGTCATTCGATCATGTGACCCTGGCCTATCGCGGCGAGGCGCGCTTCCAGATCGACGGCCGGTACTTCTCGAAGCTCGGCGCGGAGTATGATTACCAGAATCCTCTCTATACCCTGCGAACCATGCCCGAGAACATCTATACGCCGGCTGGGCTCCGCGCCTATGACAGCTGGACGGGCGGAGTTCTCGGCGTTACCGCCCGGCAGATGGAGGACCTGAACGACTTCACGCGCGACTGGTTCCTGCGCGACGAAGGACTGCGATGATCGCCGGCTTTGTCTGGCAACGCGGCTGCGGTATTGATGGACCATGACCGACATTGCCTCCGACATGCGGCCCCAGAGCCGGCTGCTCCGCTGGGCACCGCCCGGCGCTCGGCCCTATCTGATGCTCGGCCGGCTGGACCGGCCGAAGCCGGTCATGCTGCTGCTCTACCCGTGCTGGTGGGGGCTGGCGATGGCGCCGAGGCCGGCCGGGTTCGGCTGGATCGACCTGTGGTACGCCGTGCTGTTCGGCGTCGGCGCGGTGGTGATGCGCGGCGCCGGCTGCACCGTGAACGACATCCTGGACCGCGACTTCGACGCCCAGGTGGCGCGCACCCGCACCCGGCCGATCCCCAGCGGCGCGGTCAGCCCGACCCAGGCGGTGCTGTTCCTGATCGCCCAGCTGCTGCTGGGCTTCCTGATCCTGGTCCAGTTCAACGGCACCACCGTCGGGCTGGGCATCGCTTCGCTGGTGGTGGTGTTCACCTACCCGCTGATGAAGCGCATCACCTGGTGGCCCCAGGCCTTCCTTGGCTTGGCCTTCAACTGGGGCGCGCTGGTCGGCTGGACCGCGGTGACCGGCGAGCTGGCCCTGCCGTCGCTGATCCTGTTCGCCGCCGGCATCTGCTGGACCCTGAGCTACGACACGATCTACGCGCTGCAGGACATCGAGGACGATGCCCGCATCGGCCTCAAATCGACCGCGCGGCTGTTCGGCGCCGCCGCCCGGCGCTGGGTCGCCGGCTTCTGCGCGCTGACCGTACTCGGCATCGGCGCGGCCGGCCTGCTGGCCGGGTTGGCGCCCCTGCCCTTCCTGCTGTGCCTCGCCGCCGGCGCGGCGCAGCTGGCCTGGCAGGTGGCGACGCTGGTTCCCGACCGGCCGGCCGATTGCCTGGCCAAGTTCAACTCGAACCGCTGGTTCGGCCTCATGGTCCTGGTCGGGCTGGTGGCTGGGCGCGCCTTCGCCTGATCAGGTGCCGAGATATTTGGCCAGCGCGATGGCGTTGTTCTGCCGCTCGTCGCGGCTGGCATAGAGCAGCGTCACCCAGCCGTCCTTGCTCTTCTGCCGCAGGAAGGCCACCGCGTTCGGATGGGCGTCCAGTTCGGCGGAGTACCGGCGGCAGAATTCCGGCCATTGCTGCGGCTCGTGATGAATCCAGTGACGCAGCTCGTCGCTCGGCGCCACGGTCTTGAGCCAGAGGTCGAGCGCCGCCTGCTCCTTGGTCAGACCGCGCGGCCACAGCCGGTCGACCAGGATGCGGTAGCCGTCGCCCTCCTCGGGCGTGTCGTAGACGCGCTTGACCCGGATCATGAGCCGGCCTCAGCGCGCTTTTGGGCCCTGGGCGAAGGCTTCGCCTTGGCCTTCGGCTTCGGGTCCAGCCCGGCATAGGCCGGGTCGATCTCGTGCAGGTAACAGGGCGGGGAGCTACATTCCCCGATCTCGTCTTCGGCCGGACCGTCTTTCGGTCGGGCCGGGGCATGGCGGGTCGCCATCTCGTCGTTTCCTCGCTCTGCGGCGGCGGTCTGTGCCGGCGCCGTTCCGCGAATCTTCCGCATTCCGGCGCCGGACATCAAGAGTCCATGGCTCATCGCCGCCCTGCACGATAGGAAAGGCGGCTATGGACGACATCGATGCCTTCATCCGCGCCAACACGGCGCCGACCCGCACGCCTTTGCTGCCCGAGCTGGTGCTGCACCTCGCCACCGAGGTGACGCCGCTGTGGCAGGCGACGGAGGAGACGCTGCGCCGCACCGGCCTGCCGCCGCCCTATTGGGCCTTCGCCTGGGTCGGCGGCCAGGCCGTGGCGCGGACCATCCTGGACCATCCCGAAAGCGTGGCCAGGAAGCGGGTGTTCGACTTCGCCTCGGGCTCCGGCGTCATCGCCCTGGCCGCGGCCCGGGCCGGTGCCGCCGCGGTGACGGCGGCAGAGATCGACCCGATCGCGGTGGCGGCGATCCGGCTGAACGCGGCGGCCAATGGCTGCGCGGTGGAGGCCGATGGCGGCGACCGGATCGGCGACGCACTGGACCGGTTCGACATCATCTGCGCCGGCGACGTCTGCTACGAGAAGCCGATGTCAGACCGGGTCATGCCCTGGCTGCGCGCCCTGGCCGGCGCCGGCAAGACCGTGCTGCTGGGCGACCCCGGCCGCGCCTACCGGCCGCAGGACGGGCTGGAAGAGATTGCCCGCCACCAGGTGCCGACCAGCGTCGAGATCGAGGATCGCGCCGTGCGTGAGGCCGTGGTCTGGCGCGTGCTGCCCGGATAGTCCGTAGATTGGATTCGCCTCGGCGAATCCAATCTACGGCACCAAGGCCTACGCTCGGGCGACAGACTCCGACCCGTTCACTCCGTCGGGGCGCGGGCCGACACCGGCCGCAGCGCGTCGGGCGGCAGCACCACCACGGGCGCCACGCCCGGACCGCCCGTCCCGCCGCCGAGCTGGACGTTGGGGACCGTGCCGGTCCAGTTCTTTGTCGCCTCAGCCCGCAGGATCTCGGCATAGGCCTCGGCCGAGCCGGCCGCCTTCGCCTTGGTCGAGATCACCTCGGATTCGGCCGCGCCGACCTCGCGCTTGGCCCCGGCCTCGGCCTCGGCCCGCTTGGCGACGTCATAGGCCGCGGCGTCGGCCGCCAGGCGCACCGACTGAGCCTGCGCCTCGGCCTGGGCGATGGCGACGCGCTTCTGGCCGTCGGCGGTCGCCGCGGCGGCGTCGGCTTCGCCCTTGGCGACGGCGACGGCCTGCTCGGCCTCGGTCTGCTTCACCTTCAGGATGTTGATCGCCGCGAGCTGCTGGTTGCGCGTCTGCACCGTGACCTGGATGTTCCGCTCGAAGTTCTCGTCGTATTTGATCTGGGTGATCTGGATGTCCTCGACCTTCACGCCGAACATGTCGGCAGCCTGGGCCTGGATGGCCGTCAGGATCGAGTTCTCCAGCCCCTTCTTCTTGTCGGCGATCTCCAGCGCGTTGACCTGGCCGAACACGTCGAGCGTGCGGCTCTGCACGAAGGGGATCACCTTCTCGCTGACCGTGCCGCCGCCCATGTCGCCGACCTGGAACAGCGCCTTGAGCGGGTCGGAGAAGTGGTAGGTCAGGCTCATGTCGATCGAGACGAACTGGTTGTCGATCGTCTTGACGTGGATTTCCGGGATCGGGATTTTCTCGATCGATGTGCGGATGGTGTGGACGCTGTCCACCACCGGCAGCTTGAAGTGCAGGCCCGGCTGCACCGGCTGGTCGCTGACCAGCCGGCCGAAGCGCAGCACCGCGCCGACCTCGTTCTGGTTGACCGTGAAATAGGACGACATCAGGAAGATGACCGCGATCGCCAGCGCGGCGACGAGGACGACGTTGGACCTGAGTTTCGCAAGCAGGGGATTCATGGTGGCTCCGGTGTCCGGGGCGCGGCCGTCCGACCCACCTCGGACGGGTGCCGATTCCCCCGGTTCCGCCAAGCTACGAGCGGCACTGGGACGAAATCATGGCGGCCGCGGAGATTCCCATGTCCGCATGCGGCCGAGGCTGAAACGCGAAGGGCCCCGTCTCCGGCCGGAGACGGGGCCCTGTCGGCGATCGGAGATCAGCGTTCGACCGACAGCCAGCGGCTGAGGTGGTTGTCCAGGACGTTGTCCTGCCAGCCCTTCACCTTGGTCGAGAGCATCCGCTTGCTGGTGTAGTAGTAGATCGGAATGATCGGCTGGTCGGTCATGAACATCTGCTCGGCCTGGGCCAGGATCTGGCCACGCTTGCCGAGATCGGCCTCGGTGGCGGCATCGTCCATCAGCTTGTCATAGGCCGGGTTGGCGTAAGCCGGGTAGTTCTGCTCGCCGGCGGTGCTGCGGAACAGGTCGAGGAAGTTGCTGGGGTCGTCGAAATCGCCGATCCAGGAGGTGCGGCCGATGTCCTTGTAGTCCTTCTTGCGCAGCGCGCTCTGCATCGTGCCCCATTCGAGATTGGTCAGCGTGGTCTCGACGCCGAGCGGCTTCCACATGGCGCCGATGGCGACGGCGATCTTCTTGTGGTTCTCCGAGGTGTTGTAGGTGATCTCGACGGCCAGCGGCTTGTCCGGACCGTAGCCGGCCTTGGCGAACAGTTCCTTGGCCTCGGCGAGGCGCTGGGCCTGGGTCTCCCCGGCCTCCTTCGGCGTCCAGCCGGCGAAGTTGCTCATGCCCGGCGGCACGAAGGTGTAGGCCGGCAGCTCACCGCCCTGGGTGATCTTGCTGACCATGACGTCGCGGTCGATCGCCAGCGACAGGGCATGGCGCAGCTCCGGATGGCTCTTCCACGGCTCATGGGTCAGGTTGACCGTGTAGTAGTAGGTGCCGATGTACGGAACGATCCGCACCTCGTCGGCCATGGTCTGCTTCAGCTCGGGGATCTGCTGGTTCGGCAGGGTGTAGGTGTAGTCGAGCTCGCCGGTCTTGAAGCGCTGCAGCTCGGCGTCGACATCCTCGGTGACGAAATAGTTGACGGTGTCGATCTTGACGTTCGCCGCATCGTGGAAGTTGGGATTCTTGGCCAGCTTGACATGCGACTGCGGCACAGCCTCGGCCAGCAGGTAGGCGCCGTTCGACACCATGCTGCCCGGCTTGACCCATTCGTCGCCGAACTTCTCGATATTGGCGCGGCTGAGCGGGAAGGTGGCGTGATGGGTCAGCGTCGACAGGAAATACGGCGTCGGCCCCGTCAGCGTGACCTCGAAGGTGTGGTCGTCGACCGCCTTGACCCCGAGCGTGTCGGCCGGCTTGTTGCCCAGGCGGATGTCCTTGGCGTTGACCACCTGGTCGATGAAATAGGCATAGGGGCTGGCCGTCGCCGGATCCAGCAGCCGCTTCCAGGCGAAGACGAAGTCGCCCGCGGTGATCGGCGAGCCGTCCGACCATTTGCCGTCGGCGCGCAGCTTGAAGGTGTAGGTTTTGCCGTCGTCGGAGACGGTCCAGCTTTCCGCCGCGCCGGGGACCGGCTGCGCCTTGGCGTCGTTGGTCAGCAGGCCTTCGAACAGGTCGTTCTGGACGTTCGCCTCGCTGACGCCCGAGGATTTGTGGATGTCGAGCGATTCCGGTTGCTGGCTGTTGCCGGCGTTCAGCACCATCTCGGCCGAGGCGATCTGCGACATCCCGCCGAGCAGCGCTGCCGCCAGCAGGCTGCGGACGAGAACCCTGGAGAAGCCTTGCATTCCGTGTCCCCCTGTTTTGGGCTGGCTCTTCTTCGGGCGCCAAGGCTATGGCCTAGACCACCGGCGCGTCCCTGCCAAAACGGAGGAAGGTCTTAACCTGAGGTCATGATCGTGGATCCTGGCCGATCATGGGCGGCCCGCCTTGCCGCCGCCGCCTCGCCTGGGCTAACCAGGATGGATCGAGGAGGAAGGTTCAAGACATGACCGAAAGCCCCGCCGGCGCCCTGGCCGGCCTCAAGGTGCTCGACCTGACCCGCGTGCTGGCCGGCCCCAGCGCCACCCAGATCCTGGGCGACCTCGGCGCCGACGTGGTCAAGGTGGAGCGGCCGGGCGTCGGCGACGACACGCGGAAATGGGGCCCGCCCTTCCTGCAGGATGCCGATGGCGCCGACACGAGCGAGAGCGCCTACTACCTCAGCGCCAACCGCAACAAGCGGTCGATCGCCATCGATTTCACCCAGGAGGAAGGCCGCGCCCTGCTGCGCCGGCTGGTGGCCCGGGCCGATGTGCTGGTCGAGAACTACAAGCTGGGCGACCTCGCCCGCTACGGTCTCGGCTATGACGACCTGAAGGACGAGTTCCCGGCGCTGATCTACTGCTCGATCACCGGCTTCGGCCAGACCGGCCCCTATGCAGCCCGCGCCGGCTATGACTACCTGGTCCAGGCCATGGGCGGGATCATGAGCCTGACCGGCCCGGTCGACGGCGAGCCGATGAAGGTCGGCGTCGCCATCGCCGACCTGATGACCGGCGCCTATGCCGCGGTCGGCATCCTCGCCGCGCTGGACCACCGCGGCGGCACAGGGCGTGGCCAGATGGTCGACATGGCACTGCTGGACA
>JAEKLZ010000485.1 GCA_019508225.1 Inquilinus limosus | reverse complement strand
CATCCCTCACTCCCTCAGCGTCGCGAGATAGGCGATCACGTCCTCGATCTCCGCCGCGGTCAGCACCGGCTTGCCCTGCCAGGCCGTGGCGACGCGCTCGAAGCCTTCCGTCCGGGTATAGGACGGCATGATCGAATCCGGGACCAGGCGCTTCATGTCGACCACCCTGAGCCGCAGCCGACCTTCATCCAAACGCGCGCCGATCCCCCGCAGGTCCGGCGCCAGCGTGCCCTGCTGGTGCGGCGGGGCGAAGGGGCCGGCATGGCAGAGCGAGCACAGGCTGCGCTGCCGGTCCTGCATCAGCGCCAGGCCGCGGGCCGGGTCGCCGGGCTGCCCGGTCAGCGGCCGCGGGATGACGTCGCCCTCGACCCCGGCGGGCTGGGCGGCCGCCGGCGCCGCGGCAGCGAGCGCGGCCAGGAGGAGAGGGGTCACCCCTCTCATCCGAACACCGATCCGGTGATGGTCTGGAACCAGGCCTCGGCGTAGCGGGCCTCCAGCTCGCGGACCTCCGGCGGGGCGTCGAGCGGGCTGGTGCCGCCGGCGCCCTCGACCTCGCGCAGCAGCCCGTCGGCCGGCCGGTACACCCCGGCGACCGAGATGCCGTAGCCCGGCGCGACCAGGCTGTAGCAGGTGTTGACCAGCTTCTGCTCCGCCGGCGCCTCGCCGCGCAGCAGGCCGGCGACGGCGGCGGCGCAGATTTGCGCCTGGGCGTTGGCGGCGAAGGCGGATTTCGGCATGGCGCCGGCGATCGCCGCATCGCCGATGACATGGATGCCGGGCTGCAGCCGGGATTCGAAGGTGACCGGGTCGATCGGGCACCAGCCGGTCCGGTCGGCCACGCCGGCGGCCTGGGCGATGGCGCCGGCCCGCTGCGGCGGGATGACGTTGGCGACATCGGCGCGATGGCTGCCGAATTCGGTGACCAGCGTCTTCGTCGCGGCATCGACCCCGGTCACCCGGCCGCCGGAGGACAGCGGCACCCATTCCAGCAGCCCCGGATACAGCGCTTCCCACGCCGCCTGGAACAGCCGCTGCTTGGAGAAGGCGTCCTTGGCGTCGAGCACGAGCAGCTTCGACCGCGGCTTGTGGGTCTTCAGGTAATGCGCGATCAGGCTGGCCCGCTCATAGGGACCGGGCGGGCAGCGGAACGGGTTGGCCGGGGCAGCGATGGCAACCACGCCGCCATCCGGCATCGCCTCCAGTTGGCGGCGCAGCAGCAGCGTCTGCGCGCCCGCCTTCCAGGCATGCGGCATCACCTCGGCGGCGGCCTGGTCATAGCCGGGCAGGGCGTCGAAGCGCAGCTCGATGCCGGGCGCCAGGACCAGCCGGTCATAGGCGAGGTCCGAGCCGTCGTCGAGCCGCACCTGCCGGGCCCGGGCATCGACCGCGACGGCGCTGCGCCGGGCGATCTCGACACCCTCCCGCCGCAGCCCGTCATAGCCGAAGCGCTGGGCGTCGAGGTCGCGCAGGCCGGCGATCACCTCGTTGCTGAACGGGCAGGCGGTGAAGCGCTCCTCCGGCTCGACCAGGGTCACCGCCACGTCATGCCGGCGCAGGGCCCGGGCGCAGCTGGCCCCGCCGAAGCCGCCGCCGACCACGACCACTTGCGCTCTGCCCTGCCCCAGCACTGATGGGGCACAGAGCGCGGCCCCGCCTGCCGCCAGGCCACGCAGGACGGCCCTACGGCCGGGCATGGTCCTGCCGGCCGGCGAGCCACTCCGCGATCGCGCGCGTTTCGTCATCGGTGAATCCCTTGGCGATCCGATCCATCACCGTCGCCGGCCGCTCGCCGCTGCGGAAGGCGGCCATGGCCGCGGCGATCTCCGCGGCCGGGCGGCCCTCCAGGCCCGGCACCGGCCCCGCCCCGGCATGGCAGCCGGAGCAGGAGGCCGCGCCGGAGGGCTGGGCCGCGGCCGGAGCCGCGGCCAGCACCCATAGCGCGACCAGGAGCAGGCGCGGGATCATGCGCTCAGATCGTGGTTCACCAGCGGCAGGGTGCGGATGCGCTTGCCGGTGGCGGCGAAGATCGCGTTCAGCACCGCCGGGGCCGCGACCGCGATGGTCGGTTCCCCGACCCCGCCCCAGAAGCCGCCGGAGGGGAGGATGATCGTCTCCACCGCCGGCATCTCGTCCATGCGCAGCACGGTGTAGGTGTCGAAGTTCTCCTGCTCCATGCGTCCGCCCTTGACCGTGCACTCGCCGTAGAGGCAGGCGGACAGGCCGTAGACGAAGGACCCCTCGACCTGGCGCTCGATCTGCGCCGGGTTGACGGCGTGGCCGGGGTCGGTCGCGGCGACGATGCGGTGGATCCGCAGGCGCCCGTCGGTGACCGAGACCTCGGCCGCGGCGGCGACATAGCTGCCGAAGCCCATGATCTGGGCCAGGCCGCGATGCCTTCCCTCCGGCGCCGGGCTGCCCCAGCCGATCCGCTCCGCCGCCGCCTCCAGCACCGCCAGATGCTTCGGGTGGTTCGCCATCAGCTTGCGGCGGAAGGCGAGCGGGTCCTGGCCTGCGGCATGGGCCAGCTCGTCGATGAAGCACTCCAGATAGACCGCGTTCTGGTTCAGGTTGACGCCGCGCCAGAAGCCCGGCGGCACCGGCGGGTTGCGCATGGCGTGGTCGACCAGCAGGTTGGGGACGGTGTAGCCGATCACCCCTTCCGCGCCGCTGCCGACCAGGCCCTGGAACACCACCGGGTCCATGCCGTTCTGCATGCCCTCCGGCCGCACCGCCGCCAGGATCGACTGGCCGGAGATCCGCATGTGCAGCGCCGTCACGGTGCCGTCCGCATCGAGCACGCCGGTCAGCTTGCATTGGGTGGTGGGATGGTAGGCGCCGTGCAGCATGTCCTCCTCGCGCGACCACAGCAGCTTCACCGGCGTGCCGGGGATCTGCTTGGCGATGCGCACCGCCTGCCGCACATAGTCCTGGAAATTGCCGCGCCGGCCGAAGCCGCCGCCGAGATGGATCTTGTACACCTCGCATTGCCGCACCGGCAGCTCCGCCGCGTCGGCCGCCGCCGCCAGGCTGGCCTCGCCGTTCTGGGTCGGCACCCAGACCTCGCACCGCTCCGGCGTCCACACCGCCGTCGCGTTCATCGGCTCCATCGTGGCGTGGTTCTGGAACGGGTAGGCGTAGACCCCGGTCACCGTCTTGGCCGCGCCGGCGATCGCCTTGGGCGCATCGCCGACCTGGTTGCCGATGAAGGCATCGTCCGCATCGAGCCCGGCGGTCAGCATCTCGGCGATCGAGGCGCTGCTGACGCCGGTGTTGGGGCCTTCGTCCCAGACCACCGGCAGGGCGTCCAGCGCGGTCTTGGCCCGCCACCAGGTGTCGGCCACCACGGCCACGGCGGTGTCGTCGACCTGCACCACGTGGCGCACGCCGGGCATGCCGGCGACGGCGGCGGCGTCGAAGCTCTTCAGCTTGCCGCCGAACACCGGGCAGGCCTTGATCGCGGCGTTCAGCATGCCGGGCCGGACGAGGTCGGCGCCGTAGACCTGCTTGCCGGTCAGCTTGTCCGCCGTGTCCAGCCGCGGCAGCGGCTTGCCGGCGATGGTCCAGTCCTTCGGGTCCTTCAGCCTGATGTCGGCCGGCGGCGTCAGCTGCGCGGCGGCGGTCGCCACCTTGCCGAAGGTGGTGCTGCGGCCGCTGGCGGCATGGCTGATCACGCCCTTGTCGACCGTGCAATCCGCCGGCTGCACCTGCCATTCCGCCGCCGCGGCCGCGACCAGCATCTCGCGCGCCGCCGCCCCGCCCTTGCGGACATAGTCGTGGGATTCGCGGATGCCGCGGCTGCCGCCGGTGGAGAAATTGCCCCAGACCCGGTCGCGGGCGATGTTCTCGCCCGGGGTCGGATATTCGGTGGTGACGCGGGACCAGTCGCAGCCCAGCTCCTCCGCCACCAGCTGGGCCAGGCCGGTCAGGGTGCCCTGCCCCATCTCGGAACGGGCGATGCGGATCACCACGGTCTCGTCCGGCTGGATCACGACCCAGGCATTGACCTCGGGCACCGCCTCGGCCGCCAGGGCCTCGCCGGCGAAGGGGACGCGGAAGCCCAGCGACAGCCCGCCGATCGCGGCGGCGGCGCTGACGATGAATCCACGGCGCGATACGCTCTGCACGATCGTCATGTTCGCCTCCCTCAGCCGCTCTGGACCGAGCCGCCATTGGCGGCGGCCTGCTTGATCGCCGCGCGCACCCGGTTGTAGGTGCCGCAGCGGCAGATGTTGGTGATCTCGGTGGAGATGTCGTCGTCGGTCGGGCTGCGGTTCTGCTGCAGCAGCGCCGCCGCGGCCATGATCATGCCGGCCTGGCAGTAGCCGCATTGCGGCACGTCCAGCGCCGCCCAGGCCTTCTGCACCGGGTGCGACCCGTCGGGCGACAGCCCCTCGATGGTGACGATCTGCTGGTCCGGCGTGATCGAACTCACCGGCATCGAACAGGACCGGGTGGCGACGCCGTCGATATGCACGGTGCAGGCGCCGCACTGGGCGATGCCGCAGCCGTATTTGGTGCCGGTCAGGCCGATCTGCTCCCGCAGCACCCATAACAGGGGTGTGTCGGGCTCGACGTCGACGCTGCGCTCGTATCCGTTGATCCTGAGGGTGAAGGCCATGGCTGCCTCGCGGTTGGGCTGGGTGGGGCCGGAATGGCGTCACGCGGCTGGCGGGCACCGGGTGGGTCCGGTGCCCGCCTCGCCTCAGCTCGGCTTGGCGTCCGAGGCCGGCGCCGGGGCCGTGGTGGTGGTCGGCGTGCTCTGCCCGGCATTGGCGTTGCGCTGGATGCAGCCGTCGCCCTGGGCGAGGGCGGAACCGATGGTGGCCAGCAGGGCGAAGCCGGCCAGGACCGGAACGGGGATTCTGGTGATCACGACGCGTCTCCTGTGGTGGTTGCACGGGGAAAGCCTGGGGGCCGGCTGTCGCAGAACCTTGTCCGGCGCCCCCGGGCTTTGTCGCGAGCCGTCGCGAAACGGCCCGCTGACACGGTTTGATACAAAGTCCCGGCCGGGCTACCGGCCGGACAGATAGGCGATGATGGCGGCGCGCTGCGCGGCGTCGGCGAGGCGCACCGTCATGCTGGTGCCGGGCACCGCCTTGCGCGGATCGGCCAGGAAGCCGTCGAGCGACTGGGCGTCCCAGGTGATGCCGGAGTCGCGCAGGCCCTGGGAATATCGGGCGCCCTCGACGCTGCCGGCCTTGCGGCCGACCACGCCGGCCAGGCTGGGCCCGGCCCGGTTCTGCCCGGGCTCGACGCTGTGGCAGGTGCCGCAGCGGGTGCGGAAGGCGCGCTCGCCGGCGGCAGTGTCCTGGGCGGCGGCGGGCAAGGGGGCGCCGAGCAGCGCCGCGAAGGCCAGCAGCACGGCCGGACGGGCCATCGTCATCACGAAACAGCTCTCCATTCTGTCGGGATCAGGCGTGGCCCTGCGGCCGCGGCGCGAGGAGGAAGGGGTTGGCGGTCCGGTCCGGCGTCACGGCCTGGCAGAGCTCGGTCCCGGCGGCCGAACTGGGTCCGGGTATCGCGACCGAGCGGTACACGGGATCGCCCATCGGCTCGCGGCCGATGATCGTGGCGACGCCCAGGATGGCCAGCAGCCCACAGGCGGCCAGCCAGCCGGCCGCGACCTCGTTCCAACTGAGGACCAGCCGGTCGACCGGCGGGCTCCAGCCCGGCTCGATGCGGTCGGGGTCGATCGCCGGGCCGACGGCGAGGGCAGTACCCGCCGCGGCGGGCCGGATCTGTGTCGCGTCATGCATGGGTCGTCCCTTTCACTGATGCTCACGCACCATGCCGGCCCGATGTCGCAGAACTGTGCCGATGGGCCGGCGGGTTTGTCGCGGAATGTCGCGTCATGGACTGGATCGGACAGTTCGATACGATATTCCCCCGCCGCTCAGGCCAGCGCCGCCGTGCGGATCGCCACGCCTTCCGCCCGGCCGGGGATGTCGGCGCGGCTGGCGGCGGGGAACCAGGTCAGCCGCCGCTCCGCCGGGTCGTGCGCCGCCACGGTCCGGAACAGCTCCTCCGAGACGATGATGTCGCTGCGCCGGGTCCGGGTCATCCGCTCCAGCCGGTGGGCGACGTTCACCGTGTCGCCGAAGGCGCCGAGCTTGCCGTGCCCGGCGGCGCCGACCCGGCCGATCATCACCGGGCCGGCATGCAGGCCGACGCCGATGCGCAGCGGCAGCCCGTCGCGCCGAGCCATGTTCCACGCCTCGATCGCCTCCAGCATGGAGAAGCCGCAGCGCAGGGCCGCGCGGGCTGCGGCAGGCCCGCACCACACCGCCATGATGCCGTCGCCGATCGGGTCGCCGATGGCGGCGTCGTGGTCCATGACCGCCCGGGCCATGCGGTCATGGAAGCCGGACAGCAGGGCGAAGGTGCCCGCCGGCTCCAGCGTCCCGCACAGCCGGGTGAAGCCGACGATATCGGCGAACAGCACCGCGGCGGAGGCGGAGCGCGGCGCCTCGGCCCGGTCCGGCCCGAGATCGGCCGCGCGCGGCACCGGCACCCGCCTGTCCTGGCCATTCCATCCGAGTCCCGGCATTGCCCTCGACCATCGCTGTTGCGCTGACCGGGGCACTATGGCGGGCAAGTGTCGCAGGGATCTGTCGCCGGACGGCTTTTGAGTCACGGAGTGTCGCAAACCCCGGATCCGACACAGACTGATACAATTTCCTGCGCGGAGGCCGCTGCGGAGTTCGGTAAAGTGGCCCCTGGAGCGCCCATGGAAGCCATACCGCACATCGCCGTCGTCGACGACCATCGCGACATTCGCGACCTCGTCGGCAAATACCTGTCCCAGCACGGCTACAGGATCAGCGTCGCCGAGAGCGCGGCGGCGCTGCGCCGCCTGCTCGAGCGCAGCGCGCCCGACCTGGTGGTGCTGGACGTGATGATGCCGGGCGAGGACGTGCCGGTGATCCTGCTGACCGCGATGGCGGAGGACACCGACCGCATCATCGGGCTGGAGATCGGCGCCGACGACTACCTGACCAAGCCGTTCAACCCGCGCGAGCTGCTGGCCCGCATCAAGGCGGTGCTGCGCCGGGTCCACAGCCTGCCGCCCCAGCGCGGCCGGCTGAAGGCCAAGACCCTGCGCTTCGACCGCTGGCTGCTGGATGTCGGCCGGCGCGAGCTGGTCGGCGATGACGGCGTGGCCGTGCCGCTGAGCACGGCCGAGTTCCGGCTGCTGAACGCCTTCCTCGACCATGCCGGGCTGGTGCTGAGCCGCGACCAACTCTTGGACCTGACGGTCGGCCGCGCCGCCGACAGCTTCGACCGCAGCATCGACAACCAGGTCAGCCGGCTGCGCAAGAAGATCGAGGCCGACCCCAAGGTGCCGGCGCTGATCAAGACCCATTGGGGGGGCGGCTACAGCTTCGTGGCGGAGGTCGAGCCGGCATGAGGCGGTGGTGGACGCACAGCCTGGCGGCCCAGTTCATCGGGCTGATGCTGCTGGCCCTCGCCTTGTCGCAGGGCATCGGCTTCCTGCTGTCCTGGGACGAGCGCGGCCAGGCGCTGAAGGCCGCCGCCAAGGGCGAGTTCTTCAGCCGCACCGCGTCGCTGGCCCGCCTGCTGGAGGCGACGCCGCCGGCCCTGCAGGACGATATCCTGAGCGCCAGCGGCACCTCCTACACCCGTTTCTGGGTGTCGCCCGACCGGTCGGACGGCCCGGGCGACGCCATGGTCTGGCGGCACGTGGCCTGGGCCCAGCTGGCCAAGCCGCTGCCCAGCCTGACGCCCTGGGGGCCGAAGGCGCCGAAGCAGGACAAGGACAAGCCGGCGAACCGGCAGGAATCGGCCCAGATCCTGGGGATCGGCACGGCCACGGCGGCCGTGACCACGCCCTGGGCGGACGTGCCGTCCCACGCCTGGCCGCTGTCGCGCCCGGCCAAGTTCCTGTATCTCGACGAGGCCTACGGCATGGGCCTGTCGGTCCAGCTGGACAGCGGCGCCTGGCTGAACAGCGCCTATGCCAAGCCGACCGGCAACTCGATCTGGACCAGCC
>JAEKLZ010000484.1 GCA_019508225.1 Inquilinus limosus | reverse complement strand
CCTCGGCACCGAGGAGAAGGCCTTCGTCATGGACGAGCTGGCCAAGCCGCTCGATGTCGCGGCGATCGCGGCCCTGGCGGCGACGCCGGAGCAGGCGGCGGAGATCTGGCTGGCCTCACGCCTGGCGATCGATGCGGACGACCCGCGCGAGAAGGCCTATCTCGACGACCTGGCGGTGCGGCTGAAGCTGCCCGATGGGCTCGCCGCCCATCTCGAGGCGCAGGCGGCCTCGGTAGGGTGAGATTGTAGGTTGGGTTCGCGGCACGCGAACCCAACATCGACCCGCCGCAAGTTTTGGGTTCGCGAGGCGAACCCAACCTACGTCACACCCGCAGCGCCTCAGGCGACCACGTCGATCGTGTAGCTCTCGGTGACCGGGTTGGCCAGCAGCTTGCGGCACATCTCGTCCAGGCGCGTCTTGGCCTCGGCGGCGTCGGCGGCGGCGATCTCGACCTCGATCACCTTGCCCTGGCGGACCTCGCCGACCTCGTCGAAGCCGAGGCCCTGCAGCGAATGGCCGATCGCCTTGCCCTGGGTGTCCAGGACACCGGGCTTCAGCATGACGTGGATCCGGGCTTTCATGGGGCGACCTGGCTCTCTCGGATGTCGACGACACTTCCTTCCGGCAGGATGCCGAGGCGCCGGGCCACTTCCTGATAGGCCTCGAGGACGCCGCCGAGATCCTGGCGGAAGCGATCCTTATCGAATTTCTCGTTGGTCTGCACGTCCCACAGGCGGCAGTTGTCCGGGCTGATCTCGTCGGCCAGGACGATGCGCATCTCGTCGTTCTCGTCGTACAGGCGGCCGAACTCCAGCTTGAAGTCGACGAGCTTGAGGCCGATGCCGAGGAACAGGCCGGTGAGGTAGTCGTTCACCCGCAGCGACAGCGACACGATGTCATCGAGGTCCTGGGCGTTGGCCCAGCCGAAGGCGGTGATGTGCTCCTCCGACACCATCGGGTCGTTGAGCTCGTCCGACTTCAGATAGTACTCGATGATCGATCGCGGCAGCGGCGTGCCCTCGGGCACGTTGAAGCGCTTGGAGAACGAGCCGGCGGCGATGTTGCGCACCACGACCTCGAGCGGGATGATCTCGACCTCGTGGATCAGCTGCTCGCGCATGTTCAGGCGGCGCATGAAATGCGTCGGCACGCCGATCTCGGACAGCCGGGTCATCAGGTATTCGGAGATGCGGTTGTTCAGCACCCCCTTGCCGGAGATCACCGCCTTCTTCGTACCGTTGTTCGCCGTCGCATCGTCCTTGAAGTACTGGACGATGGTGCCCGGCTCCGGCCCTTCGTAAAGGACCTTGGCCTTGCCTTCGTAGATGCGCCTGCGGCGGCTCATGTGGGGGCGTCCATGGTACGGTGAAGCCAACAGCAAAAAAGGGTCGGGACGTCCCACGGGGGACGTCCACGCTCGCGCACATATAGCAAGCGCGGCTCCGGTAAACAATTGCGCGCTCCCGTCCGCCTCCGGGCGTGACCCCGGCGGCCGGAAACGCTATATCCTCCACGACGAGGTGCGCCCGCGGTTGCGGGCAGGTGGAAGGAAACGGCATGACGACGTTCGACTCGCGGGGCCAGGCTTTCGAGGCGGAGTTCCAGCACGACCAGGAGCTCCTGTTCCGGATCCAGAACCGGCGCAACAAGCTGCTGGGCCTGTGGGCGGCGGAGCTGCTGGGCAAGACCGGCGCCGACGCCGAGGCCTATGCGAAGGAGGTCATCATGTCCGACTTCGAGAAGCAGACCGACGAGGACGTGCACGACAAGGTCTATGCCGACCTGAAGATCCACGACGTCGACCTGTCCGACCACCGGCTGCGCAAGAAGATGGACGCGCTGCTGGCGGTGGCGCGGCAGCAGATCATGACCGAGGCGACGCCGAAGTAAGGCGGGTAACCCTCCGGCGATCCAGGGCGGCCTTTTGGCCGCCCTTTTTTATGCGCGCCAGGGCCGGGACCGATCCCTGCGGATTTGGGCTTTCCATTTTGCGGGCAAGAAAGAAAACTCTCTTCATGTCGATTCGTGCGAATCGGCTTGCATTTTAGAAAGGAATTTTCATGTGTGATCGACATTGTTCCGCTCCGGCGGATCCATTGCCGTTGCCGATCTCGCGCCGCGGCATCCTCGCCGGCGGGGCGGCTCTCCTGTCCGCCGGCGCGGCCCTGTCGGCCTGCGCCGCCGCCCCGCCGCAGAGCCCGTCGAACGCCATCTCCGCCGACGAGGCCTTGAAGCGCCTGCTCGATGGCAATGCCCGCTATGTCGCGAATGCGCCGGAGCAGAAGGACTATTCGGCTGGTCGCGCCGCGCGGGTGGCGGCCCAGTATCCCTTCGCGTCGATCCTTAGTTGCGCCGATTCCCGCGTCGCGCCGGAGTTGGCCTTCGACCAGGGGCCGGGCGATCTCTTCGTGGTCCGGGTGGCCGGCAACTTCCTGAACGACGACGGGCTCGCCAGCCTCGAATACGGGGCACTGATCCTGAACATTCCGCTGATCATGGTGCTGGGGCACAGCAACTGCGGCGCGGTCGACGCGACGATCAAGGTGCTGAAGGACGGCACCAAGCTGCCGGGCCATCTGCCGGGACTGGTCAACTCGATCAAGCCGGCGGTCGAGGCGGCGAAGGCCAAGGGCGGGCCGGATCTGCTCGCCGACGCCATCACCGAGAACGTGCGCCGCAACGTCCAGCTCCTGGTCACCGGCGACCCGGTCGTCTCCGGACTGGTCAAGCAAGGCAAGGTCAAGGTCGTCGGCGGCCTTTATGAGCTGTCGACCGGCCGGGTGACGCTGGTCTGAACGCGAGGGGCGGTGATGCGTCAGCCCTTCACCGCCCCCGCCGTCAGCCCGCTGGTCATGGCGTTGCGGAAGACATAATAGATCACCGCCGGCGGCACGGCGTAGATCAGCCCGGTCGCCATCAGCAGGTTCCACGGCGAATCGTCGGCCGACAGGAACAGCCCCAGCCCGACCGACAGCGGCGCCGCCTTCTCGCTCGACAGCAGCAGGAAGGCGTAGAGGTACTCGTTCCAGGCCAGGATCAGCGCGTAGATGCCGATCGCCACCAGCGACGGGCGCATCAGCGGCAGATAGACCAGGCGGAAGATCTGCAGCGGACTGGCGCCGTCCATGATCGCCGCCTCGTCCAGCTCGCGCGGCAGCTTGTCCGAGGCCTGCTTCAGCACCCAGATGGCATAGGGCGAGGCCAGCGCGATCATCGCCAGGATCAGCGCGGTCTGGGTGTCGAGCAGGCCGTAGGAGCCCATGGTCTTGTACATCGGCACCGCCAGGAAGGCGGCCGGGATCAGATAGGTGGCCAGCGCCAGGTTCATCACCTGGCGGCCGCCCTTGACGCGCAGCCGGCTGATGGCGAAGGCGGCGCAGGTGGCGACGAACAGGGTCGCGACCCCGGTGGTGACCGCGATGAAGAAGCTGTTGCCGAGCTGCAGCCAGAAGTTGCTGAGATAGTAGTGCTGCTGCCGGAACACGGTGAGGAAGTTGGAGAAGGTCGGGTGCTCCGGCCACAGCGTCCCGGCCAAAACCGCGTCCTGTGGCGAGATGGCCAGGACGAACAGGTGGTACAGCGGCACGATCGTCCACAGCACCACCGGGACGGCGATCAGGACCAGAACCGCTTCGTTCAGCCACCGCTTCATGCTTCGCCTCCCTTGGACAGGCGCTTCACCATGACGAAGACCAGCGGCAGGACCAGCGGCATGGCGACGATGATCGAGGCGACGCCGAGGTCGAGGGCGTTGTTGCGCAGGTAGCGGATGCCGAGCGTGGCCAGCACCTGGGTGCTGTCGTTCGGGCCGCCGCCGGTCAGCAGGTAGACGCTGTTGAAGTCGCCCAGCGTCCAGATCGTCGACAGGATGGTCGAGGTGACGTAGAGCGCCGCCACCGACGGCCAGGTGACGAAGCGGAAGCGCTGCCAGCGCGAGGCGCCGTCGACAGAGGCGGCCTCGTAGAGGTCGCGGGCGATGGCGAGGCGCCCGGTCAGCAGGATCAGGGTCCAGAACGGCAGCGACTTCCAGATATGGACCACGACCGTGCAGAAGAAGGCCAGCCAGGGGTTGGTCAGCCAGGGCGGTCCTTCGAAAATGCCGAACAGCTGGAACAGCTGCTGGTTGATCATGCCGGTCTCGGGGTTGAGCATCACCCGGAACGACAGGATGGTCGGGATCGACGGCACCGCCCAGGGCAGGATGAACAGCACCAGCAGCAGCCGGATCCACCAGCGCGGCACGGCGAAGAAGCCGGACAGGCCGAGCGCGATCACCATCTTCACGTTCACGGCGATCAGCAGGAACAGGATGGTGTTGACCGCCGCGGTCAGGAAGATCGGGTCGGCGAACAGGCGCCGGTAGCTGGCTGGGTTGGCGCCGAGATAGAGGCCGTAGCCGACCGGATAGGCCACCAGCACCAGGAACACGGCGATATAGGGGATGAGCATGATCGCCCCCCAGGTCGCCCAGATGCGGCGGTGGCTGCGATGGGCGGCGGCCGGGATCGCATGGACCGTGGTCGCGGTCATCGGCTGGTCCTCTCTCAGAAAGGGCTGCGGCCCGGCCCGCGCGGCGTTCCGCACGGGCCGGGCCGGCAGGTCGGTCCTTAACCGGCGATTTCCTTGATCCGGGCGATCATCTCATCGACCGCCTGGTCGGGCGAGACGCCGTCCTGGACCACGCGGTTCAGCGCCTTGGCCCAGACGTTCTCCGCATTCACCGTGGTGAAGTGGTAGTTGTAGACGAAGGGGAAGGGCACAGTGCCCCCGGTGAACTGCTTCGACACCACCGCGCGGTGCGGGTCGCTGCCATCAGTCCAGAACGGCCGGGCGGCGCCGGATTTGGTCACCGGATACCAGCGGCCGACCGAGCCCTCGACGAAGGGCGTCAGGTTCTCGTCCTTCAGCATGAAGGCCATGAACTCCTTGGCCCGCGCCTTGTTCTTGGAGTCGGCGAAGATCACCGCGGTCTTGGTCGCGGCCAGGTTCGGCAGCGTCCCGCCATCCGGCTTCTTCGGGAACAGGGTGGTGCGGATGTTCTCTTCGTAGTTCTTCTTCGCCTGGGCCCGCTGCTCCTCGGTCAGCGTCTGGTTGGTCGAATCGTCCAGATGCTTGCTGGGAATCGAGATCGTGGCGTTGTGGGTTAGGATTGTAGTCTTGTTGTGGAAGTTGACATTGTTGTCGGTGTCGAGCCAGTTGACCGAGGAGGGCGGGGTGCAGCCGCGGGTGAAGATCGAGCTGTAGCCCTTCACCGCCTCGATCATCGCCGCCCGGTTCTCCGGCTGGTCGAGCACGATCTTGCCGCTCTCGTCGACGATCTTGACGTTGTAGGCGTTGGCCCAGGTCAGGAAGCTGAAGAAGGTATCGGACGCGGCGACGCTCATCGGATGGCCGATGGCGTAGATGCGCTTGCCCTTGGCGCGCAGGCCGGCCTGCACCTTGTCGCACCAGAAGTCCCAGTACGCGTTCCACTCGGTCGGGATGTCGGCCTCGCTGAAGCCGGCGTCCTGCAGCATGTCCTTCCAGTAGAAGATGTGCATGGTCTGGCGTTCGATCGGGAAGGCGTAATAGGCCTTCTGCCCGGTCTTGCCGTTCATCAGGAAGGTGGTGGCCAGCGCGTCCGGCTGGAACTGATCCTTGATCGGATTGAGGACGTCGCTGACATCCTCGAGCCGGCCCTCGAAGGCCCACTGGCCGGTGGTGCGGAAATCATAGGTGGTGCAGTAGCCGACATCGGGCGGCGTGCCGGCCTCGACCGCTGCGACCGACTTCACGATGCAGTCCTCGGTCGAGTACAGCGACAGGTCGACCTTGACGCCGGTGGCCTTCTGGTAGCGGTCGATCAGGTCCGTCAGGGCGGCGTCCTCGCCCTTGTAGAACCCCTTGGTGACCCAGACGGTGAGCGTGTCCTGCGCCAGGGCGGGCAGGGCGGTGGCGAGGCCGAGGGTCAGAGCACAACCCGCCATGAGGTGGCGGAGACCGATCTTGGGCATGGAACTTCTCCCAGAACAGAGGAATGGAAGCGGCGGCTTGTGCCGTCTTGCTGGTGGCTTCCGGACGGCCGGAAGCGGGGTTTTCAGGCGGGTCTCCTGGCGGTGGAGCCCCGATCGACGATCTCGAAGCCGACATCGATCACCCGGGGCGGTGCCGCCGTATCGTCCTTGGCCTCGAGAATGCGCAGCAGCAGCTCGCCGACGCGCCGGCCGATGCCCTCGGCATCGATCCGGATGGTCGACAGCGCCGGCACGCATTGCCCGCCGATCTCGAAATCGCCGAAGCCCATGATCGAGATCTGCCCCGGCACGGAGATGCCGCGGCGGTGACACTCCATCAGGGCGCCGACGGCGGCGAGGTCCGAGACCGCGAAGACGGCATCGATCGGCCCGGCGGTGTCGAGCAGATAGGCCATGGCGGCGGCCCCGCCGGCGAAGGACACCGGCACGTGGCCGCGATGGACCACGGCGTCGGCCGGCAGTCCGGCCTCGTGCAGCACCTCGGTGAAGCCGACCAGCCGGGCCTCGCCGCGGAAATCGTGGGAGGCGCCGCCGACAGCCGGGCCGATGCCGCCGATCCGGCGGTGTCCCAGCGCGATCAGGTGCCGCGCCGCGGCCCGGCCGGCCTCGATGTTGGAGAAGCCGACGGCCCGGTCGATCGGGGCGGCGGCGCCGCAGTCCCAGATCTCGACCACCGGGATGCCGGCGCTGCGCAGCATGGTCCGCGCCGCCTCTGTATGATGCATGCCGGCCAGGACGATCGCCTCCGGCCGGCGCTCCAGCATCGCCCGCACCAGCGCCTCCTCCTCGCTCACGCGATAGAGGGTGTAGCCGATCAGCAGCTGGTAGCCCGGCGACCTTGTCGTCGACATAGCCGAGCTGCGCGATCGCCTGGCGGATGCGGTCGCGGGTCTCCGGCGCCACCCGGCTGCTGCCGGCCTGCACCCGGGACACGGTCATCGGCGAGACCCCGGCGAGACGGGCGACGTCGCGCATGGTGGGCCGGAGGGAACGCTTGGGCATGGGATGGCTCTCGATCGGCCGTGCGGCCGTGTCACGCCGGACCGTGCGCCGGCGGGACCGCGGATCCCGGACCTTGCGGGCGGCTGCGCAGCGGACAGGGCAGGCCATGCGGCGCATCATCGGAAGCGCTGGATGCGCGGGCAGGTCGGGCGAAAGCAATCGACGGCAAGCACGATGTCGGCCCTCCCCATGGCCTGAGGTCGATTTGTCGTTCTTATTGATGTGACCGGTAACATGGATGGCCGGTGGCCTGCAAGAGCGCGGCGGGTCGAGGTTGCATCCCGCCGCCGGATCGACGCAGAGTGCGGCGATGATCGAGAGCCAGATGCGCAGACGCCGGCCGGCGGCCGCCGAAGCGGGGCCGGGCCGGCCCCGGACCAAGCCGTCCGAGGTGCGTCGGCGCGAATTGCTGGACGCAGGCGAGGCGCTGGTGCTGCGCAAGGGCATCGCCGGCACCAGCATCGACGACATCGTCGCCGCGGCGGACGTGGCCAAGGGCACCTTCTATCTCTACTTCGCCGGCAAGGAGGCGCTGATCGAGGCGCTGCGCCAGCGCTTCGGCGAGCGGTTCGGCGCCCGCATCGCCACCGCCAGGGCGCAACGCGACCCGGCCGACTGGTCGGGCCAGCTCGCCGCCTGGCTGGAGGGCGGCGTGCGCGGCTATCTCGACCAGGTCGAGCTGCACGACGTGCTGTTCCACACGCCCGACTTCCTGCCGCGCCAGCGCCGTGTCGACGGCCATATGGAGCCGGTCCGCGGCCTGGTCGAGCTGCTGCGCGACGGCGCCGCGGCCGGCGCCTGGGCGGTGGAGGACCCCGAGATGACGGCGGTGCTGCTGTTCTATGCCTTCCATGGCGGCGTCGACCACGCGATCGCCGGTGGCCGCACCGACGTGGCCGCGCTGGTGGCCGAACTGCAGACCTTCGTCCGCCGGGCGCTCGGGATGGACTGAAGGCCAACCCTCAACCCGTCATCCCGTGCGCGCTGCGGCGCGTAGTGCCGCTGCGCAGACACGGGATCTCGGTGCGATCCTGACGAGATCCCCGCTTTCGCGGGGATGACGATGGGGGTGGTTGGAGGACGAACGCTTACCGCTCCACCGTCCGGTTCCAGCGGTCGTTCCACTCAGGCCGGTGGGCGTTGATCTGGTCCCAATCCAGCACGATGGCGTGATCGAGATAGCCGCGGAACTCGGTCAGCATCTTGGCAGCCTCCGGCGTCGCGCCGGCGACCTTGCTGTTGGACGGGATCTGGCCGCCAAATTGCAGCGCGGGGTCCTGGGCCTGGGCGCTCAGCAGGTAATGCGCCAGCTTCTGCGCCAGCGCCGGCTCGGTGTTCCCGGCGACGACGCATTGCGTCACCATCAGCAGCACGCCGCCTTCCTTGGGCTGGGCATAGGCCACCGGGATGCCCTTGTTCTGCATGCCGGCGATCGCGGTCGGGGTCAGCGGGAAGATCGCGGCCTCGCCGGTCTGCACCATCTCCGACAGCTTGGCCGAGCTGGGGATGTACTCCAGCACGTTCGGGCCGATGGTCTCGGCCCATTTGCCGAAGCCGGGCTCGACACTCGCCTCGCTGCCGCCCTGGATCCGGTTGAACATCAGGAAGCCGTGCAGCCCGTAGGTGCTGCTCGACAGCGACTGGAACACCACCTTGCCCTCGAATTTCGGGTCGGCCAGGTCCATCCAGGAGGTCGGGGCGGCCCAGCCCTCCTCCTGGAACATCTTGGTGTTGTAGCCCAGGCCGGTCAGGCCCAGCGTCACGCCGGTGGCCATGTCGTCCTTGATCCGGGCGGCGGGGTACAGCTCGTCCAGCACCGGGTCGGGCTCGGTCTTCTGGCACAGTCCCATGCCGATCGCCCGCACCATCACCCCGTCATCGAGGAAGATCAGGTGCATCTGCGGATTGTCCTTGGCCGCCGTCGCCTTGGCCAGGATCTCGGAGGAGGTGCCGGGCACGACCACCACCTTGACGTCGTTGGCCTTTTCGAAAGCGGGGAAGACGTGCTCGGTGAACGCCTTCTCCATGTCGCCGCCATTCATGCCGATATAGAGGGTCTTGGTCTCCGCCATCGCCGCGCCCGAGGCCAGCAGCGCCGTCGTGGCCAGCAGCGCCGCCGTGATCCGTCCGTTCATGTCGCTCTCTCCTGTTTTGATTGTTGATGCTCAGGCCGCCGTCGTGTCCGTCGTGGGGCCGGCGAAGCGGCCGATGTCGAAGGCCTCGATCGGGGTGGTGCTGCGGCCGTCGCGCGCCAGCTCGGCCAGCACCTCGCCGACCGCCGGCCCGATCTGGAAGCCGGCGCCGGAGAAGCCGAAGCCGTGGATCAGCCCTGGTGTGGTTCGGCTCGGCCCCAGCACCGGGTTGCGGTCGGTCGTGTCGCCCTCGACCCCGCTCCAGAACCGGATCACCTGGGCGCCGCGCAGGGCCGGGAACAGCTCCGCCGCCTGGCGCAGCAGCGCGCCGATGGCGCTGCGGCCGGGCCGGGCACGGTCTTCGTCCAGGGTGATGCCGCGGCCGCCGCCCATGATGCAGTTGCCGCGCTCGACCTGGCGGGCATAGATGCTGCCGCCCTCGACCCCGACATTGATGTCCATCAGCCGCGGCAGCGGCTCGGTCACCGCCATGTTGGGATGGGCCGCTTCCAGCGGCACCGTCTCGCCGAAGGCGGTGGCAAAGCGGCCGGACCAGGCGCCGGCGCAGTTCAGCAGCAGGCGCGACCGGATCTCCAGCCCGTCGCCGGCCAGCAGGCGGAAGCCGTCGCCGTCCCGGACGGCCTCGTGGACGGCGGTCTGCTCGCGGATGTCGGCCCCGGCCTTGCGCGCGGCGCGGGCGAAGCCGGGCGACACCAGCCGCGGATTGGCATGGCCGTCGGCCGGGCACCAGGACCCGGCGATGGCCCGGTCGCCCAGCCAGGGCCAGCGGGCGCGGAAGGCGTTGCCGGCGACGATCTCGAGCCCGAGGCCGAGGTCGTGCACCCGGTCCCGATAGGCCTCCAGCACCGCGAGGTCGGCCTCGCTGCGCGCCAGCTTGAGATGGCCGGAGCGGATGTACTCGCCGTCGATGCCGATCGTCTCGGGCAGCCGCTGCCAGATCGCATGGGCGCGCTGCGACAGCGGGATCTGCTCCGGCGGCCGGCCCTGGCGGCGGACGCCGCCATAGTTCACGCCGCTGGCCTGGGCGCCGCAGAAGCCGCGCTCCAGCAGCAGCACCGACATTCCCATGCGCCGCAGCGCCAGGGCCGCGGCCGCGCCGGCGATGCCGCCGCCGATGATGGCGACATCGGTGGTGATGCGCTGGGTGGCGGTCATGCGACGGCTCCGACGATGCCGCCGGTGGCCATAGGAACAGATTGCCTCTCCCGCTTGCGGGAGAGGTCGGACATCCGAAGGATGTCCGGGGGAGGGGATCGCGGCCTTGCCGAAAGCACGGCTGCGCCGCGAGCGAACACATGATCCGCCCGGTCTTGAAATGTCGGCCCTGGCGTCGCGGCCGAGCCGCCCTCACCCGGTCTCGCTGCGCGAGCCCGACCTCTCCCGCAAGCGGGAGAGGCAATGAAGGATGCGCGACGAGTAACAGCTCTCATCATGCCGCTGCCTCCGGCGCATCCTCGATCGCGATCGGGATCGGCTTGACCGGGGCCTGGCCGCGCAGCCGCCCGACCGCCTCGACCGGCACGCCGCGATGGGCGGCCAGGATCTCGGCCGCCGCGGCGCCGCACATCCGGCCCTGGCAGCGGCCCATGCCGACGCGGCACAGCGCCTTCAGCCGGTTCAGCTCCGGCGTGCCCCAGCGGGTGGCGGTGGCGCGCAGCGTGCCGGCCTGCACCTCCTCGCAGCGACAGATCACGAGGTCGTCCGGCGCCGTGGAGCCCCAATCGGTGGGGAAGGGGAAGGCGCGCTCCAGCCCCTGGCGGAATTTTCCGATCGCGGCCAGCTTGGCCTCCAGCCGCGCTGCGCAGGCCATGTCGACCGGCCGGCCGAGATCCTGCAGCAGCGCCAGGGCTGTGCGTTCGCCGGCCAGCTCCGCCGCGTCCGCCCCGGCGATGCCGGCGCCGTCGCCGGCCAGGTAGACGCCCGGCACGCTGCTGCGGCCGGCGGCATCGCGCTCGGGCAGCCAGGCACGGTTCAGCGGGTCGAAGCGGAAGCGACAGCCGGCCAGATCGGCCAACTGGGTCTCGGATCGCAGGCCATAGCCGAAGGCGACGGCATCGCAGTCGATGCGGTGTTCGCGCTCGCCATCATGCCAGACCAGCCCCTCGACCCGCTCGGTCCCCAGGATGCGCAGCGGCCGGACACCGTGGCGCAGCGGCACGCCACCAGCCCTCAGCGCCGCCAGTAGGCGCAGCCCCTTGGCCAGGACCGCCGGGCCGCGCAGCAGGCCGGGCAGGGCGGCCAGCTTGTCGGCGTGCCGGGCGGTGTCCAGCACCGCCACGACCTCCGCCCCGGCCTTGAGATATTGCGAGGCGACCAGCGGCAGCAGCGGGCCGGTGCCGATGAAGGCGACGCGCCGGCCGATGCCGCAGCCCTGATACTTCAGCGCCACCTGCGCCGCGCCGAGGCTGTAGGTGCCTGGCAGGGTCCAGCCGGGGATCGGCAGGATCCGGTCGGTCGCGCCGGTGGCCAGGATCAGGTGGCTGTAAGGCAGGCGCTCGGCCTGGCCGTCGCGCAGCAGGTCCAGCGCCCCGGCCTCGATGTTCCAGACCAGGGTCTGCGGCCGGTGGTCGATGGCCAGCCCGTCGATGGTCCGGTGCAGCGCCGTGGCCTTGGCCGCCTCGGTGCCGTACAGGGTTTTGGCGTCGCGGGTGAAGCCGTCCGGCTGGCGGCGGTAGATCTGGCCGCCGCCTTTGGCGGCCTCGTCCACCACCACCGGCCGCAGCCCGGC
>JAEKLZ010000483.1 GCA_019508225.1 Inquilinus limosus | reverse complement strand
CCCGCCACCTGCGCCGTGCCGCCGACCGCCCGCGCCGCCTGCCGGATCAGGTCCGGATAGCGCTCGAAGGGCTGATGCGCCGACAGCATGTCGTTGTAGGAGGTGACGATGGCGAGGTTCGGTCCCTCGCCCTCGCGCAGCGCGCCCTTGTCGATGCCGCAGGCGGCGAAGCCATGGGCGAAGTTGGCGCAGCCCAGGCGCCGCCGGGCCGGGCCGGCCTCAGCCGCCTTGGCGATGCGGTCGAGATACGCGGACCGGGCGTCGTGGCTGCGCCGCGCGATCCGCTCGGTCACCTCGGCAATGCGGGCTTGCACCATCGGGCTGGCTCCTTAGGTCACTGTCTCGCCGCCGATCAGGCCAGACAGCATCCTCCGACCCGATCATGCGCCATGATCAATACGTTAGCACATTATGTTGAAGTTTTTTATTAGCCTTCCGGCGGTGCCTCTACGGGCACCAGAAGATCTCGACCGGGCGCCGGGTCAGCACGGCGCGGATCGGCATCGCCTCGGCCGGGCCGCTGACCAGGGCCGCTTCCAGGACGCGCTGCTTGCCCGCCCCTTCGATATGAAGGCACAGAGTGTCCGCCGCCAGCAAGACCGGCAGCGTCAGGGTGATGCGCGGCTCGCCCGCCGCCGGCGCCCGCATGGTCTCCAGGAGCTGCCCCGGGGTAGGGTCCAGCGCCTGCGCCAGCCGGTCACCGCCGGGGAAGAAGGAGGCGGTGTGGCCGTCATCGCCCATGCCCAGCACCACAGCGGCAAAGGGCTGCGCCAGCGCGGCGATGCTTGCCGTCACCTGCGCCGTGCCGTCCTCGGGCGTCGGCGTATCGACATGCAGCGGCACGAAATTGGCCGCCGCGGCCGAGCCTTGCAGCAGATGCTGCCGGACCAGCGCGGCGTTGGAGCGGTCCGACTCCTCGCCCACCCAGCGTTCGTCGACCAGGGTGACGTCGACCCGTGCCCACTCGACCGGCTTCCGCGACAGCGCCTCGAAGAACCGGGTCGGGGTGCGCCCGCCGGAGACGGCGAGCGCGGCCCGACCGGTGCGCGACAGCCGCGCCGTCAGCGCGTCGGCGACATGCCCGGCGAGGGCATCGGCGAGCGCCTCCTTGGTCGGGAAGTCGTGACGCGCGATCGGCATGGCTCAGTCCTCGTCCTCGTGCCAGGTGCGGCCGTCGCGCTCGATCAGGGCGATCGCGGCGGACGGGCCCCAGGTGCCGGCGGTGTAGGGCTTCGGCGGCTCCTTCGACGCCTTCCAGGCCTCGATGATCGGGTCGACCCAGGTCCAGGCCTGCTCGACCACGTCGCGGCGCATGAACAGGCTCTGGTTGCCGCGCACGACGTCCATCACCAGCCGCTCATAGGCGTCCGGATTGCGCACGTTGAAGGCCTTGGCGAAGCTCATGTCCAGCGGCACATGCTGCAGCCGCATGCCGCCCGGCCCCGGATCCTTGATCATCAGCCACAGCTTCACGCCCTCGTCGGGCTGCAGGCGGATGACCAGGTGGTTCTGCGAGATCAGGCCGGCCGACTCGTCGAACACCGAATGCGGGATGGCACGGAAGGTGACGACGATCTCCGACATCCGCGCCGCCAGGCGCTTGCCGGTGCGCAGGTAGAACGGGACGTTGGCCCAGCGCCAGTTGTCGATCTGCGCCTTCAGCGCGACGAAGGTCTCGGTGGGGCTGGTGGTGTTGCCGAGCTCCTCGAGATAGCCCGGCACCGCGCCGCCGGCCGAGGCGCCGGCGCGATACTGGCCGCGCACGGTCGCGCTGTTCACCATGCCCTCGGTGATCGGCTTCAGCGCCTTCAGCACCTTCAGCTTCTCGTCGCTCAGCGCCGCGGCCTCCATCGAGGTCGGCGGCTCCATGGCGACGAGGCAGAGCAGCTGCAGGATGTGGTTCTGCACCATGTCGCGCAGCGCGCCGGCGCCGTCATAGTAGCCGGCGCGGCCCTCGACCCCGAGGCTCTCGGCCACGGTGATCTGGACATGGTCGATGTGCGACGCGTTCCACAGCGGCTCGAACAGGGCGTTGGCGAAGCGCAGCGCCATCAGGTTCTGCACCGTCTCCTTCCCGAGGTAATGGTCGATGCGGTAGATCGACTCCTCGGGGAAGACCTTGCCGATGGCATCGTTCAGCGCGCGGGCCGAGTCCAGGTCCTTGCCGATCGGCTTCTCGACCACGACGCGGGCCCGCTCGGTCACCAGGCCGTGCGCGCCCAGCTGTTCGCAGATGTCCCCGAACAGGTCTGGCGAGGTGGCGAGATAGAAGATGCGGATGCGCTGGGCGTCGTTGCCCAGGGCCTCGCCCAGCCCGTCCCAGCCCTCGCCGGCCGCGACATCGACCGGGACATAGGACAGCCGGGCCAGGAAATCCTCCAGCACCGTGCCGCTCTGCTCCGCCGACGGCACATGCTCCAGGATCGCCTTGCGGGCGAAGTCCCGGAACTCGGCATCGGACAGCGGCCGGCGGGACGTGCCGATGATCCTGGCCTCATGCGGCACCTGCCCGGCCTTGTCACGCTCATACAGCGCCGGCAGCAGCTTCCGCTGGGACAGGTCTCCCGTCGCGCCGAACACGACGATGTCGAATGGCTCCACGGCGATGACGCGCGCGATCATGTATCCAACCCTCGGACCAAATCGAGCGGCTGTTATCGGCGGGTCGGCGGCCGAGTGCCAGCGGGAAGTTGCGATCGAGGGCCGGCCGCACGCATGCGTCGGTTGAGTCAGGCGCGGGTGCGGCCCGCTTGCCGGGCCCGCGCCTGCTCAAAAGGCGGGCAGATGCCCGGAAATCAGCCCCGGGCGCGCGACGAAGGGCCGCTCTTGGCCGGCCCCTTGCCCGTCCCCGCTGCCTTGCCCTTGGCCGGGGCGGCTCGCTTGGCCGGAGCCGCCTTGCCGTTGCCGGCTGGCTTGGCCTTGGCCGGTTTCGCGGCCTTCGCCTTGGCGGGCTTGGCCGGTTTGGCCGGCGTCTTGGCCTCGACCTGGTAGCTGACCTCTCCCTGGTCGTAGCGGAAGACGACGCGGTCGCCCTCCTTCACCTCGCCCTTCAGCATGCCCTTGGCCAGCCGGGTCTCGACCAGCTGGCGGATCTGGCGCCGCAGCTCGCGGGCGCCATATTCCGGCTGGTAGCCCTCGGCGGCCAGGTGGTCGACCAGCGTGTCATCGATCACCAGGTCGATGTCCTGGCCGCGCGCCGTGGCGATGACCCCGTCCAGCTGCAGCCGGACGATCTGCTTGATCTGGTCGTTGGTCAGGGCGTGGAAGATGATGATCTCGTCGATCCGGTTCAGGAACTCCGGCCGGAAATGCTGGCGCAGCACGCCCATGACGTCGCCCTTGACGCCGTTGCTGCCGGCGTTGAAGCCGATCCGGCTCTGCCGCCCCATGATGATGTCGGAGGCGAGGTTCGAGGTGGCGATGATCAGCGAATTGCTGAAATCGACCACCCGGCCCTTGCCGTCGGTCAAGCGGCCATCGTCGAACACCTGCAGCAGCACGTTGTAGACGTCGGGATGGGCCTTCTCGATCTCGTCCAGCAGGATCACGCTGTAGGGCCGGCGGCGCACCCGCTCGGTCAGCTGGCCGCCCTCGTCATAGCCGACATAGCCGGGCGGGGCGCCGATCAGCCGGGACACGGCATGGCGCTCCATATACTCGCTCATGTCGACGCGGATGATGGCGTCCTCATCGCCGAACACCGCCTCGGCCAGGGCCTTGGCCAGCTCGGTCTTGCCGACGCCGGTCGGGCCCAGGAACAGGAAATTGGCGATCGGCCGCTGGCCGTGCTGCAGCCCGGCGCGGGACAGGCGGACGGCGTCGCTGACCGCCTGGATCGCCTCTTCCTGCCCGATCACCCGGCGGTGCAGCCGCTCCTCCATCTGCAGCAGCTTGGCCTTTTCTTCCGCCGTCAGCTCGGTGACCGGGATGCCGGTCAGCTTCGACACGATCTCGGCGATGTGCTCGACCGTGACCTCGGCGGTGCTGGACCCGATGCGGTGCTTCCACGCATCGGTCAGCTCCGCCAGCGTCTTCTCCTTCTCGGCGAGTTGCTCCTCGAAGGCCTTGGCCCGGTCGAAGCGCTTGCGCGAATTGGCGTAGGCGTGCTCGCGCTTCAGCTGCTCCACCTCCGATTCCAGCTCCTGGATCTCGGCCGGGCGCGAGGTGGTCGACAGATGCACCCGGGCCGCCGCCTGGTCGATCAGGTCGATCGCCTTGTCCGGCAGGAAGCGGCCGGAGATGTAGCGGTCCGACAACTCCGCCGCGGCGGCGAAGGCCTGGTCCTGGATCGTCACCTTGTGGTGACCCTCCAGCCGGTCGCGCAGGCCACGCAGGATGTTGACCGTCTGCTCCACCGTCGGCTCGGCGACGAAGACCGGCTGGAACCGCCGCTCCAGCGCCGCGTCCTTCTCGATGTGCTTCTGGTACTCGTTCAGCGTGGTGGCGCCGATCAGGTTCAGCTCGCCGCGCGCCATCGCCGGCTTGAAGGTGTTGGCGACGTCCAGGCCGCCCTCGCCGCCGCCCTGGCCGGCGCCGACGATGGTGTGGACCTCGTCGATGAACAGCAGCAGCTCGTCGCGGTGCTCGGCGATCTCGTCCATCACCTGCTTGACCCGCTCCTCGAACTCGCCGCGGAACTTCGAGCCGGCGACCAGGCTGTTGACGCTGAGCTCGACCAGCCGCTTGCCGCGCAGCGTGTCGGGCACCTCGTTGTTGACGATGCGCTGCGCCAGCCCCTCGACGATCGCGGTCTTGCCGACGCCGGGCTCGCCGATCAGCACCGGGTTGTTCTTCTTGCGCCGGGCCAGGATCTCGATCGTGGTCTCGACCTCCTTCGACCGGCCGATCACCGGGTCCAGCTTGCCCTCGCGCGCCAGGACGGTCAGGTCGCGGCTGTACTTGTCGAGCTGCGGCGTGTTCGACGGGCCCTCGACCCGTCCCTCCTCGGCCCCGGTGCCGACGGTGCGCACGGTCTGTTGCCGCAGCGCCTGCGGGGTCAGCCCGTACTTCCGCAGCAGGTTGCCGGCGAAGCTCTCCGGCACCTGGGCCAGGCCCAGCAGCATGTGCTCCGGCCCGACATAGGAATGGCCGAGCTGGCGCGAGATCAGGAAGGCCTGGTCCAGCGCCGCCTTCATCCGCGGCGACACACCGATCTCGGTGCGCGGCCCGGCCGGCTCGGTGCCGCGCACGGCGTTCTGGTCGATATAGGCGCGCAGCTCCTCCGGCGAGATCTTGAAGCGCCGCAGGATCGCCTGGATCACCTCGCTCTCCGCCAGCTCGTACAGCAGGTGCTCGGTGTCGACCTCTTTCTTGCCGAACTGGACCGCCCGCTCGGCGGCGCGCTGCAGCAGCTCCTTCGCCTGCTGGCTGAAATGGCTCTGCAGGTTCAGGGCCGCCTGCTCCGGCCCGGGCGGTCCGCGCCGCGGCGTGCCGCCGGCGGGCACGGTCTGGCCGAAGAAATCCTCCAGCCCGGAGCCGCGGACCAGCGCCTCAAGCGGCGAGATCGGGCGCTGGTGGCGGGAAAGCTGCTGGTAGTGGTAGTCGCAGACATCGAGCTGGCGGCGCTGGCCGTTCTGCAGCACCGTGACGCGCACGGTGGCGGGCCGCTCCTTGCAGATGTCGCAGAGCTTCTGGGGCATGGTGACGTCTCCGGGTCCGGATCGGCCTTCGGCCTGTTGCAGGATGGCCCGGGCACGCGTCCGGGTCGGAAGAGGGTCGGGGCTGCTCCCTGTCCCCGGCAACGCTCGGCGTCGGCGGCGGTTCCGGCGCGGGACCATGATGCACCGGTCGAAACGCGATTTTAAGCATCGCCGGCGCCGGCGATATCGCCGGGACCCCGCATGAGCGCGGCCGGGCGCATGGCGCGGCGCTGCGGCCGCAGATCGCCGAGATGGTCGCGAGCGCTGGAGCCGCCGTGTCGAGCAGCGGACCGGCAGCGGAGTCGGCGCCTTCCTCGACCGCTTCCTGGCCGACACCGATTTCCGCTTGGCGATCGCCCGCTGGACGCCGGAGCTGGACGCCGAGATCCGGGGCATCGCCGAAGGCGCCGGCCAGCCGGAGGAGATCGTCTTCGCGCTCCAGCTGCTGGACGAGGAATGGTGGTATGGCGGCGCCGAATGGCCGGCCCATTGCAGCAGCCTGGCCCTGGCGCCACGCGACGGCCAGCCGGCCCGGGTGGCGCAGACGCTGGACCTGCCGCAATGGCGCGAGGGGCTGCAGGCGGTGCTGCGCGTCACCGACGCGGCAGGCGGGCCGGCTTACATCTTCACCTGCGCCGGCATGATCGGGCTGGTGGGCGTGACCGCCCGCGGCTTCGGACTGTGTGTCAACACGCTGATCCAGCTGAGCCACAGCCGCACCGGGCTGCCGGTCGCCTTCGTCGTCCGCGGCGCGCTGGCCCAGCCGGACCGGGCGGCGGCGACACGGTTCCTGACCACGGTCGACCATGCCTCGGGCCAGAACTACGTCATTGGTGACCGGCACGGCGTCGCCATGCTGGAATGCTCGGCCGGGGCCAAGGCCGAGCACAAGCCCGGCGCCGACCGGCTGTGGCACACCAACCACCCGCTGGCCAGCCGGGACCTTGCGT
Source organism: Inquilinus limosus (assembly GCA_019508225.1). Classification (GTDB taxonomy): domain Bacteria; phylum Pseudomonadota; class Alphaproteobacteria; order DSM-16000; family Inquilinaceae; genus Inquilinus; species Inquilinus limosus_D. The sequence goes on along the minus strand of JAEKLZ010000483.1, from coordinate 520 downwards.
CCGGCGGCATCGGCAACGATTGGCGCACGGATTCGGTCCTGCGCTGCGCCGCGCTGGAGCGGCGCCTGGCCGATCCCGCGGCGCTGGTCGACCTGGCGGCGGTGCAGGCCGCCCTGGCCTCGCGCGACGATCCGGCGGCGCCGGTCTCGATCGTGCCGGACCCGGCCGCGTCGCCGGACAAGGGCTGCACGCTGACCGCCGTGATCTACGAGTTCGGCGACGCCACCACCCTGCATTACACGGGTGGCGCCCCCTCCGTCGCCGATTGGGCGACGCTGCGGGTGGGTTGATCGGCCCGGCCTCAGCCCTGCCCCGCCAGCCGACGGAAGGCCGACGGCGGCGCCGGGTCGTCGAGGCGCCGGCGGATTGCCGCTGCGCAGTCCTCAGGGCTCAGCGTGGAGGTATCCACCTCGAGGTCGTAGATCCCGGGCCGATGCACCTCGCGCTGCCAGCGCAGCACCGGCTCGGGCACCGGCTCGTCGACGGGGGCGACGGCGTATTCCCCTTCCCGCCCCGGCTG
>JAEKLZ010000482.1 GCA_019508225.1 Inquilinus limosus | reverse complement strand
TGTTCTCGCCCCGCGGCCGGCGGCGATAGGCGGCGCCGATCCGGCCATGCATGCACCAGCAGCCATTGACCGCGCCGGCGGGCCCGAACAGGTCCTCCAGCGCCGGCCACAGATCCGGCGTCAGCGGATGGATGGTGAAGCCCATGCCGGCTCTCCCCGACCGTTTGCCTCTCCGATCAACACGCTGGCGGCCGGTCCGGCTCCGCCCGCCGGAAACCGCTTCCGGACTCCGGCGGGGATGGTGCAGTCTCCGGCCCATGAGCGAACGCCCCACCATTCTCTACGGCCGCGAGCAGGACCTGGACGTGGCCGAGTTCCGGCGCGTGCTGGCCGAATCCGGCCTCGGCCGCATCCGTCCGGTCGACGACATGCCGCGGCTGCAGGCGATGATCGACGGCGCCAACCTGATCGTGACCGCCCGGCTGGCCCAGCCCGGCCGGCCGCTGGTCGGGGTCGGGCGCGCCGTGACCGATTCAGCCTGGTGTTGCTACCTGTCCGACCTCGCCGTCTCCCCGTCGACCCAGGGCCTGGGCGTCGGCAAGGGGCTGCTGGACGAGGCGCGCCGGCAGCTCGGGCCTAGCGTCAGCCTCTATCTGATCTCGGTGCCCGAGGCGATCGGCTTCTACGAACGGGCCGGGATGACCCGACTGACCGACGCCTTCTCGTACAAGCGCGACCGCTGACCTTCGCACACAAGGACATCCGGCATGACCGACCTTCCCGTCCGTCAGTTCCACGGCCGCGACGGCGTTGCCCTCGCCTATCGCGAGCTCGGCGAGGGCCGGCCCCTGGTGCTGATCCACGGCTTCTTCTCGACCGCCACGATCAACTGGCTGCGCTACGGCCATGCGAAGGCGATTGCCGCGCGGGGCTACCGCGTGATCATGCCGGACCTGCGCGGCCATGGCGACAGCGCCCGGCCGCACGACCCCGCCGCCTATCCGCGCGACATCCTGGCCGATGACGGGCTGGCGCTGGTCGAGCAGCTCGGCCTGACCGACTACGACCTCGGCGGCTATTCCCTGGGCGGCCGGACGGTGGTGCGGATGCTGGTGCGCGGCGCCGCGCCGGGCCGGGCGATCGTGGCCGGGATGGGCCTCGACGGCATCGTTTCCGCCGGTGGCCGCAACGCCTATTTCCGCCACATCCTGACCCATCTCGGCAGCTTCCAGCGCGGCACGCCGGAATGGATGGCCGAGGCCTTCCTGAAGACCGTCGGCGGCGACCCGGAGGCGCTGCTGCAGGTGCTCGGCACCTCGGTCGACACGCCGCGCGAAGCCCTGGCGACGATCACGGTGCCGACCCTGGTGGTGGCCGGCGCCGAGGATGACGACAACGGCTCGGCCGCGGATCTGGCCGCCGCCTTGCCGCAGGGCCGCTCCGCCACCATTCCCGGCAACCACATGGGTGCGGTGGCGAAGCCGGAGCTGGGCGCCGCCATCGCCGAGTTCCTGGGGGATGCGCCGCGGGGCTGACGCCCTGCCGTCACTCATTCGCCTGGGACATCCGCCACATCAGCCGGTCCGCCATCCGGTCGCTGAGCAGGCGGACCAGCAGCAGGAGAACCCGGGCGCCGCCGCCGACCGGATAGCGGGTGCGGGGCCGCCGGGCCGCCGCCGCCCGGCCGATGGCCGCCGCCACGACCTCGGGCGGGGACACGAAACGGGAGGATGAGGCCCGCTCGTACATCTTGGCGTGGCGCCGGGCATAGGGGCCGTAAGCGGTGCCGCCGGACACACGCAGCAGGCTGCCAAAGGCGATGCCGCCCCATTCGGTGCGGATCGCGCCCGGCTCGATCACCACCACGTCGATGCCGAAGGGCGTCAGCTCCATCCGCAGGCAGTCGCTCAGCCCCTCCAGCGCGTATTTGGTGGCGTGATACCAGGCACCGAAGGGCTCGCCGGACTTGCCGCCGATCGAGCTGACATTGATGATCCGGCCGCTCTTGTTCGCCCGCATCATCGGCAGCGCCAGCTGGCACAGCCGGGCGGCGCCGAACAGGTTCACCTCGAACTGCCGGCGCGCCTCCTCCAGCGGCACATCCTCCAGCGCGCCGTAGCTGCCGTAGCCGGCGTTGTTCACCAGCAGGTCCAGCCGCCCCGTCTCGCCCCGGATCCGCTCCGCCGCCGCGACGATCGACGCATCGTCGGTCAAGTCGAGCGCGACCAGCCGCGCCCCGGCCGCCGCCAGCATCGCCATCCGGTCAGTGCGCCGGGCCGCAGCATAGACGGTATAGCCGTCAGCGATCAGCCGCCGCACCGTCGCCTCGCCGATGCCGGCCGAGGCGCCGGTCACCAATGCCGTCCTGTCCAATTGTCCGTGCTCCACAAAAACGGGAGCTGATCCTATAAGTCTGGAGTGCGGTCCAGGGTCAAGGACCGTGATCGACGGAGCCTCAGGATGCTGATCTCGGACTTCGCGCGGGCGACCGGGCTGCCCGTGGACACGGTGCGCTTCTATGTCCGCCGCGGGCTGCTGGCGCCCGGGACCAACGGCAAGGGCGGCCGCAACCCCTATCAGGTGTTCTCCGCCGAGCATGTGCGCGAGGCCCGGCTGATCCGCATGGCCCAGTCGCTGGGCCTCTCGCTGAAGGAGATCGCGGCGATCGGCGTGGAGCATCGCCGGGGCGGCATCACCCGCGCCCGCAGCATCGAGCTGATGGCGGAGCAGCTGGCCCGGCTGGAGCGCAAGGCGGCGGAGATGGAGGCGATGGCCGGCTATCTGCGCGCCAAACTGGCCTGGTTGAACGGCGGCGAGCAGGGGCCGGAGCCGGATTTCAGTGCGCATTCAGGCCACAGGCCCGGCGGCGTCTGCAAGCCCTGAACGAGCCGGCGGACCGCCGCAGCACGAGGGCTGCGGCGGTCGCGGAGATCAGAGCACGAAGTCTGCGGCGGTGAGCGGGTGGTCGGAGATGACGTTGATGGCGAAGTCCGGCGCCTTGTCGCCGTTGACGTCGACATAGACCACCTGGATCGCGCCCGCCGTGACCACCCGCAGCTCGCCCGAGGTCCGGGTGAAGTCGCCGGTGCCGAAGGTGAAGGCGGTGTCGCCATCGGCCGAGTTGCCGTCCGCGTCGATCGCCGACAGGTCGATCTTGTCGCCGGTCGAGAAGTCGGTGATCGTGTCCTTGCCGATGCCGGAGACCGCACTGTCCGACAGCGCTGCGTAGACGAAGCTGTCGTTGCCGGCGCCGCCCTTCAGCGCGTCGCCGCCGCCGCCGCCGGTGAGGACGTCGTCGCCGGCCTGGCCCCACAGCGTGTTGGCGTTGGCGTCGCCGGTCAGGATGTCGTTGAAGCCCGACCCCAGCACCTGCTCGATACCCGACAGCGTGTCGCCCTGGGCGTCGCCGCCGCTGCCGGTGCCGGCCGCCAGGTCGACCGTCACCCCCACCGCGGAGCCGGCATAGGACGCGGTGTCGATGCCATCGTTGCCGGTGATGGTGTCGGCGCCCGCACCGCCCTCGATGAAGTCATTGCCCGCGCCGCCGATGATCTGGTCGTCGCCGGCACCGCCCGTGAGGGTGTCGTTGCCGGTGTCGCCGGTGACGAGGTCGTTCCCGGCACCGGCATCGATCGAGTCGTTGTCGGCATTGCCGTGGAGGATGTCGGTGCCGTCGCCGCCGACGAGCCGGTCATTGCCGTCGCCGCCGTTGAGCGTGTCGTCGCCGCCCTCGCCGGAGAGGCTGTCGTCGCCGCCATTCCCGTTGATGGTGTCGTTGCCAAGCTCGCCGCCGATGATGTTGCGGGCTTCGTTGCCGGTCAACTGGTCGTCATGGCTCGACCCGTACAGGTTCTCGATGCCGGTCAGCACGTCGCCCTGGGCATCGCCGCCGCTGTTGATGCCGGTCCCCAGGTTGACCGTGACCCCGGAGGCCGAGCCCTGGTAGTTGGCGAAGTCGGACCCGTTGCCGCCGTTGAGGGCATCGGCCCCGGCCCCGCCGCGGAGCGTGTCGTCACCGTCGCCGCCGGTGAGCGTATTGGCGTTGCCGTCGCCGAGCAGCCGGTCCGCGAAGGCCGAGCCGGTGACGTTCTCAATGCCGGTCAGCGTGTCGCCCTGGGCGTCGCCGCCGGTGCCGGTGCCGACCGTCAGGTCCACGACCACCCCGGTGGCGGACGCCGAGTAGTCCGCCGTGTCGGTGCCGGCACCGCCATTGATCTGATCCGCTCCGGCACCCCCGACCAGCGAATCGTTGCCGAAGCCGCCGAGGAGGATGTCGTTGCCCGCCAGCCCGTCGATGGTGTCGTTGCCGTCGGAGCCGAGCATGCGGTCGGCCCCGGCTCCGGCCACCAGCGAGATGCGGAAGATGTCGAAGCCGGTGCCGTTGTTCTCGGTGCCGACTCCCGTGTTGGTCGCCTGCGACTGGAAGGTGACGTAATGGCCGTCGGCCGAGATCTGGGGCGTGTTCGAGAGGTCGTTCAGTTCCGACCCGTCGAAGGCGACGGACAGGCGCGTCACATTGCCGGTCACCATGTCCTTCAGGAAGATGTCGCGGACGCCGTTGTTGTCGCCCTGCACCAGGTTGTCGGCGAGGCTGAGGAAGACGACATAGCGCCCATCGGCCGAGATCACCGCCTGGACCGAGAGCTGGTTGCCCTGGGTACCGTCGGTGGCAGCGGAGACGCGGGTCGTCGTGTTGGTCTGCAGGTCGCGGACGAAGATGTCGGTGGTGCCGTTGGTGTCGCCGGCCACCAGGTTGGACGCGTCGCTCTGGAACACGACGTAGCGGCCGTTGCCGGAGATCGAGGCGCCGAACGACTGGTTGTCCCCCGACCCGCCGTCGGTGGCGACCGAGACCAGGGTGGTGGTGCCGGCGGCGATGTCGCGGACGAAGACGTCGGTGATGGCGCCGTTGCTGTCGTTCCCGGTCAGGTTGCTGGCGGAGCTGACGAAGGAGGCGCGGTTGCCGTCGTCGGACAGCCGGGCCACGAGGGAGTTGCCGTTGGCCTGCGACTCGTCATCCGCCACCGAGATGCGGGTGACGGCGCCGGTAGACAGGTTCTTGACGAAGGCGTCGCTGAAGCCGTTGCTGTCGCCGGCGATCAGATTGTTGGCGGTGCTCTGGAAGGCGATGAAGGCGCCGTTGCCGGTGACGTCCACATTCTGCGACGCGCCATTGGCCTGGCTGCCGTCCGACGCGGTCGAGACCCGGGTGGTGACACCCGTCAGCGTGTCCCGCATGAAGACGTCGAGGGCGGTGTTGCTGTCGCCGCCGACCAGGTTGTTCGCGATGCTGGTGAAGACCACAAAACGGCCATCATCGGTGATCAGGGGCAGGCTGGAGATATTGTTGCCCTGTGTTCCGCCGGTGGCGGTCGAGACCAGCGTCGTGGTGCCGGTCAGGGTGTCGCGCAGGAACACGTCGGCAAAGCCGTTGCCGTCGCCGCCGACCAAGTTGGTCGAGGCGCTTTGGTACACGACATAACGGCCATCGGCCGACATCGTGGCGTTGATGGCGGTGTTGTTGGCGCTGGTGCCGCCGCTGTCGACCGAAATGCGGGTGAGCGAGCTGGCGTTGACAGTCATGACAGAAGACCTCCCATCGAAATCTGTTTGTCCGATGGCCGCCCGTCCGGGCCGCCAGCGATAAATTGAGCCGCTGGAAAACTGACGCCCATAATAGGCACGTGTTCACACGCCGGCCTCAGCGTTCTACACGCACCGCCCGCGCCCGGCAATCATCCAGGACTTGTGTCAAACTTCTCATACCCGGCGATGCAGCCGCGAAGATCAGATCCGGATCTGCGGCCCCCAAAGGAGGGAGGCGCGGACGGGCCGCGCGGCCCTGGCCGGCGCTACCGCACCAGGATGGCGCGGAAGTCGTTGACGTTGGTCAGGGTCGGGCCGGTCACCACCAGCCGGTCGAGCGCCGCGAAATAGCTGTAGGCGTCGTTGTTCGCCAGGAACTCGGCCGCCGCCAGCCCCTGCGCCTTGCCCTGCGCCAGCGTCGCCGCGTCTGTCCAGGCGCCGGCATTGTCCTCCGACCCGTCGATGCCGTCGGTGTCGCAGGCGATGGCGGAAATGCCGGCCCGGCCCTGCAGCTGGAGCGTCAGCGCCAGCAGGAACTCGACATTGCGGCCGCCCCGCCCCTGCCCCTTCACCGTCACCGTGGTCTCGCCGCCCGACAGCAGCACGCAGGGCCGCGCCGCCGGCTGGCCGTGCCGCAGCGCCTGCTCGGCGATGCCGGCCAGGACCCGGCCGACCTCGCGCGCCTCGCCCTCCAGCGCATCGCCCAGGATCACCGGCGCAAGACCGAGTTCCCGCGCCTTCGCGGCGGCCGCCTCCAGCGCCATCTGCGGCGTCGCCAGCATGTGCAGATCGGCGGCCGGCAGCGCGGCCGGCGCGGTGTTGGCGCGGATCGCCCGCTGCACGGATTCGGAGACCGGGATGTCATAGCGGCGCAGGATCGCCAGAGCCGTCTCCGGGTCGGCGCCGCCGGCGACGGTGGGGCCGGAGCCGATCACCCCCGGCTCGTCCCCCGGCACGTCGGAGATCAGGTAGGTGACCAACCGCGCCGGCGCCGCGGCCGCCGCCAGGCGCCCGCCCTTGATCGCCGACATCGCCTTGCGCACCGCGTTCATTTCCTGGATCGGCGCGCCGGAGCGCAGCAGTGCCTTGTTCACTGTCTGCTTGTCCTCCAGGGTCAGCCCCTCGGCTGGCAGCGACAGCAGGGCCGAAGCGCCGCCCGAGATCAGGCACACCACCAGATCGTCCGGCCCGGCGGCACGAGCGAGGTCGAGGATGCGGCCGGCGGCGGCCCGGCCGGCGGCATCCGGCACCGGATGCGCGGCCTCGACCACCTCGATCCGGTCGGCCGGCGTGCCGTGGCCGTAGCGGGTGACGACCAGACCCTCGCAGGGATGCGGCCACAACGTCTCGAAGGCCCGCGCCATCCGCGGGCGGCGCTGAGCGCGGCCTGGAACAGGGCCTCAAGGACGGCACGATCGGACGCGGACATGGACGCTGTTTCCCTACGACATCGGCCCAGCATCGAAGGCGAGGACCGGACGCGGTTCAAGCGCGAATCGCGGCCGGGGGGCCGCGGAAGCTTCCACCCCGCGAAAAAGCGCCTCAGAGCCCGATGCGCTCCGCCTCGAAGGGCAGCGTCACGGCCGGGCCGCCGGCGATGCGCAGGTCGAGCCCTGCGGGGCCATGGCCGATCGCCTCGACCCGGTCCCAGCCCGGCTCGGCCGGGATGGCCCCGAAGGCATAGGCGATCTCGACCCGGCCCGCCGGCTCCAGCGCGATTGCGGTCGGGTAGCCCTCGGCGTTCAGCGGGTTCGGCTCCATCGAGGCAGGCCGCCATTGCTCATCCACAGCATGGTGAAGGGCAGCCGGCGCGGGTCCTTCAGCCCGAAGAACAGGAAGCCCTCGCGCGCCGCCAGTGCCGCCGACCAGCCGAGCGTCGAGCCCGGCGCCTCGGCCAGCAGCACGATGTCCTCATGGCTCTCGGCGAAGGGATAGCGCGAGGCATCGATCGTCCGCCCGTCGGCCAGGCGGACGGCCTCGAGCCCGGCGATGCGCTGCGGATAGTGCAGCACCGACCGGCCGCGTGCCGGATCGGGCTCGACCGGGGTCGGTGGGGTGATACCGAAGGCCTTGGGCGAGAAGCTGAGCGCCGCGCCGCCGGGCGCCCGGATCATGGCGTGATGCGCCATCGGCAGCGCCCCGGCGCCGCCCTCGAAGACATGGCGCTGATAGACGATCAATGGCCGTTGCCGGTCCAGCCATGGCCGGGTGCGCCGTCCAGGTCGCTGTCGGCGAAGGGGGCGCAGAAGAAGTCGCCCGCCAGGTTGCGCAGGCCGAGCGGGATGTCGTCCGGCAGCGTCTCGCCGCTGTCGATCCAGGGCGCCCGGTGCGTCGGCCGGATCTCGCGTCCGTTCCAGCGCACCACCACATCGTGCAGATGCCCGCCCGCCGGGTTGAACACGATCTGCACCGCATCGACACCGAACTCGATCATCGCTTTCACCCGAATGATGCCGTTGCCTCTTAGCCCGGATTTTCCGTTCCGCCTATGATGTCGTCGTGCTGTTCCGGCCCGCCGCCAACGGCCGCCCGGCGCGCATGCCAGCCTTTCCGGCTTTCGCCACCCGTTTTCCGCCAGCAGGCGTATGTCTGACATTCGG
>JAEKLZ010000481.1 GCA_019508225.1 Inquilinus limosus | reverse complement strand
CGCCCAGCAGGTTGAAGGCCAGGCTGGTCGCCAGGATCGCCAGGCCGGGCATCACCGAGACCCACCAGGCGTCGAGCATGAATTTGCGGCCGCTGGAGATCATCGCCCCCCATTCCGGCGCCGGCGGCTGGGCGCCGAGACCGAGGAAGCCGAGGCCCGCCGCGGTCAGGATCACCCCGGCCATCGACAGGGTCAGGCGGACGATCACCGACGGGATGCACATCGGCATGACATAGAGGCCGATCAGGCGCAGATGCGAAGCGCCGTAGAGGCGGGCGGCGGCGATGTATTCCGCCTGGCGCACCACCAGGGTCTCGGCCCGCGCCAGCCGGGCGATCGACGGCCAGGCGGTCAGCGAGATGGCGACGATCGCGGTGCCTAGCCCGGCGCCCAGCGCCGCGGCGAAGGCCAGGGCCAGCACCAGCGACGGGAAGGACAGGACGATGTCGGTGGCCCGCATCAGCACGGCGTCGACGCGCCCGCCGCAATAGCCGGCGACGACGCCGATCAGCAGGCCGATCGGGCCGATGATCAGCGTCACCGTGCCGACGATCTGCAGCGTGATCCGGCTGCCCCAGACCAGCCGGCTGAAGATGTCGCGCCCGAGCTCGTCGGTGCCGGCGAGATGACCCCAGCCGGGCGGCTGCAGCACGTTGTTGAGGTTCTGCACGGCCGGGTCATAGGGCGCGATCCAGGGCGCCAGCAGGGCGACCACGACCAGCACGGCGATGACGGCCAGCCCGGCCATGCCCAGCTTCTCGCGCCGGAAGCGGCGGATCTGGGCGGACCAGGCGCCTCCGGCCGTCGGCTCCGCCGCGGCCGGCGCCATCGGTTGCTGTGCCTGCATCGACGACATCAGCGGGCCTCCCGCGTGCGAGGGTCGAGCGCCAGATAGGCGGCGTCGGCCAGGAGGTTGAGGATCATGAAGATCACGCCGATCAGCAGGGTGCAGGCCAGGATGGCGTTCATGTCGCCGATCATCAGCGCGTTGGTCATGTACTGGCCGATGCCGGGCCAGGAGAACACGATCTCCACCAGCACCGCCCCCTCCAGCAGATGGCCGTAGGAGATCGCCAGGATGGTGACCAGCTGCACCGCGATGTTCGGCAGGATGTGGCCCCAGACCACGGCCGGCAGGCGCAGGCCCTTGGCCCGGGCGGCAACGATGTAGTCCTGGCCCAGCTGCTCCAGCGTGAAGCTGCGGGTCATGCGGACGATATAGGCCATCGAGGCATAGGCCAGGATGCAGGCCGGCAGGATCAGGTGGCCCAGCGCGTTCCAGAAGATCTCGTGCTCGCCGGCCAGCAGGCTGTCGATCAGGATGGCGCCGGTGCGCGGCTCGACGATGCCCTCGTAGAACACGTCGATCCGGCCGGGCCCGTCGACCCATTGCAGCCCGGCATAGAACACGATCAGCCCGACGATGCCGAACCAGAACACCGGCAGGGAATGGCCCAGCAGCGACAGCACCCGGGCGATCTGGTCCAGCAGCGTGTCGCGGTACAGCGCCGCCAGCAGGCCTAGCGGCACGCCGACCGCGACGCTGAGGATGATGGCCAGCGTCGCCAGCTCCAGCGTCGCCGGGAAGGCGGCGGCCAGGTCCGACACCACCGGGTTGCCGGTCAGCACCGCGGTGCCCAGGTCGCCCTGCAGCAGGTTGGTCAGATAGATCCAGAATTGCTGCGGGATCGGCAGATCCAGGCCCATCTTGGCCCGCATCGCCGCATAGGCCGCCGGGTCCGCCAGCTCGCCGACGATGGCGCCCACCGGATCGGACGGCATCAGCCGCCCGATCACGAAGGTGAGGCACAAGAGGACGAACAGGCTGAGCAGCAGGCCGAACAGGCGGCGCAGCAGCTGCAGCGGCAGGTCGCGGGTCATTCGGCCTTCTTCTTGACGATGTCGAGACGGACGCCGCGGAAGCCCTGGCCGATGAAGTTCTCGACATTGGCGGACACCACCACCGGCGAGAACCGCTCGAACATCGGCAGGATGGCCGGGCCGCTGGCCAGGAACTGCTTCTGGATCTCGGTGTACAGGGCCTCGCGCTTGGCGCGGTCCTCCTCGCCACGGGCCTGCACCGTCAGCTTGGTCAACTCCGGGATGTCCCAGGCCGACCGCCAGGTGAAGTAGCCGGAATTGCCGTTCGGGCTGTTGTCCGGATTGTACGTGAAGTTCTGCAGCGACCCGATCGGATCGGCCATGTTGCCGCCGCCGGTCAGCGGCATCAGCAGGTCGAACTCGCGGGCGCGGTGCGAGGCGATGATCTGGCTGCCGTTGCCCTGCTCGATCGAGACCTTGATGCCGATCTGGGCCAGCGAGGCCTGGATCGCGGTGGCCAGGTCGACGCGCGGGGTCTCGGCGATCGTCTTCAGCACCAGCGGGAAGCCGTCCGGGAACCCGGCCTTGGCCAGCAGCTCCTTGGCCTTGGCGACGTCCAGCGTGTAGCCGGGGTCGGGCAGGGCGGTCGGATAGTTCTCCGGCACCGGCACCTGGCGGACCCGGCCATAGGGCCCCATGATCGTCTTCTGCATGCCGGCATAGTCCAGGCCCCAGGCGATGGCGCGGCGGACATCCGGATTGGCCAGGTACTGGTTCTGGGTGTTCATCGCCAGCACATAGAAGCCGCCGGTCGGCACCCGCTGGGTGACGAAGCCGGCCTTGCCGTCGAAGGCGGCGATGTCGGAGGCGGCGAGCGCGGTCGCGACGTCGATGTCGCCGCGCTCCAGCAGCAGGCGCTGCACCTGGCTCTCCGCGACGTGGCGCAGCACCACCCGCTTCATCGCCGGCGCGCCGCCCCAGAAGGCGTCGTTGCGGTCCATCAGGATGATCTCGTTCGGCGACCAGCGCTTCAACACGAACGGGCCGGACCCGGCCGAGTTGGCGCGCAGCCAGGCATTGCCGAAATCGTTGTTGGCCTCGTGCTTGGTGGCCTCGGCCTTGTCGATCACGGCGCCGTTGTTGCCGGACAGGGCGAACAGCACGAACTCGGCGATCGTGCCCTCCGGCAGCTTCAGCCGGAAGGTCTTCGGGTCGACCACCTCGAGGAAGTCGTCGATGTTCTTCTCGTCATAGCCGTAGGGCTTCCACAGCGAAGCTGCGGCCTGGTTCAGCTTCAGCATCCGCCGCAGCGACCACGCCGCGTCCTCGGCCGTGACCGGGTTGCCGCTGGCGAATTTGGCGTCGCGCAGATGGAAGACGATGGACCGGCCATCGACCTCCCAGCTCTCGGCCAGCTGCGGCACCAGCTTGGTCGCGTCGTTCGGGTCGGTCGAGACCAGCCGGTCGTAGATGTTCGAGGTGATCAGCCAGGAGCCCGATTCGGTGGCCTGGCCGGGGTCCAGCGACAGCACCTGGGCCAGCGACGCCCCGATCACCAGCTGGTCGGCCGGCGTCTTGGCCGCGGCGCCACCGCTCCAGGCCGGCACCAACGCGACCGCCAGGGCCAGCAGCCCGTGTTTCCATCGCCTCAGCATGTGCGCCTCCCCGATTTTAGTATGATGTCTGTTGTATTATGACGTACCATTGGCTTCCTTGACTTCGCAAGAGTCAAATGTGTGACTGCCGATGGATCGGGCGGTGGCGCGCCGTCGGGGACGAAACGGAGGAGCGGTGCCGAATTTGACCGGATTCGAAGCGGGGGCGCCGCGCCGCCGCGAGAAGCTGGCCGTCGCCGTGGTCGACGCCCTGCGCCACCGGATCGCCAACGGCGCGCTGCCCGTCGGGGCGCAGCTGCCGACCGAGCAGCGCCTGATCGAGGAGTTCAATGTCAGCCGCACCGTGGTGCGCGAGGCGATCGCCGAGCTGCGCGCCCGGGGGCTGGTCGAGCCGCGCCAGGGCGTCGGGGTGTTCGTGACGCCGTCGGTCGAGCCGGCGCCCGGCCTGCTGTCCGGCGACTTCACCCGGCTGTCGGAGGTGCTGGAGCTGCTGGAGTTCCGCACCGGGGTCGAGATCGAGGCGGCGGGCCTGGCCGCGTTGCGCCGGTCGTCGCGGCAGGAGGCCGAGATCCTGCTGGCGCATGAGCGGGTGATCGCCGCGGTCGACAGCGGCGGCAACGCGGTCGATGCCGATTTCGCGCTGCACCTGGCGATCGCCGCCGCCACCAACAACCACTTCTACAGCGACGTCCTGACCTATCTCGGCCAGCGCACCATCCCGCGCAGCCGGCTGGGCGATTCCGCCGAGACGACGACCGCCTATCTGCGCAAGGTGATCGCCGAGCATGCCCGGATCATCGAGGCGATCGAGCGCCAGGATCCGGACGGCGCCCGCCTGGCGATGCGCCACCACCTGACCGAAAGCCAGCGCCGCTACCGCGGCCTGGGCGGGCTGCCGGCCGATTCCGCCTCCTGACCGGCGACTTGCTGCGTTCCGGCTTGTCATCAGTCGTATGATGTCATATTAGCAGGCAACCAAGCCGATCGCAGGGAGGGTGCGGGCATGTATCTCGGAACGCAGAACGGGGTTCGCGACGACGACGATCTCAGGGTCATGGCCCAGCTCGGCGTCCGCCACCTCAACGACAACCCGCCCGGCAACCCGCATGATTGGTCGCTGGACGTGCTGCTGCGCCATCGCGAGAAGCTCGAGGGTTTCGGCCTGGTGCTGGACATGGTGCAACTGCCGCTCGGCTCCCGCCCGATCGAGCAGTCGGACAGCCCCGATATCCTGTCGGCGGGCCCGGACCGCGACCGCCAGATCGACTCGATCTGCCGGCTGATCGAGAACCTGGCGCGGGCCGGCATCCCGGCCGCCAAGTACAACCTCAACATCATCGGCATCCCGCGCACGCCGGACGAGCCGGGGCGCGGCGGATCGATGAACGCCTCCTTCCGCTGGGACAAGGCCGATCACGACGCGCCGCCGACCCTGGTGGGCACCCTGTCCGAGGACGAGAACTGGGAACGGATCGACTATTTCCTGGAGCGGGTGATCCCGGTGGCCGAGGCCAACAAGGTCCGGCTGGCCTGCCATCCGCACGACCCCTACACCCCGCCCGGCTATCGCGGCGTCACCCGGGTGCTGGGCACGGTCGAGGGGCTGAAGAAGTTCGTTCTGATGCGCGAGAGCCCCTATCACGGCCTCAATTTCTGCCAGGGCTCGATCGGCGAGATGCTGGCGGATCCGGGCCGCGAGATCGACGACGTGATCCGCTGGTTCGGCAGCCGCGGCAAGATCTTCAACGTCCATTTCCGCAACATCCGCGGCGGCAAGCTCTCCTTCATGGAGACGTTCCCGGACGAGGGCGACATGGACATGTGGCGGTCGATGAAGCTCTACGCCGAGCTCGGCTACCCTTACATGGTGATGCCGGACCACGTGCCGACCATCAGCGGCCGCGACCCGGAAGGCGTCGCCTTCGCCTTCTGCTACGGCTACATCGCGGCCCAGCTCGAAGCGCTGAGCCAGCTCTATCCCGGGTCCGTGACCCGCTGACCCGACCGACCGCTGACTCGACCGACGAGGCCTCCATGGATCCGCAACTGCTGAAAGGCGCCCTGTCCGCCGGGCTCCTGTCCTTCCCCGTGACCCATTTCGATGCCGGGCTGGAGTTCGACCGCGCCGGCTACGAGGCCCATGTCGGCTGGCTCGGCGGCTTCGATGCCGCGGTGCTGTTCGCCGCCGGCGGCACCGGCGAGTTCTTCTCGCTGACCCCGGCCGAGGTGCCGGAGGTGGTGCGCGCCGCCAAGGCCGCCGCCGGCGCCACGCCGATCGTCTCCGGCTGCGGCTACGGCACCCGCATCGCGGTCGAGATCGCCCGGGGTGCCGAGGCGGCGGGGGCCGACGGCATCCTGCTGCTGCCGCCCTATCTGATGACGGCGGAGCAGGCGGGGCTGTACACGCATGTGAAGGCGGTGTGCGACGCGGTCGGCATCGGCGTCATCGTCTACAATCGCGACAATGCGGTGCTGTCGGCCGACACCATCGCCCGGCTGTGCGACGCCTGCCCGAACCTGGTCGGCTTCAAGGACGGCCACGGCCAGGTCGACCTGGTGCTGGAGATCACGGGCCGCATGGGGGGCCGCCTGGCCTATATCGGCGGCATGCCGACGCATGAGGTGTTCGCTGCGCCCTATTTCGCCGCCGGCGTCACCACCTATTCCTCGGCCGTGTTCAACTTCGTGCCGGAGCTGGCGCAGCGCTTCTACCGGGCCTTGCGGACCGGCGACACGGTGACCACCGACGCGCTGCTGCGCGACTTCTACTACCCGCTGCTGGCGATCCGGAACCGCGGCAAGGGCTATGCGGTATCGATCATCAAGGCCGGGCTGACGGTGATGGGCCGGTCCGCCGGCCCGGTGCGCCCGCCGCTGACCGACCTGAAGCCGGAGGAGATGGCGCAGCTGCGCGATCTCCTGGCCCGGCACATGGCCTGACGCGCTCAGGCGTCCCGGAACCGCCAGGCGGCGAAGCCGGCCACCGGCGCCTCGGCCGCCAGCAGGCTGCCGGAGCGCGGCACGCGATCCAGCACCTCCGGCGGATGGTTGCCGCGCAGGCTGGTGAGATAGAGCGTGCGGTAATCCGGGCCGCCGAAGCAGGGCATGGTCGGGGAAGGCACGGGGACGGCGAAGAATTCGACCAGTTCACCCTCGGCGGAGAAACGGTTCAGCCGCCCGGCGGAGACGCCGGCGCTCCAGTAGAAGCCCTCGGCGTCGCAGCTGCCGCCATCGGGCCGCCCGGTCGCGTCGTCCAGCGTGGCGATCCGGTGGCGATCCGACATTGCCCCGGTGGCGGGGTCGAAGCGCCAGCGGTCGATCCACGGGCCGCGGGAATCGGTGTGGAACATCGTCGTGCCGTTGGCCGTCCAGGCCAGGCCGTTGGAGACGACCAGCCCTTCGACCTTTCGCTCCACCCGGCCCGACGGATCGACCCGGTACAGCGACGCGATCGGCGCCTTCTGCGGCCGGTCGTCCATGGTGCCGACCCAGAAGGCGCCGTCCGGCCCGACCCGGCCGTCGTTCAGGCGCGTCTCCGGCCGGTCCGCCTCGATCCGGCACAGATCCTGCCGCTCCCCGGACCGCGGATCGAACAGGATCACCCGGTCGCGCAGCGCGACCACCAGCCGGCCTGAGGCGGCGAGGCCGAGCGAGCCGACCGCGCTCTCGAAGGTCCAGGA
>JAEKLZ010000480.1 GCA_019508225.1 Inquilinus limosus | reverse complement strand
CAGCTGGACACGCTGTCGGCGGCGGAGTTCGTGCAGGCGGTCTGCCGCAAGATCGGCCACCCGCCAGACCCGATCCGGCTGCCGCATGGCTGGGACGAGATCGTCGAAGTGGCGGCCGCACCACCGCCGGAGACCGAGGCTGGCGATCGCGAGTCCATGGACGACTGGTCCGTCGAGCCGGACGATTCCGATGCCGGCCAGCCTGTGCCGGAGCCGCCGAAACCGGATAGCAGCTAAGCCTCTGCGGCGCGACCGCGTAGGTTGGGTTCGCATGGCGAACCCAACATCCCGCCGTCGCACCTCTGTTGGGTTCGCGTACCGCGAACCCAACCTACGACGCTGGAGAATAAGTGTTTTTTGCCTCTCCCGCTTGCGGGAGAGGCCGGAGGCGCTTGCGCCTCCGGGTGAGGGGATTTCGTCGAGGCCGGGACCAGCCCTCACCCGCCAGCGCTGCGCGCTGTCGACCTCTCCCGCGTCCGGCGGCAGAGGCAACGCGAGGACGTTCCACATCCGCCCCTGCCCGGATGCCCTCGATCTAGAATGCCGTGAGCCCGGCGACGTTGCGGCCGAAGGCCGATTGCGGCTGCGAGGGCTGGAAGGCCTTCGCCTGCTCGCGCCGGGCGACGCAGCCGGAGACATCCGCCGCGATCGCAGTCCAGGCTGCCCCTCGCTTCAGCGAGTCCAGGAAGCACTGGTCGTAATAGGTGAAGCGGTCGCCGCTGCCGCAGCCGAAGGACGGCCGGTCGGCCCGGGCCGCGGTCAGCACGATCCGGTCCGGCGTCGTCAGCGCCGGCGTGTCGGTGTAGATCCCGGAATAGCAGCCGGAGGTGACCAGGACCGTCGGCCGGCCGGCGCAGGCGCCGTCCAGGGCCTGGGCCAGATAGGCGGGCGGGATCACCGCATTCTCGGCGGCGGCGAACAGCCCGCGATCCCGGACGCCGTGCGAGGTGAGATAGACGAAGCAGCCGGTCCCGGTGGGGCCGGCCAGGCTGGCGACGGCGCGGTCGAAATTGGCCTTGGTCGCGACCGCGTCCGGCTGCGACGCATCGGCCTTGAGCACGGCGATGTCAGCCGGCGCCACGCCGAAGGACAGCAGGCTGCGCCGCAGCGAATCGACGCCGTTGTCGAACACCGGCTCAGCATCGTCGGCGGCGACCAGCAGCGCCTTCCAGCGCAGGGGCGCTTCCGCCGCTGCGGAGGGCGGGGAGAGGGCGGCCGGACCGGCGCAGCCCGACAGCAGCGCCGCGGCCGCCAGGGCGGCCAGTCGCAGCATCATCGTCGGGTCCATGTGTCCCCCATCATCCCAGAGACCGTTTGAAAATGCGCTGGCGTGAGTCGGCTGGTGGTGGTGTCGAGAACCGGAGCGCAGCGGACATTTCGTCCGTGAGCACCGGAAGCGGAGACACCGCCGTCAGACGGCCACGCCAGTAGCATTTACAGGCGGTCTCTTACCAGGCGCCGGTGTTCGGCATGGACGCCCAGGGCTCGGCCGGCGCCTTGGATCCGCCCTTCTGCAGGATCTCGATCGAGATGTTGTCCGGCGAACGGATGAAGGCCATGTGGCCGTCGCGCGGCGGGCGGTTGATGGTCACGCCGGCCTTCTGCACCCGGTCGCAGAAGTCGTAGATGTCGTCGACCTCATAGGCCAGGTGGCCGAAGTTGCGGCCGCCGGTATAGGTCTCCGGGTCCCAGTTGTAGGTCAGCTCGATCGGGGCCTCCTCCTGGCCGGGCGGGGCGAGGAAGACCAGGGTGAAGCGGCCCTTCTCGTTCTCGATGCGCCGGGTCTCCTTGAGGCCCAGCAGGTCGCGGTAGAAGTGCAGCGACTGCTCCAGGTCGGTCACGCGGACCATGGTGTGCAGGTATTTCATTTCCATCTCCCGAAGGCGTTCGGTTCCTGGCGGCGGATATCGGATCGGCCGTCCGGCCGGCAGCCGCGAGGGCCTGGCCGAGTCCGGATCCGCGCTACAATCGTCGCCCGGCGGCTGTCTGACAAGCCGACAAGTCATTGCGGCCCGGCGGAGGATCGGCCGCGCGTGCTCCGGCCATCCGTTGCAGCCCGAAAATCTCGTCGAAATTGCATCTCAACGGTTGTGATCGGCCGCTTCGTTCATAAATGATGGACCAGTGTCGGCCCGGCCGATGCATCCCCGACCATCTCTGCTTCCGGAGGCCGAGGCGCATCCATGCCGCACGACACCCCCTTGATCGCCACCATCGTCGCCGGCCTCGGCCTGGCCTTCATCTTCGGGGCCCTGGCCAACCGGATCAAGGCACCGCCGCTGGTCGGCTACCTGCTGGCCGGCATCCTGGTCGGGCCGCACACGCCGGGCTTCGTCGCCGACCAGGCACTGGCGCCCGAGCTGGCCGAGATCGGCGTCATCCTGCTGATGTTCGGCGTCGGGCTGCACTTCTCGCTGAAGGACCTGCTGTCGGTGCGGGCGATCGCGGTGCCCGGCGCCGTGGTTCAGATCGGCTTCGCCACCGCGCTCGGCCTCGGCCTGGCCCTGATGCTCGGCTGGACCATCCCGGCCGGCCTGGTCTTCGGCCTCGCTTTGTCGGTCGCCAGCACCGTGGTGCTGCTGCGGGCGCTGCAGGAACGGCGGCTGGTGGAGACCGAGCGCGGCCGCATCGCCGTCGGCTGGCTGATCGTCGAGGACCTGGCGATGGTCCTGGCCCTGGTCCTGCTGCCGGCGCTGGCCGGGCTGGTCAATGGCGACGTCGACCTCGGCTCCGATCCGCTCGCCGTCTCCCTCGGCCTCGACCTCGGCGTCGGCGGCATCCTGGCGCTGACCCTGGTCAAGGTCGCCGCCTTCGTCGCCCTGATGCTGGTGGTCGGCCGTCGGGTGATCCCCTGGGTGCTGCACTACGTCGCCCACACCGGATCGCGTGAGCTGTTCCGGCTGGCAGTGCTGGCGCTCGCGCTCGGCGTCGCCTTCGGCTCGGCCAAGCTGTTCGGCGTGTCGCTGGCGCTGGGCGCCTTCTTCGCCGGCATGGTGCTGGCCGAATCCGAGCTGAGCCACGCCGCGGCGCAGGAGACGCTGCCGCTGCGCGATGCCTTCGCGGTGCTGTTCTTCGTCTCGGTCGGCATGCTGTTCGACCCGACCAGCCTGTGGCGCGACCCGCTGCCGCTGCTGGCGGCGGTGTTCATCATCGTCATCGGCAAGTCGGTCGCGGCCTTCGTCATCGTCCGCATCTTCGGCCATCCGGTGACGACCGCGCTGCTGATCTCCGCCAGCCTGGCGCAGATCGGCGAGTTCTCCTTCATCCTGGCCGAGCTCGGCGTGAAGCTCGGCCTGCTGCCGGAGGCCGGGCGGGACCTGATCCTGGGCAGCGCGATCCTGTCGATCCTGCTCAACCCCGTGGTGTTCAACCTCTTCGGCCGGCTGCGGCCGCTGCTCGAGCGCGTGGCGCTCACCCCGGTCCTGGCGGGCGGCCCGGCCGCCATCCCGGCCGAGGAGACGGCATCGGCCGAGCCCGTGCCGGCACCCGCCGCGCCGCCCGCGGCCGAGCCCACGCTGGACGAGCCGGCTCTGCCGACCACGCTCTCGGACCATGTCGTGCTGGTCGGCTATGGCCGCGTCGGCAGCCTGATCGGCGCGGCACTGCAGGCCTCCGGCCGCCCCTTCGTGGTGATCGAGGACGCCGACCAGCCGCTGGCCCGGCTGCGCGAAGCCGGGATCGAGACCATCATCGGCAACGCCGCCGTGCCGGAGGTGCTGGGCCTGGCCAACCTGCCGGGGGCCCGGCAACTGGCCGTCGCCGTCCCGAACGCCTTCGAGGCCGGCCAGATCGTCGCCCAGGCGCGGGCGGCCAATCCCGGCATCGCCATCATCGCCCGTGCGCATTCCGATGCCGAGGTCGAGCATCTGCGCAGCCTCGGCGCCGATGCGGTGATCATGGGCGAGCGCGAGATCGCCCGCGGCATGGCCGAAGCCCTGACGGCCGACGCGCCGCCCGGAGTCACGCAAACTGCGTGACTCTCTCGTTCCTGATTGCAAATCTGTTGCACAGGGGGTGGGGTTCAGACATATTACATATTGTATACCAGTTGGAACCCTGCCAATCATGACTGGGCGCGGCCGGACCCGCCGATATTGGGAACAGTGTGACCGGCTCGTGCCCTGGCAGGGCCGCGCTTCCGGGCGACGCGAGACGACGGCCCGGCGTCGGTGCAGCAGCGGCGCTCAGCGCCTGACATCCTCCTACACTCGATTGGCGCTCAGCGCCCCCACGCCTTTGCAGGCCCTGCCCGGAGTCTCGGGATCAGACAGGGCCGGCCGCCGGAGGCCCCGGAGGACCGGTCCGATCCCGCAGCTTTCCTCGGCTTAGGTCTTCTGGGGCCAAAGAACCGCCGGCATTCAACGACCGGCCGAACGACACATCACTGGGAGAGCCATCGCCATGAGTGCGATTTCCAACGCGACCGCAGGGGAGGGGAGAGCCCCGGCGAATCGCTGGATCCAGCTGATCGCCGGCATCGTCTGCATGGTTGCCGCCGCGAACATCCAGTACGCCTGGACGCTGTTCGTTCCGGAGATCCAGGAGACCTATGGCTGGAGCCGCGCCGCGATCCAGACCGCCTTCACCATCTTCGTCATCGTCCAGACCTGGCTGACCCCGATCGAGGGCTACTTCATCGACAAATACGGCCCGCGCGCCCTGGTGCTGGTGGGCGGCGTGATGACCGGCCTGTCCTGGGTCGTCAACTCCTACGCCACCTCGCTGACCGGCTTCTATATCGGCGCCGCGATCGGCGGCATCGGCGTCGGCTGCGTCTACGCCACCTGCGTCAACGCTGCGCTGAAATGGTTCCCGGACCGGCGCGGCCTGGCCGTGGGCCTGACCGCCGGCGGCTACGGCGCCGGGTCGGCCCTGACCATCATCCCGATCGCCAACGTCATCGCCGGCTCGGGCTATCAGACCGCCTTCTTCTGGTTCGGCCTGATCCAGGGCAGCATCATCTTCGCCGCCGCCTGGTTCCTGCGCGCGCCGGGCAAGCAGGAGGTCAAGCACTCGACCAAGGTCGCCCAGTCGCGGCGCGACTACACGCTGGGTGAGGCGCTGCAGACGCCGGTCTTCTACGTCATGCTGTTCATGTTCATCTGCACCGTCACCGGCGGTCTGATGGCGGTCGCCCAGCTCGGCGTCATCGCCCAGGATCTCGGCGTCAAGGACATGCCGGTGAACCTGTTCTTCTTCACCATGGCGGCGCTGCCCTTCGCCCTGATGCTGGACCGCATCATGAACGGCATCTCGCGGCCCTTCTTCGGCTGGGTGTCCGACCATATCGGGCGCGAGAAGACGATGTTCATCGCCTTCACCATGGAAGGCATCGGCATCGTCGCGCTCGGCACCTTCGGCCACAACCCCTGGGCGTTCCTGATCCTGTCAGGCGTGGTGTTCCTGGCCTGGGGCGAGGTCTATTCGCTGTTCAGCGCCACCGCCGGCGATACCTTCGGCACCAAGCATCTCGGCAAGATCTACGGCGTGCTGTACTGCGCCAAGGGCGTCGCCGCGCTGCTGGTTCCGTTCGGCAACCTGCTGATGGAGGCGACCGGCACGTGGTCGACGGTGCTGTACACCGTCGCGGCGATGGATCTGATCGCGGCCTTCTCGGCGATCATGATCCTGCGGCCGATGCTGCAGCGCCACCATGCCCGCAACGCCTCGGCCCTGGCGACGGCCGAGCCGCAGCGGGCCGCCAGCCACAGCGGCCGGCTGGCCAGCGCGAACTAGGCTCTCCGACCGGGCCGGCCCCGCGCCGGTCCTGCTGGACCTCACCCGGCCGCACGAACCGTCCCAAGGGCGGCCGGGGATTTTTGGAGCGACGACCTCGCTCCGCAGGATGGAAGAGCCGGGCCGGGAGGGCAGCCTCCCGCCCGGTTTTCCGTTTCGGCCGCATCGGTCCGCTTCGCAGATCCGCCACAATCCGGCGGGACGATGCGGCCATGTCCGACACCGTCAAGATCATCCACATCCTCGGCCGATTCCTGCTCAACATCCTGGTGCTGCTGGCCTGGATGTTCTCGGCTGCCCTCGCCTTCACCTGGGCGAGTTGCACCGCCGGCGACCCGCTGAGCTGGGCGGTCCTGGTCGTGGTCATGGCCGGCTATTTCGTCTGGCCGGCGACCCTGGCGCTGCTGGTCGGTGCGCTGGTGCTGGCCGTCCGCCGCCAGCCGACCCGCAGCTGGCTGCGGACCATCGTGGCCGTCGCGGCGATCCTGGTCTTCCTCGGCGGCGCCCTTGGCTTCGGCAACCGCGCGTCCTGCACCTTCGGCGGCTTCTGAAGCCGCCTCTCAGCCTTCGAACACCAGCTGGATGCGATCGCTGGCGAAGCTGGACAGGCCGAACTCGACCACCTGACCCTCGGCGTCGACATTGATCGCCTCGGTCGCCATCACCGGCCGGGTGCGGGTGATCTCGAGCAGACGCTGCTCCCGCGCATCCGGCAGCCGGGCCGAGACCCGGGTGCGCCGGCGGGTGTAGTCGGCGATGCCGTAGCGGGCGAAGCTCGCCGTCACCGACCCGGTCTCGCGGAAGATATCAACCAGCCCCGGGAAGCGCGCCGCCGGGAAGTAGTGGCTGGCGAGGCTCAGCGGCAGCCCGTCGGCATGCGACCGGGTGTCCAGCCGGATCACCGGCGTTCCGGCCGGCACCTCCAGCTCCCGCGCGATCGCGGCCAAAGCCGCTTCGTTCGCCGAATCCAGCAGCTCCAGCCGGGCCGCCCGGTTCTCCCGCCGCATGTTCTCGTGGAACCGGGTGCGCCGGCCAATCAGATAGGCGATGGCGCCGAGATGGACGAAGGTGCCGCGCCCCTGGGTGACGTCCACAAGGCCTTGCTCCTCCAGCTCGGCCATGGCCCGACGCACGGTGTGGCGGTTGACGCCGAACCGCTCCGCCAGCTCCGCCTCGGTCGGCAACCGGGCACCGGCGGCGTGGACGCCGTCGCGGATCTCAAGCTCGAGCGCCTCGCTGATCTGACGCCACAGGGCGACGCCGGCGCCGCGGCTGAGCGAGGTGCGTGGGGTCATGCCGGCTTCGTCACGCAAATTTCATCCTTGCCGACTTGCGGCTGTCGTCGAATCTCGTCCATGATCTAAACATACGGATGACTAGATGA
>JAEKLZ010000479.1 GCA_019508225.1 Inquilinus limosus | reverse complement strand
CGATTCGGCGTCGAAGAAGCTGTAGTCGATCATCGCGATCTTGAAGTCGCGATACTCGGTGGCCTTGACCATGCGCTGGAGCTGCCCCGGCCGGGCGAGGCTGCGGATCTGCACCTCGGGCGCGGTGAGGGCGGCCCGCACGCCCTCGTTCTGCGCGAAATAACCGAACATCAGGGAGAAGTCCTGCGTCTTGCAGGCATCCTTGGCCAGCTGCAGGATCTCTGCCTGGGACAGGGCCTGTGCCCCCGCCGGGCCGCCTGCCAGGGCCAAGGCCAGCGCAATCGTTGCCGCTCGTCTCATCTCGCCGCTCTCTCCCCAGGAACCGCGGACAATCTTCAGTGCAAATGTGAAGAGATTATGGGGCTCGCGACGCCACCGCGGACGCTAGTCCCAGTCGGCGACCTTGCCGGCGGTCAGGCCGTCGCCGGCCAGCAGCCGGGCGGCCAGGCGGTCCGCGGCGGCGTCCGGCGCCGGCTGGGCATTTGCGGCCTCGCCCGGAAAACCCTGCTCGCGCAGGCGGGTGGCCATCGGGCCGGGGTGGAACAGCGCCACGCGCAGCGGCGTCTTCGCCGTCTCGGCGGCGTAGAGCCCGGCCAGGGTGTCCAGCCCGGCCTTGGCCACGGCGTCGACCGAGCGGATCAGCCGGTAGTTGGCGTTGAGGTTGAGGTCCAGCACCTGGCCCCAGACCTTCTGGTCGCTGTAGGCGACCGGGCCGAGATGGCCGAGCATCGCGGCATTGGCGACCAGCAGGTCGAGCTTGCCGAAGCGCTGCGCCAGCGAGCCGCCGAGCAGGTCGATCTGCTCGAACTTGAACAGGTCCATCGGCACCAGCGTGGCGCTGCCGCCGACGGCCTTGATGGCGTCGTCGGTCTGCTCCAGCCCGCCGACGGTGCGGGCGGCGCAGACGACATGGGCACCGGCGGCGGCGAGCCGGACCGCGACCGCGGCGCCGAGGCCGCGCGACGCACCGGTGACGAGCGCGATCTGCCCCTCCAGGGGCCTCGTGATGCCGGTCATCGGATCAGACGCGCTCGGAGAGGGCGGAGCTGCGGCGCGGCGCCGCCGTGTGGTCGGTCAGCGGCGTCGGGTAGTCGCCGGTGAAGCAGGCGTCGCAGAACTGGCGGGCGTTGCCGGCCCGCTTCGGCGCGCCCATCGCCCGGTACAGCCCGTCGATCGAGATGAAGGCCAGGCTGTCGACGCCGATCAGTTCGGCCATCTGCGCGACCGAGTAGTTGTGCGCCAGCAGCTTCGACTTCTCCGGCGTGTCGACGCCGTAGAAGCAGGGGTTGGTGGTCGGCGGGCTGGAGATCCGCATATGGACCTCCTTGGCGCCGGCCGCGCGCACCATCTTCACGATCTTCTGGCTGGTGGTGCCGCGCACGATCGAATCGTCGACCAGCACCACCCGGCGGCCCTCGATCATCGCCCGGTTGGCGTTGTGCTTCAGGCGCACGCCGAGATGGCGGATCTGGTCGGTCGGCTCGATGAAGGTGCGGCCGACATAATGGTTGCGGATGATGCCGAGCTCGAACGGCACGCCGCTCTGCGCCGCGAAGCCGATGGCCGACGGCACGCCCGAATCCGGCACCGGGATGACGACATCGGCCTCGACCGGCGATTCGACCGCCAGCTCGGCGCCGATCCGCCGCCGCGCCTGGTAGACCGAGGAGCCCTCGAGCACGCTGTCGGGCCGGGCGAAGTAGATGTATTCGAAGATGCAGAAGCGCCGCTCGGCCGGCTGGAACGGCTTGATGCTGGTGACGCCCTCGGCGGTCAGCACCACCATCTCGCCCGGCTCGACGTCGCGGATGAACTCGGCGTCGATGATGTCCAGCGCGCAGGTCTCCGACGCCAGCACGTGGCTGGTGCCGGATGCGGTCTCCAGCTTGCCCAGCACCATCGGCCGGAAGCCCATCGGGTCGCGGATGCCGATGACATGCTCGGACGACAGGGCGATCAGCGAATAGGCGCCCTCGACCTGGCGCATCGCCTCGACCAGCCGGTCGATCACGTTGCCGCCGCGGGCGGTCGCCATCAGGTGCAGGAACACCTCGGTGTCCGAGGTCGACTGGAACAGGCAGCCGCGGCTGACCAGCTGGTGCCGCAGCCGGCCGGCATTGGTCAGGTTGCCGTTGTGCGAGATGGCGAAGCCGCCGAACTCGAAATCCGCGAACAGCGGCTGGACGTTGCGCAGCCCCGCGCCGCCGGTGGTGGCGTAGCGGTCATGGCCGATCGCGGCGTTGCCCTTGAGCTGGCCGACGACCGATTGCGACGAGAAGGCGTCGCCGACCAGGCCGTTGGCGCGGTGGACGTAGAACTGCTCGCCGTCATGGGAGACGATGCCGCAGGCCTCCTGGCCACGGTGCTGCAAAGCGTGCAGCCCCAGCGCGGTCATGGCGGCGGCCTCGGAATGACCCATGATGCCGAAGATGCCGCACTCCTCACGGAGCGTGTCGCCGGTGAGATCGAAGGGATCGGTCGTCAGCATGTGGCCGCGAGGGCTCCTGATCCTGGGCGCCATCGGCGCCAACTCGGAACGTCTGGCGCCTATATAGTGTCAACCGCCACCGGTTGCACCCGCGTTCGACGGGGGGGCCTAATGCGTCGGCGTCGGGTGTGTCGGCGTGATGCCCGGCGCAGGCGGAGGGGAAGCCGGCGGCTGGGCCGGCTGCGGCTGCGCCGGCTGCGGCTGGGCGGGCGCCGGAGGCTGGCCCTGGTTCTGGTTCAGCAGGCTGCCGATCGGATCGGTGATGGTCTGCGGCGTCAGGGCCGGCGCGGCCTCCTTGGCCTTGTCGATCGCCCCGGCCAGCGCCTCCTGCGGCACCAGGCTCTTCAGGTATTCCGAGCCGGCCTGCACCCAGGGCAGCATCCGGGCGTTCTCCAGCCAGGGCGGCCGCCGGGTCTCGGGGAACACCCAGGTCAGCAGCAGATAGGCGAGGCAGACCAGCACGGCGCCGCGCGCGATGCCGAAGACGAAGCCGAGCGACCGGTCGACGGCGCTGAGGGCCGAGCCCTTCACCACCCGGGCGATCAGATGGCTGATGGTGGAGAAGATCACCAGCGCCACGACGAAGATGCCGACCCCGGTCAGGATGTCGGCCAGGAGCTGCATCTGGATGTACTGGCGCAGATAGGGCTTGGCGTCGCCGAAGGTCCACAGCGTCACCAGCGCGGCGCCGAGCCAGCCGGCGATCGACAGCACCTCGGCCACGAAGCCGCGCGCCAGCGCCAGGAAGGCGGAGATGGCGAGGATGATCAGGATCGCGATGTCGCCGGCGGCGATGGGAAGGCTATCCAGGATCGGTCTCCTCGAAACTCCTGCGGCGGCCTGGCGACGCGCCGCGTCCGTCGGTGCTGAACAGGGCCACCAGTTCCTCCAGCCGGGCGATGCTGCGCCGTTCGATCGGCGACGCATCCCGGCTGGCGGCACGGCCCCGCTTCGGGTGTCCTTGTGGCACGATCGCGGCGGCGAATCCAAGCTTCGCGGCTTCCTTCAGCCGTGCGTCACCCTGGCCCACGGCGCGGATCTCGCCGGACAGGCCGATCTCGCCGAACACCACCGTGTCGCGCGGCACCGGCACGCCGGTGAGGGAGGAGAGCAGGGCGGCCGCCACCGCCAGGTCTGCCGCCGGCTCGGCGATGCGCAGCCCGCCGGCGACGTTGAGATAGACGTCGTTCATGCCGATGGCGACGCCGCAGCGCGCCTCCAGCACCGCCAGCACCATGGCCAGGCGGGCGCTGTCCCAGCCGACCACGGCGCGGCGCGGGGTGCCGAGCGACGAGGGCGCGACCAGGGCCTGGATCTCGACCAGCACCGGCCGGGTGCCCTCCAGCCCGGCGAAGACCGCGGCGCCGGAAACGTCGCCGCTGCGGTCGGCCAGGAACAGCTCGGACGGGTTGCTGACCTCGGACAGGCCGCCATCGGTCATCTCGAACACGCCGATCTCGTCGGTCGCGCCGAAGCGGTTCTTGACCGCGCGCAGGATGCGGAACTGGTGGCCGCGCTCGCCTTCGAAATACAGCACCGTATCGACCATGTGCTCGAGCACGCGGGGGCCCGCGATGGCGCCGTCCTTGGTGACATGGCCGACGATCAGCAGCGCGGTGCCGCGGCGCTTGGCGTGGCGGATCAGCTCGGCGGCCGAGGCGCGGACCTGGGCGACGGTGCCCGGCGCGCTCTCCAGCGCCTCCAGGAACATGGTCTGGATCGAATCGATCACCACGACCTTCGGCCCGTCCGGCCGGTCCATGGCGGCGATGATGTCGCGGACATTGGACGAGGCGGCGAGGCGGACCGGCGCATCGGCCAGGCCCAGGCGGCGGGCCCGCATGCGGATCTGGTCGACCGCCTCCTCGCCGGAGACATAGGCGCATTCGATGGTGCCGGCCAGGCGGCACAGCACCTGCAGCAGCAGGGTCGACTTGCCGATGCCGGGGTCCCCGCCGATCAGGATGGCCGAGCCGGCGACGATGCCGCCGCCGCAGACCCGGTCGAACTCGTCATTGCCGCTGCGCCAACGCGGCTCCTCGATCGTGGCCGCGGCCAGGTCGGTAAAGGCGATGGCGCGGCCGCCGCTGGCCTTGGCGCCGCCGAACGCCTTCGGCACGGCCTCGACCACCTCCTCGACCAGGGTGTTCCACTCGCCGCAGGAGTCGCAGCGCCCGGCCCAGCGGTTATAGCTGGCGCCGCAGTTCTGGCAGATGTAGCGGGTCGCGTTCTTCGCCACAGATGGGCCTTATCGGGACGACGGGGTGAGGAGATAAAACCTCTCGTTGTCATGCCCGGGCTTGACCCGGGCATCCAGAGAATGTCGAGACCTTCTGGATTGCCGGGTCAAGCCCGGCAATGACAGATGAAGATAGGCCTGTCCCCTCATCGGGACTGACCTTACGTCAGGAAACCCGGACCTGCATCTGGATCGGCCCGTCCGCGCGGCCGTGCACGAACTGGTCGACATAGGCATTGCCGGAATCGTTCACCTGCGCCGCCGGCCCGGCCCAGATGATCCGGCCTTCATAGATCATGGCGATGCGGTCGGCGATCTTGCGGGCGCTGGCCATGTCGTGGGTGATCGACAGGGTGGTGGCGCCCAGGTCGCGGCGGCATTTCACGATCAGGTCGTTGATCACGTCGGCCATGATCGGGTCCAGGCCGGTGGTCGGCTCGTCGAAGAAGATGATCTCCGGCTCGGCCGCGATGGCGCGGGCCAGGCCGACGCGCTTCTGCATGCCGCCCGACAGCTCGGCCGGGAACAGCGCTGCGACGTCGGGGCCCAACCCGACCTGGGCCAGCTTGTCGACCGCGATCTCCTTGGCCCGCTTGCGGGATTCGCCGCGGCCCTGGATCAGGCCGAAGGCCACGTTCTCCCACACCGGCAGGCTGTCGAACAAGGCGGCGCCCTGGAACAGCATGCCGAAGCGCTTCATCAGGTCGACCCGGTCGTTGCCGGACAGGCGGCTGGTCTCGGTGCCGTCGACCAGGATCCGGCCGCGGTCCGGGCGGATCAGGCCGACGATCGATTTCAGCAGCACCGACTTGCCGGTGCCGGAGCCGCCGATCACCACCAGGGATTCGCCGGCCGCGATCTCCAGGTCGATGCCGCGCAGCACCTGCTTCGGTCCGAAGGCCTTGTACACGCCCTCCAGCTTGATCTTGGGGGTGGTCGCCATCGCCGTCACCCCACGTACAGGCCGGTGATCATGAAGTCGAACAGCAGGATCAGGATCGAGGCGGAGACCACCGCATTGGTGGTGGCCGCGCCGACGCCCTGGGCCCCGCCGCGCGAGTTGTAGCCGTGGTAGCACCCCATCAGCGCGACCACGAAGCCGAAGGCCGCGGCCTTGAGCAGGCTGAGCACGATGTCCTCGACCTCGAGGGCCTGCCAGGTCGCCGTCATATAGGCCGAGGGGTTGTCGCCCAGCCGGTAGACGCTGATCAGGAAGCCGCCGAACACGCCGATGATGTTGGCCACGATCACCAGGCAGGGCAACATCAGCAGGCCGGCGATCAGCCGCGGCGCCACCAGGTATTTGTGCGGGTTGGTCGACAGGGTGCTGAGCGCGTCGATCTGCTCGGTCACCCGCATCGTGCCGATCTCCGCCGCCATCGAGGCGCCGATGCGGCCGGCGACCATCAGTCCGGCCAGCACGGGCCCCAGCTCGCGCACCACCGACAGCAGGACGACGCTGGCGCCGAAGCCGCCGGCGCCGAAGCGGGCGAAGCCGGCCTGGGTCTGCAGCGCCAGCACCATGCCGGTGAACAGCGCGGTCAGCCCGACCACCGGCAGCGAGTAGTAGCCGATGTCGATGATCTGGCGCAGGAACAGCCGCGGGTAGAAGGGCGGCCGCACGCATTGCGCCAGCGCGGTCAGGGTGAACAGCGCGAGGCGGCCGACCGCGGCGAGGAAGCCCAGGAAGGTGCGCCCGATCGTGGCGAGGAAGTTCATGCGGTGCCGCCGACGTAGCGGCGGGCATAGCGCCGGCCGAGGCTGGTCAGGATCTCGTAGCCGATGGTGCCGGCGCTCTCGCCCAGCCGGTCGGGCGGCAGCTCCGGGCCGAGGATCTCGGCCAGGGCGCCGGGCGCGGCCAGCGGTTCGGGAATGTGGGTCACGTCCACCGTGATCAGATCCATCGAGATGCGGCCGGTGATCGGCGCGGTGAAGCCTGCGATGCGCACGGCGCCGCGACCACTGGCGGCCCGCGGCACCCCGTCGGCATAGCCCACGGCGATCGTCGCGAGCCGGGCCGGACCCTCCACGCGGTGCGCGGCACCGTATCCAACGGTCATGGGGGTGTCAACGCGGCGGGTCTGCAGGATTCGGGCCTCGAGCCGGACCACATCGGTCATCGGATTCGGCCGGCCCGGCGTCGGGTTGATGCCGTAGAGGGCGGCACCCGGGCGGGTCAGGTCGCCATGGAAGTCCGAGCCGAGAAAGATGCCGGAGGAGTTGGCGATGCTGACCGGCGCCTTCGGCAGCACCGCCACCGCCCGGCGGAACCGGTCGAGCTGGGCCCGGTTCATCGGGCTTGCGGCGTCCTCGGCACAGGCGAGGTGGGTCATCCAGGTGATCGGCTCGATGCCGCCCAGGACCGTCGGATCGGCCGCCAGCCGGGCCTGCTCCTCCGGCATCAGCCCGAGCCGGTTCATGCCGCTGTCGAGATGGACGAAGCCGGGCAGGGCGGTGCCGAGCGTCCGGGCATGGCCGGCCCAGGCGGCGATCTCCCCGGGATCGTTCAGGGCCGGGATCAGGTCGTGGGCCGCATAGTCGGCGGCCAGGCCCGGCAGCAGGCCGTTGAGCACGACGATGCGGGGTTCGGGTTTTGCGTTGCCTCTCCCGCTTGCGGGAGAGGTCGGAGTCGCGTTGGCGGCTCCGGGTGAGGGTTCTTCGTCGAGGCCCGGGCCAGTCCTCACCCGGTCGTCCTGCGGACGCCCGACCTCTCCCGCCAGGCGGGAGAGGCGACGCGAACTGGTGAGCGCGGCCCTCAGCGCGATGCCCTCGTCCAGATGGGCGACGAAGAAGCTGCGGGCGCCGGCGGCGAACAGGGTCCGGCCTACCGGGGCTGCGCCCAGGCCGTAGGCGTCGGCCTTGAGCACGGCGCCGCATTCGGCCGGCGCACCCTGCGCCTGCAGCCGGCGCCAGTTTTCAACGATGGCGTCGAGGTCGATGGTCAGCAGGGCGCCGGCCCGGCCGAGCGCAACCTCACTGGTCATCGAAGCTGGGATCGGACTGCAGGTTGGAGAACTTGGTGTACTGGCCCTCGAAATGCAGCCGCCTTGTGCCGGTCGGGCCATGGCGCTGCTTGGCG
>JAEKLZ010000379.1 GCA_019508225.1 Inquilinus limosus | reverse complement strand
GGCGACCGTGCGCTGCCGCGCACAGGGCATCGACAACGCCGACAAGAGCTGGGTATCCGGCCAATGGTGGGGTGGCGAGGGGCGTTCGGGCGAGGGACTCTTCCTCGACCGTCGCGCCGACGGGACGGCCTTCTTCGCCTGGTTCACCCACCGTCCGCGATGAGCGCGACATCGCCGTGATGCGGCGGCCAACCGCGTAACGAACCGTAGGAGTTTCGCGCAGCCGCCTGGGCGACAGTGGCGCATCGCTCGAGAAAGGATCGCCATGCGCCCGTTCATCGCCCTCATCGCCGCGGTTGGCCTGCCCGCGCTCGCCTGCGACATGATGGAGTACCGGCGCGTGCGGGCGTCGGAGCACGTCGTCGTGTTCGAAGCCGCCGAGGGCACCACCGGTGTCGTGAACGGCAACATCGTCGCCATCCTCGGGGACGAGGCCACGCTGGTCGTGGACACCGGCCAGTTCCCGAGCATCGCGCGGCGCGTCGTGGCGGAGCTTCGCGAGATGCGCGCGCCGCCCGTGCGCTACGTCGTCAACACGCACTGGCATGGGGATCACCTGCTCGGCAATTCCGTGTTTCGCGACGCCTATCCCGGCGTGCGCTTCATCGCCCACTCGCACACCGTCGAGCAGGCGACGCGTTACTACAGCGACTATGCGGCCCGCATGGCCGAGCGGCTGCCCGCTGCCGTCGAGGACATGAAGAAGCGCGCCGCGGCCTCCACGTCCGAGGACGAGAAGCTCTGGATCCGCAAGACCCTCGAATGCGTGGAACGCGCGATTCCGGAGGCGCGCGAGGTGGTCTACGTCGCGCCCGACACCATCGTGGACGACGCGCGCACGCTGGACCTGGGCGGCATGGCCGTCGAGGTGCGGCACCTCGGCACGGGCAACACCCCGGGTGACATGGTGGTGTGGGTTCCCGCCGACCGGCTGGTCGCGAGCGGCGACATGGTCGTGGCGCCGGTGCCGTACGCCATCGGCTCGGCGCTCGATCCGTGGATCGCGACGCTGGACGCGCTGCAGCGCTTCGAGGCGCGCGTGCTCGTGCCCGGGCACGGGCCGGTGATGCGGGACGGCACCTATCTTGCAGACGTGAAGGCGCTCATCGCCGGCACACGCGCCCAGGTCGCGGCGCTGAAGGCCCGGGGCGTCGTGCAGGCCGATGCCGCGGCGCAGATCGACACCGGGACATTCCGCTCGCGCTACATCGACACGCCGATGCGGCGCCAGGCGTTCGACGAGTTCTACGTGAAGGCGGTGGTGCGCAAGGCGTGGGCGGAGGCTACGCCGGCCGCGAAGAACTAGGCGCGGTGCTCGCCGACCTTCACGATCTTCATCGTGTTGGTGCCGCCCGCCTTGCCGATGGGCTCGCCGATGGTGAGCACGATGAGGTCGCCTTCCTTCACGACGCCGTGGCGCACCAGCACCGCCTCGGCCTCCGCGAGCAGCTCCTCGCGATCGTGGCCCACGTACTTCACCATGAGCGGGTAGACGTCGCGGAAGAGCGTCGCGCGGTAGCGGGTTTCGGGCTGCGCGGTGAGGGCGTAGATCGGCACGCCGCAGTTCAGGCGCGACATCCACAGCGCCGTCGAGCCGGACTCGGTGAGCGACGCGATCGCCTTCACCTTGAGGTGGTAGGCGGTGAAGAGCGCCGCCATGGCGATCGACTGGTCCACGCGCGTGAACACCCGGTTGAGGAAGTCCTGCTCCAGCGTGACCTGCTGTGACTTCTCGGCCTCGATGCAGATGCGGTTCATCGCGGCGATGGTCTCCACCGGGTACATGCCCGAGGCCGACTCGGCCGAGAGCATCACGGCATCGGTGCCGTCCAGCACCGCGTTGGCGACGTCCGAGACCTCGGCGCGCGTGGGCACCGGGCTCGAGATCATCGACTCCATCATCTGGGTCGCGGTGATGGTGAGCTTGTTCAGCTCGCGCGCCTGCC
>JAEKLZ010000192.1 GCA_019508225.1 Inquilinus limosus | reverse complement strand
GTCGCGACCAGCAGCGGCCACAGGTAGTTGTTCCAGGAGGCGAGGAACAGGATGATCGCCAGCGCCGCCATGCTGGGCCGCACCAGCGGCAGGGCGATGGAGAAGAAGATCCGGCCCTCGCGCGCGCCGTCGATGCGGGCGGCGTCCAACAGCTCCTGCGGCAGCGACAGGAAGGTCTGGCGCATG
Organism: Inquilinus limosus; assembly: GCA_019508225.1. GTDB lineage: Bacteria > Pseudomonadota > Alphaproteobacteria > DSM-16000 > Inquilinaceae > Inquilinus > Inquilinus limosus_D. The sequence continues at coordinate 34,344 of JAEKLZ010000192.1, read as the reverse complement.
AACAGCACGCCGATCGAGTTGAACAGCGGCGGCACGATCACCGCGATCCAGGTGTTCGACAGGCCCAGGTCGCGCGCCACCAGCACATATTGCGGGATGATCACCACGGCATAGGGCACGGTCAGGGTGGCCACCAGCAGGCTGAAGACCGCCTGCTTGCCGACGAACCGGAAGCGGGCGAAGGCGTAGCCGGCCATGCTGGTCAGCAGCAGCGACAGCACCGCCGAGACGGTGGCGATGCCGATCGAGTTCAGCATCGCCCGGCCGAAGCTGGCCGTGTCGTCGAGGAAGGCCCAGTTCTCCAGCAGGTTGCTGCCCGGCGTCAGCGGCAGCTCCGGTGAGAAGATGGCGTAGTCCGGCAAGGTGGCGAACACCACCATCAGGTACAGGGGCGCCAGCCACAGCAGCGCCACGGGCGCCATGCCGCCGGTCAGGGCCCAGGTGCCCCAGCGCCGGCGCGATCCGATGGTGCGGAGCATCGCCATCCTCCTCAGGCCTTCCGGCCGCGGGTGAGCATGAGGTTGAGCGCCGCCATCACCGCCGCCATGGCCGCGATGGTGTAGGCGATCGCCGCGGCGTAGCCGAAGTTCAGGCTGACGAAGCCCTGCTTGTAGAGATAGGTGCCGAGCGTCTCGGTGGCGCCGCCCGGCCCGCCGCGCTCGGTGATCAGCCAGGGTTCGGTGAACAGCTGCATGGTGCCGATGATCGACAGCACCAGGCAGAACACCACGATCGGCTTCAGCAGCGGCAGGGTGATGCGGAAGAAGCGGTCGACCGGGGAGGCGCCGTCGATCGCCGCCGCCTCGTACAGGTCGCGCGGGATCGACTGCAGCCCGGCCAGCAGGATGATGGCGTTGTAGCCGGTCCAGCGCCAGGTCACCGCCACCATGATCGTGGCCATCGCCGCATTCGGGTCGTGCAGCCAGTCGATTGGCGCCAGGCCCAGCGCCGCCAGGCCGTGGTTGACGGCGCCGAACTGGCCGTTGAACAGCAGCCGGAACACCACCGAATAGGCGACGTCGCTGACCACCACCGGGGCGAAGAAGGCGAAGCGGTAGATCGGCCGCAGCTTCAACAGCGGCGAGTTCAGGGCAAGGGCCAGCAGCGTGGCCAGGACCAGCATCACCGGCACCTGGATCACCAGGATGGTCAGGGTGTTCTTCAGCGCCTCCTGGAAGGCGCGGTCCACCAGCAGCCGCCGCCAATTGATGGCGAGGTTCCAGGCCCAGGGATTGACCCGCGTGTTCTGCAGCGACAGCAGCGCCGAATCGATGATCGGCCAGCACCAGAACACGGCGAAGACGAGGAGGTAGGGCAGCAGGAACCAGTACGGCGCCAGGGCGTGGCGCCGGCGCCGCCACCCGCCGCCGGCTTCCGACAGGGCGGCGGCCGGGGCCGCGCGTGTCTGTGGGGCCCGGAGGCCGGCTCGGGTGGCGGTTCCCATTATACGGCCTCCGTCACTCGGCCCCCCATCACTCGGCGACCGGCAGGCCGGTGGCGGCCGAGATCTGCTCGGCGGCCTCGTCCAGGGTCTCCTTGGCGGATTTCGAGCCGCCCTTCAGATAGGCCAGCAGGATGCCGTCGGCGATGTTGTCGGCCTCGGCGAAGTACTGGGTGCCGCGCGCCGGCTTGATCTGCGACAGGGTGTTCAGCACCACCTCCCAGATCTTCTGGCCGCCCCAATAAGGCTGCGCCTGCTGGACATAGGGATCGTTGACCGCCTCCGGCAGCGTCGGCACCAGGCCGGACGCCTTGAGCTGGGTGATCTGGCTGTCCGGCCGGCCGAGCGCGAAGTTGATGAAGGCCAGCGCCGCCTGCGGGTTCTTCGAGGAGGCCGGGATGGCGAGCGACGAGCCGCCGATATTGGCGGCGCGGTTGCCGCCGGCAGTGAAGGCCGGCAGCTGGAACACGCCCCATTTGCCGCTCAGCTCCGGCGCGTTGCCGCGGACCGAGCCCTCGTACCAGGCGCCGAACACCGAACTGGCCAGCCGGTTGGCCTTGATCGCCTGCAGGCTGCCGTCCCAGTCGCCCTCCATGAACAGGCCGGCATCGGTGATCTTCTTCACCGTCTCCAGGGCCTGGACGCAACCGGGCTGGTTGACAGTGACGTTCTCGCCGGTCTCGTCGAAGAAGGCGCAGCCGGCCTGGTTGGCCAGGATGCGGAACCAGGTCGTGCTGGTAGCGCCGCTGTTGGTCGACAGGAACTTGACGTCGGGCCCGGCCTTGGCCTGCACCGCCTTGCCGGCGGCGATGAAGTCGTCCCAGGTTGCGATCTTGGCCGGGTCGACGCCGGCGGCCTCGTACATGTCGCGGCGATAGAACACCACGGCCGGCCCGGAATCCCAGGGCATGGCGTAGATCTTGTCGCCGACGGTCAGCTCCGCCAGCTTGAATTTCGGGAATTTGGCGAGGAGGTCGGCCTCCTTCGGATCGAGCGACTTCAGGTCCGCGAAGCAGTCCGGGAAGCGGGCCCAGAAGACCTCGGATTCATGGTTCTCGACCGAATAGACGTCCGGCATGTTGATGCCGCCGGCGGAGCAGCCGGCCAGGCCGCGATCGTAGACCGGCTGGTTGCCCAGGTCCTCGACCGTCACCTTGACGTTCGGATAGGCCTTGTTGAAGTCGGGCACCACGGACTTCAGCGCCGTGGCCGCCACGTTCCAGCTCCAGACCGTGATCTCGCCCTTTACATCCGACTGCGCCATCGCCGGCGCCGTCAGGGCTAAGACGGCCGCGCCGGCCAAGCCGGACATCATGCCGGCGATCCTGCCGAGTCTGCTCATAGATCCTCCCTCATATCGTGTCTGGTCCGGCCGACGGGCCCAGCCTGCCACAGGCGGGACCGTCTTCGCGGAGCTTATCGTCGCCTTGCGCCTGGAGTATGAATCCGATGGTTTCCGCATGTCGTCCCGATCAGGGACGAATTCTTCCGGGATCCTAAGGTCAATGATGAGCCGAGCCTCGACTGCACGCATACCGAGACTGCCGGGCCTGTCCGAGCGGATCGTCAGCGCCGACACAAGGCGCGAGGTGCTGGTGATGCGGCGGGCGCACCAGCACAGCCAGATCGAGCTGAACCTGATGCTGGAAGGGGCCGCGACCTATCTGTTCAACGGCCGGCGGGTGACGATCGGCGCCGGCGACTTCGTGTTTTTCTGGGGCGCCATCCCGCACCAGACCATCGAGGCGTCGAGCCCGGCCAGCTTCGTCTGCCTGTACCTGCCGATCGAGATGTTCCTCAGCGCCGCGCTGGGGCCGCGGCTGAAGAGCGCGGTGCTGGGCGGCAGCATGATCGGCGACCGGGCGCCGCTGCCTTTCGACGCCGCCCAGTTCGAGCATTGGCACGCCGAGCTGAACCGTGGCGACGACCGGGTCACCGCCCTGGTGCGGCAGGAGATCGAGCAGCGGCTGCGGCGCAGCGACCTGTGCGGCTGGGAGGTGCTGAGCGACACCGGCGACGGCGCCGCCGCCGCCGAGGGCCGGCACGCCAAGGTCTGGGCCATGGCGGGCTTCATCGCCGCGCATGCCAGCGAGCCGATCTCGGTGTCCGACGTGGCGGCCTCGGTCTGCCTGCACCCGAATTACGCGATGGCGATCTTCCGCGAGGCGCTGGGCCTGAGCATCGGCGGCTATCTCACCCGTCAGCGCCTGTACGTGGCGCAGGCGCTGCTGCTGTCGACCGACACCGACATCGTCACCATCGCCTTCGAGGCCGGCTTCGGCTCGGTGTCGCGCTTCTACGAGGCCTTCGGCAGGACCTTCGCCATGCCGCCCCGCCAGTATCGCATCCTGTACCGCGGCGGCGGGTGAGGGGCGGGTCTACAGCCCGTCCTTGAGGCCCCAGTGGTTGCCCCAGCGCGGATCCGCCTCGTCGCGGACGTCCTGGAAGCGGATGTCGGCCGACAGGCGCATGATCCCGTCCGGGTCGTCGTTCCGGGTCGCGGCGTGGATCGTATAGGGGCTGTGCAGCACCACGTCGCCGGCGGCGTAGTCCGCGGCCAGCCAGCGGGTGCCGAAACGCTCCGCCATCGCCGGCAGGTCCTTCGAGATCCAGCCGGTCTCGGTCATGTTGCGGTTGTAGGCGCTGATCCGCTCCTCCGGCGACAGCGTCGCGTTCTTGCGGCCGAACTCCGCCTCCATCTCGCGACCCAGCCGGTGCGAGCCTTCGAGGTACAGCAGGCCGCCCATTCGCACCGGCACGTCGCCGATCGGGATCCAGGCGGTGACCAGCCGGTCGGTGCCGGCGCGCAGATAGATCAGGTCGTAATGGGCACCGGTCGAGGCCGGGTCGCCGGGCCGGGTGAAGCGCAGGATCTTGCGCTGGTGCAGGGTGGAAGTGCCGCCGATCAGCCGGTCGATGAAGCGCCACAGCTCCGGCATCAGGCAGAAGGATTCGAAGGCGGCGGAGCGGACCATCTCCATCAGCCGGCCGCGCGACGCGGGATCGGCCGGGCGGTCCGAGGCGCGGCCCTCCATCGGATCGGAGCCCTCGGCCAGCAGACCGAATTGGGCGAATTGCGCAAAGACGTGGCGGCGGAACTCCAGCACCGCCGCGCGCGGCAGCAGCGAGCGCAGCCAGAGATAGCCGTCGGTGTCGTAGCGCGAGCGCAGGGCCGCGAGATCCTCCGCCGGGTCGCTCGGTTCCAGCCAGCCCAGCCGCGCCGGACTGCAGTCGAGATCATAGCCGTTCGACGACAATGCAGACGGCAGAATCGCTGAACCCATCTCCTCCTCCCTGGCCATCGCGCCCTGCGGCGCTTGAGCGGCATCATGCGCGACCGGGCCTGGAATGTCGTCACGTCCCGACGGCTTTTTCTCCGGGATCCTCAGGTCGGCCGGTGGCCACGGAGAGTCTGGTGTCTCCATAAAAATGCATTTAATATCAAATGGTTAATTGTGCCGTGCCACACTTGTTAGCCAGGGCTTGGAAAGATATGACGGGGTTCGAGATGGAGCCGTCGGACTGCCGCCCTCGAGCGGGACGGGGCGGCTGATGGATCGCGCCGCCAAGGCCGCGCTGGCCAGCGTCTTCGTCGGGGCCCTGGTGCTGGGGCTTAAATTCCTCGCCTGGTGGGTCACCGGCTCGGTCGCGCTCTACTCGGACGCGCTCGAGAGCATCATCAACGTGGTCGCGGCCGGCGCCGCCTTCATCGCGCTGTGGATCTCGGCCCAGCCGGCGGATGCCAACCACCCCTATGGCCATACCAAGGCCGAGTACTTCTCCGCCGTGTTCGAGGGGCTGCTGGTGGTGCTGGCGGCGCTGTCGATCCTGCGCGAGGCCTATGCCGGCTTGCTGAACCCCCAGCCGATCGACGCGCCGGCGCTGGGCTTGGCGATCAACGCCGCCGCCTCGGCGATCAACGCCGTCTGGGGCTGGGCCCTGCTGCGCTGGGGCCGGCAGTATCGCGCCCCGGCGCTGGTGGCGGACGGCAAGCATGTGCTGACCGATGTCTACACCTCCGGCGGGGTGCTGATCGGCGTCGCGTTGGTGGCCCTGACCGGATGGCTGGTGCTCGACCCGATCCTGGCGGCGATCGTGGCGCTGAACATCCTGTGGTCCGGTTACGCCATGATCCGGGATTCGGTCGGCGGGCTGATGGACGAGGCGGTGTCGCCGGAGACCATGGCGCGCATCCGCGAGGCGATCGCCGGCAATGGCGGCGGCGCGCTCGAAGCCCATGACGTGCGCAGCCGGCATGCCGGGCGGCTGACCTTCATCGACTTCCATCTGGTGGTGCCGGGGGCGATGAGCGTGTCCGAGGCGCACGACATCTGCGACCGGATCGAGGCGACACTGAAGCGGGACATCGGCGCCGACACGCTCATCAGCATCCATGTCGAGCCGGAGGAGAAGGCCAAGCACGCCGGCGTGGCCATCGCCCGGCACCGACCCGCGCCGGACATCCCCGGCGCGGCCTCGTGACGGGGATCAGCCGCCGACGGCGGTGATCAGCACCTCGACCGTGCCGACGCCGTCGAACTCGGCTTCGGCCCGGGCGCCCGGCGCCACCACATGGACGCCGGTGGTCATGCCGGTCAGCACCCAGCTGCCGGCGGGCAGGGCGCGGCCACGCCGGCCGAGATGCTCGGCCAGGAAGGCGAGGGAGGCGATCGGCCCGCCGGCGACGCGGGCGGCGCTGCCTTCGCCGACCACCGCACCACCGACCCGCATCCGCACGGTCCAGTCGGACGGCTGCCGGCTGTCCCAGTCCGCGATTTCGGGGCCGAGCACCAGGCCGGCATTGTTGCCGAAATCGCTGGCCACCGCGCCGGGGCCGAGATCGTTCAGCGTGGCCAGCGGGCTGCCGGCGATCTCCATCCCGGCATGGACCGCGGCCACGTGGGGCAGCACCTCCTCGACCGTGCGCGGCCGGGCCTCGGCCGGGATGTCGCGGCCGATCCTCAGCACGAACTCGGCCTCGACCGCGCCGAAGCCGCCGGGGATCACCGGCGTCTCCACCCGGCCGTTGCGCGCGTCGCGGAAGTTGCGGGCGAAGACCGGGCCGGCCAGGCGCGGCGCGTCGTAGCGCGGGCGCCAGGTCTCGGCGATGCCGGCCACCTTCCAGCCGACCAGCGTGTCGGTCCACAGGCCGATCGCCGCCTCCTGCACCGCATAGGCGGTGGGCAGGTCCAGCGGCAGCGCGCCGGGATAAACCGGCAGGGCGCGGCCGGCGCGGCGCGCTTCGGTGAAGGCGATGGCCAGGTCGCGGCTCGAACTCATGGAAGGCTCCCCAAGGCGTTTGCATTCTTGTGTATGGTAGTATGGGCTGTTATGCAAGGCGGCAACGGCCTCAGGATTCCGCGTGAAGATCGACCCTGTCCAGAGCTCCGATTCCGCGGCGCGCCGGCTTGAGCGCGAGCTGCGCCGCGCCATCGTGGCGCTGGAGCTGGCGCCCGGCGCCCGGCTGTCGGAGCAGGACATCGCCCAGCGCTACGGCGTGTCGCGCCAGCCGGTGCGCGAGGCCCTGATCGCCCTGGCCAAGACCCGGCTGGTCGAGGTGCAGCCGCAGCGCGGCACGGTGGTGGTCAAGCTGTCGGTGCGGCGGATGGGCGAGGCGCGCTTCGTCCGCGAGACGGTCGAGGCGGCCGTGGTGCGGCGCGCCTGCGAGGGCTTCGACCGGTCCAGCCGCGAGCGCATCGACGACCTGCTGGACGCCCAGGCCAAGGCCGCCTCCCGCGGCAATCATGCCGATTTCCAGCGCGCCGACGAGCTGTTCCACATCGCCATCGCCGAGGGCGCCGGCTGCGGCCTGGCCTGGATGGCGGTGGAGGACCTCAAGGCGCATATGGACCGCATCTGCACCCTGACGCTGCCTGGGCCCGAGGCGATGCTGCCGCTGATCGACCAGCATCGGACGATCATGGCGGCGATCGATGCCCGCGACCCCGACGCGGCGGAGCGGGCGATGCGCTTTCACCTCACCGAGATCCTGCGGGCGCTGCCGCGGATCGAGGCGGAACACCCCGAACTGTTCGACGAGCCCGACCCGGGCCGGAACCGATAGACGCGACCGCGATAGACGAGGACAGCATGAGCGATACCCCGAGCACCCGCCAGGCGGTGCATTACGAGCAGGCCGAGATGCTCGACGGCGAGGATCTGCGCCGGCATTTCCTGATCGAGCAGCTGATGGTCCCGGGCCGGCTGACCGCCACCTACACCCATTACGACCGGATGCTGGTGATGGGCGCGGTGCCGACCGACACGCCGCTCGTCGTCGGCGAGGAGCTGGCCAAGCTGGTCGGCAGCGCCACGCTCCTGGAGCGGCGCGAGCTCGGGCTGATCAATGTCGGCGGGGCCGGCCGCGTCACCGCCGACGGCACCGTCCATGAGGTCGGGCCGCAGGACGCGCTGTATCTCGGCCGCGGCATCGCCGCTGTCAGCTTCGCCAGCGCCGACCCGGCCAACCCGGCGAAGTTCTACATCAACTCCTCGCCGGCCCATGCCGCGCACCCGTCGCGGCTGGTCACCAAGGCCCAGGCGCTGGTGAAGGAGCTGGGGGCGCCGGAGACCAGCAACCGCCGCACCCTGTCGCAGTACCTGCATCCGGAGGTGCTGCCGACCTGCCAGCTGCTGATGGGGCTGACCCGGCTGCACAGCGGCAGCGTCTGGAACACCATGCCGGCGCACACCCATGACCGCCGGATGGAGGCCTATTTCTACTTCGAGCTGCCGGCCGATGCGGTGGTGATGCACTTCATGGGCCGGCCGGAGGCGACGCGCCACCTGGTGGTGCGGAACGAGCAGGCGGTGCTGTCGCCGCCCTGGTCGATCCATTGCGGCGCCGGCACCGCGGCCTACGCCTTCATCTGGAGCATGGCCGGCGACAACCAGGCCTTCACCGATATGGACTTCGTCGCCATGGGCGACCTGCTGTGAGCCTGTTCGACCTCTCGGGCAAGACCGCGCTGGTCACCGGCGCCCGCACCGGCCTCGGCCAGGGCATCGCCCTGGCCCTGGCGGAGGCCGGGGCCGACATCGCCGGGCTCGGCTCGCGCGCCATGCCGGACACGGCGGCGGCGGTGGCCGGCGCCGGGCGCCGCTTCGTCGAGGTGGTGCGCGACCTGGAGGACTCCTCCGGCCTCGACGCCGTTGTGGCCGACATCGTCGGCCAGCTCGGCCGGATCGACATCCTGGTCAACAATGCCGGCATCATCCGCCGCGCCGATTTGCTGGAGTTCAGCGAGGCCGACTGGGACGCGGTGATGTCGGTGAACCTGAAGAGCGCCTTCTTCCTGACCCAGGCGGTCGCCCGGCACATGGTGGCGCAGGGCATCGCCGGACGGATCATCCATGTCGCGTCGCTGCTGTCCTTCCAGGGCGGCATCCGCGTCTCCTCCTACACCGCCAGCAAGCACGGCCTGGCCGGGCTGACCCGCGGCATGGCGAACGAGCTGGCGCCGAAGGGGATCACGGTCAACGCCATCGCCCCCGGCTACATGGAGACCGACAACACCGAGGCGCTGCGCGCCGACCCGGTGCGCACCCGGCAGATCCTCGACCGGATCCCGGCCGGCCGCTGGGGCCTGCCGCAGGATCTGGCGACGGCGGCGCTGTTCTTCGCCTCGCCGCACAGCGGCTACGTCACCGGCACGGTGCTGCCGGTCGATGGCGGCTGGATGGCGCGTTGAAATATCCGATTGCATTTGCGCTGAATTAGAGGCATAATTTGTTATTCAGTCGATTCAGATTGGAACTATATTTCCGTTTGTTCTATTCTCGCTGATGCCGGTTCCGGGCCGTCCTGTCGACGGCGCGGAACCGGCATCGGGCGTTTCAAACATTGCCATTTGAACTTTTCAGGGAGGATTTTGCATGGAAGCCTACCTCGCCACCATTATGGGCTGGGCCCCGAACTTCGCACCGCGCGGCTGGGCCTTTTGCTGGGGCCAGATCCTGTCGATCGCGCAGAACACGGCACTGTTCAGCCTGCTCGGCACCACCTATGGCGGCAACGGCCAGACCACCTTCGCTCTGCCCAACCTGGCGAGCCGGTTTCCGATCGGCGCCGGGCAGGGGCCGGGGTTGAGCACTTACGCTCTCGGCCAGACGAGCGGCAGCGAGAACACGACGCTGACGATCAACAACCTGCCGACCCACATCCATCCCGTCACCGGGCTCAATGCCGGGCTCACCGTGGCGACCAGCGCGGCCAGCACCACCCAGTCGTCGGCCACCGCCACCTCGATCCTCGGCGCGTCGAACTTCCCGGACTCGGGCACCGGCGGCACGACCGACGTCAACAGCTACGCGCCCAGCAACGCCAACCCCACGGTGACCATCAACATACCGGTCTCCGGCAACACCGGCCCGGCCGGCGGCAACCAGCCTTTCTCGATCATGCCGCCCTATCTGGCGATCAACTGGATCATCGCGCTGGAAGGCATCTTCCCGCCGCGCAGCTGAGGGAGCGCCGCGATGCTCGCCGAGCTCAGCTTCGACGATTTCAAGGACCACCGCGGCCAGACCTTCATGGTCGAGGGGCCGGGCGGGCAGGTGGAGGCGACGCTCGTCGCGGTCCGCCTCTCGCCCTACGCCTCGCCCGGCCTGCTGCGGCGTCACCCCTTCGCGATCCTGTTCACGGCGCCGCCATCGCCGGATCTCGGCGCGCAGGTCTACAACATCCGGCACCCGTCCAAGGGGCTGATGGAGGGCGTCCTCATCAGCCCCGTGGTGCCGGCGGCGTTGGATGCGCCGAAGGCCCAGGGCATCCGCTTCTACGAGGCGGTGTTCAACTGACCAGGACGCGGTCGATCGCGGCCAGGATCCGGTCCCGCAGCGCGTCGAGCCCCCGGGCGAGGTCGCGATGCTCCCGGACCAGAGCCGCGATCGACCGCTCCTCTTCCGCCATCGGACCCGACCCCTCCCGGACCGCGTCGGCCAGCCGGGTCTCGGCCGCGTAGCGGCGGTGATCCAGCGTGCCCAGCGCCGTGTCCAGGCGCATCCATTCCGCCAGCAACTCATCCGGCGCGTGCAACGCCTCGATCGCGCGGCGCAGCGGCAGCCGGGCGGTGCTGTGGCTGCAGGCCAGCTGGGTGTCGCGCCGCCCGGCCGGGCACAGCGCCGGGCGGGCATAGGAATCCGGCTCGACCGCATGGGCCAGCGGCTGCCCGGCGGCATCGCGCGGCACCGATTCATGCACCATGCCGCAGGCCACCGCGCGGCTCTCCCGGATCCGATCGCGCAACAGGGCCAGCTCCTCCACCACGATCACGTCGCCTCCCGCGCGCCCGGCGGCGGTCACGTCGCCTCCCGCGCGGCAGCGTCGTCGAGATGGATCTCCGGGTGGCGGCAGCGATGCAGGATGGTGGCCGGCCAGGCCGGCTCGAAATCCCGGCTCTCCAGCAGGCGCCGCGCCGCCTGGCGCTTGTGGGCGCCGTGCAGGATCATCAGCGCCGCCCGCGACAGGCCGGCGATGGTGCCGAGGCCGACGGACACGCCGCGGCGCGGCACCTCGGCGATGGCGGCGAAGCCCGGGAAGGTCGCCATGTTGTCGCGCCGCGTCTCCTCCGCCAGGGCGACGATGCCGGTCCCGGCCTCGGCCGGGCTGCCCGGCGGGTTGAAGGCGACATGGCCGTCGCTGGCGCCGCTGGCCAGCAGGAACAGGTCGATGCCGCCGGCATCGCGGATACGCCGGTCATAGGCCGCGGGCTCGGCCGGGGCGGGGCACCACACGCCCGTGGCCGGCAACTGCCGCGGCGCCGGCAGCTTCGCGTTCAGGACCGCCCGGATCTCCTGCTCGGCGAAGCGGCGGCAGCTATAATGCGCCCGCCGGTCGCACAGAACCAGCCCGTCCTGTCCCTCGACCAGGTACTCGTCCATCATCACCAGGACCAGCCGGGACAGGTCGAACCGGGTCATTCCGGCCAGCGCCCCGAGCGCGGCATAGACCGGCACGGCCGAGCGGCCGGCCGGGCAGCCCAGCAGATAGGGCCGGTTCTCCTCCGCCGCGCGCTCGATCCCGCCCAGGATGCGCTGGGCGACGGTACGGCCCAGCAGCTCCGGCGTCGGATGCACCGTGACCGGGATGGCGATGGTGGATCGCATGGGCGGGTCCTCGCGGCCGACCGGATCCGCCGAGTGTGCAGGGACTGGCCCCGCGGCGCAATCGCGGCACCGCCGCCCTGCCGCTGCTGGGGCCGCGTCAGGCCGCCGCCGGCACCGGCGTCCGCACCAGCAGCCGGTGCTGGCCCAGCAGGGCGATGGCCAATGCCAGCGCGCCCGAGGCCACCGACACCCAGAAGCCGTTATGGGCGCCGAAGGTGTCGATCACCCAGCCCGAAGCCGAGGACCCGAAGGCCACGCCGATGCCGATGCCGGTCATTGCCCAGGTGATGCCCTCGGTCAGCTGCGACGGCGGCACCAGCCGCTCGATCAGCCCCATCGAGATAATGATGGTGGGCGACACGGCGGCGCCGGCCAGGAACAGGACCACGGCCAGGATCGGGATGCTGCCGACGATCAGCAGCGGCAGCGTCGTCAGCATCGCCAGGCCGATGGCCAGCACGAACTGCCCGGCCAGCGGCATCCTTGGCTTCAGCGTGCCGAAGACCAGGCCGGCGATCAGCGACCCGGCGGCATAGCTGGCCAGGACCAGGCTGGCCGCGGCTTTTTGGCCCTGGGCCTCGGCGAAGGCGATGGCGGTGACCTCGGCGGTGCCGAAGATCGCGCCGATCGCCACCAGGGTCAGCACGATGACGCGCAGCGACCCCAGGCGGATGACGGCGGCGCCCCCGCCGGCCTCGGCCGCATGCACCGGCGGCTCGGTCGACCGCTGCGCCGCGAACAGCAGCGTGCCGGCGGCCAGCAGCACGGCGGCGGCCAGCGGCCCCGCCTCCGGAAAGACAGCGACGCTGAGGCCGATCGCGAGCACCGGCCCGGTCATGTAGATCATCTCGTCGACCACCGATTCGAAGGCGAAGGCGGTGTGCAGCTTCGGTGTGTCGCGGTACAGCTCGGTCCAGCGCGCCCGCACCATCGCCGATATGGCCGGCATCGCGCCGGCCACCATGGCGAACAGGAACAGGGTCCAGTCCGGCGCGCCGGCACGGGCGGCCAGCATCAGCCCGGCCAGCGCGGCGACGCTGACGGCGCTGGCGGGCAGCAGCACGCGGGCTTGGCCATGGCGGTCGACCAGCCGCGAGACCCGTGGCGCGATCAGGGCGTTGGCCAGGGCGAAGGTGGCGGACACGGCGCCGGCCAGCCAGTACTCGCCGCGGGTCTGCGACAGCATGGTGACGATGCCCAACGTGATCATCGCCTGCGGCAGCCGGGCGACGAAGCCGGCGGCCGAGAACGCCTTGGCGCCGGGGACCTGGAAGATCTCGGCATAGGGGTTGGGCATGGCGGGCCTCCGTTGCGGCCGATATCACTTAGCACACGATCACTTGCATACGTGTCGTATGTGAAGCAGATAATGGCATGCGCGGCGTAAGTCAATTGACATACGTCGCGTATATGAAAGGAAGGGCATGGCCCACCGACCCCGCAGTGAGATGATCGCCGAGACCCGCGCCAAGCTGCTGGCGGCGGCCCGGCATGCCTTCGGCACCGAGGGTTATGCCGCGGCGTCGATGGACGATTTCACCGCCGGGGCCGGGCTGACCCGCGGCGCCCTCTACCATCATTTCGGCGACAAGAAGGGCCTGCTGCGGGCGGTGATCGCCGAGATCGACGCCGAGATGAACGCGCGGCTGCAGCAGGTCTCGCGCCGCGCCGCCGACCCCTGGCAGGCCTTCGTCGCGGAATGCACCGCCTATCTCGACATGGCGGTGGAGCCGGAGATCCGGCGCATCGTGCTGCGCGACGGCCCGTCCGTCCTGGGCGACCCGTCGACCTGGGACGGCCAATCCGAATGCATCGCCTCGATGACCGGGGCCCTGCGCCGGCTGGTGGCGGACGGCACGATCCGGCCGGTCGATCCGGGGGCGACGGCGCGGCTGATCAACGGGGCGATGCTGCACGCCGCCCAGTGGATCGCCAACGCCCCCGACCCGGATGCCGCCGCGCGCCATGCGGTGAAGGCCTTCGAGACGCTGCTGTCCGGCCTGCTGCAGGACCGGGCGCCGGCTGGCTGACGGGTCTCTCTCGGCGACGGATGTCCCGGCCCGGCGTTGTTCCTTCGAGGCAACGGAAGGAGGACCGGATGAGCGACTATCCCGTGCTGCGGCCGGAGCCGCGGGTCGATGCCGACGGCACGCGCCTGCGCCAGGGCGGCTGCAGCTGCGGCGCGGTGCGCTTCACCCTGCGCGGCGAGCCGCTGGTGGTGGGCATCTGCCATTGCACCGAATGCCGCAAGGCCACCGGGGTGGTGGCCATGGGCTATGCCGATTGGCCGGGCGAGGCCTTCACCGTGACCGGCGAGGTCCGGACCTATCGCGGCCGCAGCTTCTGCCCGGTCTGCGGCTCGCGCCTGTTCCATCCGAACGAGCTGACCGCTACAGCTCCACGAACACCTCGAAGCCGCCATAGATCATGCGCTTGCCGTCGAAGGGCATGCCCGTCGGGGGCATCGTGAGGCGCGGGTCGGCCATCACCTTCTTCACGATCTCGTCGCGCGCGGCGCGGGATTCGTAGACGATCCAGGAGAAGATCACGACCTCGTCCTCCTTCGCCTGCACAGCGCGTGGGAAGGAGGTCAGCTCGCCATAGGGCACGTCGTCGCCGGTGCATTCGACATAGGCCAGCGCGCCGTGGTCCTTCCACACCGTGCCGCCCAGCCGTGCCATCGCCTTGTACTCCTCCAACCTGGCCTTCGGCACCGCCAGCACGAATCCGTCTGCATAGGACATGCCGAATCTCCTCGGTTCGGTTGCGATCGTCCCTAGGACGGTCCGGGAAGCCGAAAGCCGACAGGCCGGGCGGATTTTTTCGGCGGCTCGCCCGGCGCCCCGATATAGGCCGTCGTGCCCGGCCGCAGCGTGTCGTGCACGAACTGGACGAAGGCGCGCAGCTTGGGCAGGGCCTGGGCCCGGCTGGGATAGTACAGGAACAGGCCGGGGGTGCCGGGGCAGAATTCCTCCAGCACCGGCTCCAGCACCCCGGCGGCGATCTGGTCCCGCACCGCCGGCACCGCGGTGTAGGCCAGGCCGAGGCCCATCCCGGCCGCCATCAGGTTCAGCCCGCCGCTGTTGACGATCACCGGCCCGGCCACCGCGATATCGAAGGCGCGGTTGCCGTCGACGAACTCCCAGCGGTAGATCGGCCCCTGCGGCGTGCTCCTGGTGCCGATGCAGGCGTGGCGGTGCAGGTCCTCCGGCCGCTGCGGCTTGCCGTGCCGGGCGAAATAGGCCGGGGCGCCGACCACCGCGAATTTGAAGGGCGGGGTCAGCCGCACCGCCACCATGTCGGCCTCCAGCAGCTCGCCCAGGCGGATGCCGGCGTCGAAGCCCTCTGCGACGATGTTGGACAGGCCGTCCTCGGCGAAGATCTCGATCTGCAGCGCCGGATGGGCGGCACCGAACGCGCCCAGGATCGGCTCGGCCAGGAAGGGCACCAGCGATCGCGGCATGTTCAGCCGCAGCAGCCCGGTCACCTCCTCGCCCAGGCTCCGCGCCGCGTCGAAGGCGGCCAGGACCTCGGCCACCGCCGGCCGGGCGCGGTCGATGAAGCGCTGGCCGGCCTCGGTCAGCCCGACCTTGCGGGTGGTGCGGGTCAACAGCGCCACGCCCAACCGCGCCTCCAGCCCGCGGATGGTCTGGCTGATCGCCGACGGTGACACTCCCAGCTCCTCCGCCGCCGCCCGGAAGCTGCGGCGCTCGGCGACGCGCAGCAGGGCGATCACGCCATCCAGCTGATCGCGCCCGATTGTGAAGGGTTTCTTCATGGCCCCTGCAGATTATTCCGGATGGTGTCGCAAATCGAGGGCTCATACCTTCCGGGAGCGAGCGGGAGGCGGGACAGTGCCATGTCGCCGGGCAGCGGCCGTCCGCCGCGACTCAACGCCGCTGCCGCGGCCCGCCGCCGAGCACCGCCCTCATATGAGCGGAACGCACCGGTATCGCGTTCCCCTGACCTTCTGGTTCCTACTATGATAACAGGGGAGTCGGCCTTGGACCCGCTGGGAGCCCTTATGCCCTGGATCGCCGCCTGCAGCGTTGCCGGCCTGTTCAGCCTGATGCTGGTCGAGCGACTGCTGCCTATCCTGCCCTCCTACGGCCTGCTGGTGGCGGTCGGGGTGGCGGTGGGCGAGGGCTATTGGTCGCTGCCGCTGGCCCTGACGATGACGGTGATCGGCGGCGTTGCCGGCTGCGCCCTGTTCTACGGGCTGGGCTGGGGGCTGGGCGAGGCGCGGGCCGGGGCACTGCTGCGCCGGACCGCCGGCTTCTTCGGCATGGGGCCGGCGCGGGTCGACCGCTGCATCGCCTGGTTCCGAGACCGCGGGCCGCTGTTCGCCCTTTTGGCGCAGCTGGTCCCGACCGTGCGGCTGGTGGTGCCCGGTGTCGCCGGGCTGCTGCGGGCCCGCCCCTTGATGTTCTTCGTTGCGACCGCCCTCGGGATCGGGTTGTGGAACGGGCTGTTCATCGGCACCGGCTATGCGGCTGCGGCGCTGGTCGAACCCGACCCGAACGCATCCTCTCTCGCATTGACGGTGCTGGTCGCTTTGGTGCTTGTGGAGCTTATGGGCACGATGATGTGGCGCAATTTCTCCCGCCGACGGCAGGCCGTCGCCGTCTCTCCCGCCGGTGCGCCCGTCCTGGCGCCGGGCCCGGCGCTGTCGCCGCGGCCCGCGACCGGTCCCTCGCGCCGTCAGGATGCGGCCGACGACTTCGCCTTCTTCCGCGCCTGGCTGAAGGCGCCGCTGCGGGTGGCCGCGGTGGTGCCCTCGGGACGGGCCCTGGCGGCGGCGATGACAGCCGAGATCGGGCCGGAGACGGGGCCGGTGATCGAGCTCGGGCCCGGCACCGGCGCCTTCACCCGGGCGCTGATCGGCCGTGGCGTGCCGGAATCGCGGCTGGCGCTGGTCGAGGCGGGGCCGGATTTCGCGGCGCTGCTGCGCGAGCGCTTCCCCGAGGCGCAGATCCTGTGCATGAACGCCGCCCGCCTGGGCACCGCCGATCCGTTCGACGGCGAGAAGGCCGGCGCCGTGGTCAGCGGCTTGCCGGTGCTGTCGATGCCGCCCAAGACGGTGATCGGCATCCTCAACGGCGCCTTCGGCCATCTGCGGCCGGACGGGGCCTTCTATCAGTTCACCTACGGGCCGCGCTGCCCGATCCCGCGCGCCATCCTGGACCGGCTCGGGCTCAAGGCGGTGCGGATCGGCCGGGCGGTGGCGAACGTTCCGCCGGCCACGGTGTACAAGATCACCCGGAGGTGGCCGCGCCCGCCGGCTTAGGGGCGGCCGCGATCATCGCATTCCAGGCCGCCATGGCGTGGTCGATGATGGCGTGCATCTCACGACGGCCGGTGCCGTCGCGCGCCTTGATCGACAGCCCGGCCAGCACGGTCGAATAGAAGCCGGCCACCGGGCCCAGATCCACGCCTGCCGGCAGTTCCCCTGCGGCCGCGCCCTGTTCCAGCCGGCGCAGGATCAGGCCGCAGGATTCCTTGTGCAGGTCCAAGAGATGGGCGCGCACGCCCTCATGCTCCGGCGCCGTGTTGATGGCGCCGAGAATGACGAAGCAGCCATTCGGCAAAGCGGGGTCGGTGAAGGCGTCGGCGTTGTCGCGCAGCATCGCCTCGATCGCCCCGCGCGCCGTCCGCTGGCAATCCAGCGCCCGGCGCGTGGCCGATCCGTCGGTGGCGCGGTACAGCGCGATCGCCTCGCGGAACAGTGCCTCCTTGCTGCCGAAGGCGGCGTACAGGCTGGGCGCCGCGATGCCCATCGCCGCGGTCAGGTCCGCCATCGATACGCCCTCATAGCCGTGCCGCCAGAACAGCTCCATCGCCCGCCGCAGGGCCACGTCCCGGTCGAAACCGCGGGGTCGGCCGCGCTCCGCCATCTCCATTCCTTTCTTTAACGATCCATAATTAATTCCCTTGACCTCGGAATGCAACTGCGCCAGCTATTTGTTTATCGATCATTAAAGATATGGAGCATCCCATGGCCGACCTGTCCGGAACGGCGGCGCTGGTCACCGGCGCCAGCCGCGGCATCGGTGCCGCCATCGCCCGCCGCCTGGCGCGGCAGGGTGCCGACGTCGCCCTGACCTACAGCGCCTCGCCCGACAAGGCGGCGGCGGTGGCGCGCGACATCGAAGCGGCAGGCCGGCGCGCTTTGCTGATCCAGGCCGACAGCGCCGACCCGAAGGCCGCGGCGGCGGCGGTGGACCGGGCGGCGGCGGAGTTCGGCCGGCTCGATATCCTGGTCGCGAATGCCGGAATCGCCGTGCACAAGCCCTTCGCGGAGTTCACGGTCGAGGAGTTCGACCGCAGCATCGCGATCAATGTCCGCGGCGTCTTCGTCGCAGCCCAGGCTGCCGCCCGGCACCTGCCGGAAGGCGGGCGGATCATCGTCATCGGCAGCAACCTGGCCGAACGCGTGCCGGGGGCCGGGATCAGCCTCTACACCCTGTCGAAGACGGCGCTGACCGGCCTGGTCAAGGGCGCGGCCCGGGACCTCGGGCCCCAGGGCATCACCGTCAACCTGGTGCAGCCGGGCCCGACCGACACTGACATGAACCCGGCCGATGGCGCCCGCGCCGACACCCTGCGGTCGCTGATGGCGATCCCGCGCTACGGCACCGGCGACGACATCGCCGGGCTGGTCGCCTGGGTGGCCTCGGCCGAAAGCCGCTTCGTCACCGGCGCCGCCCTGACCATCGACGGCGGCATGTCGATCTGACCATCGCAAGCACAGGAGCGACGAGATGACCGCACGCGCCATCCCCGACGATACCGCCAACGGCGCCTGGGTGCTGGGCGCCGTCTGCCTGGCCGGGCTGATG
The DNA here is from genome assembly GCA_019508225.1 of Inquilinus limosus. Lineage (GTDB taxonomy): Bacteria > Pseudomonadota > Alphaproteobacteria > DSM-16000 > Inquilinaceae > Inquilinus > Inquilinus limosus_D. The sequence continues at coordinate 15,957 of JAEKLZ010000192.1, read as the reverse complement.
ATGCCGCTCAGCTTCACCGGCCCGGCGGTGGCGCTGCCGGCGATCGGGCGCGAGCTCGGCGGCAGCCCGGTGGCCCTGGCCTGGGTGGTGAACGCCTTCGTGCTCAGCTTCGGCAGCTTCGTCATGGCCGCCGGGGCCTTGGCCGACCAGCTCGGCCGCAAGCGCATGTTCGCGATCGGCGTGGCCGGCTTCGCCGTGCTGTCGCTGGTGCTGGGCTTCGCACCGACGGTGGTGGCGCTCGATCTGCTGCGCGGCGCCCAGGGCGTCGCCGCGGCGATCGCTATGGCCGGCGGCGCCGCCTCGCTGGCGCAGGAGTTCGAAGGCCCGGCCCGCACCCGCGCCTTCAGCCTGCTCGGCACCAGCTTCGGCATCGGCCTGGCCTTCGGCCCGATCCTGTCCGGCGTGCTGGTGGAGACGCTGGGCTGGCGCGCCATCTTCCTGACCGGCACCGCGATCGGTGTCCTGGTGCTGCTGTTCGGCGTGCCGCGGATGCGCGAATCGCGCGATCCCGGCGCCACCGGCGTCGACTGGCCGGGGCTGTTCAGCTTCACCGCCGCCCTCGGCCTCCTGACCTTCGGCATCATGCAGGGGCCGCAGGATGGCTGGGGCAGCCCCGTCGTCGTGGCCCTGCTGCTTGGCGCCGCGGCGATGCTGGCCTTGTTCGTCGCGGTCGAGACCCGGGTGCGGCGACCGATGCTGGACCTGTCGCTGTTCCGCTATCCGCGCTTCGTCGGGGCGCAGTTCCTGCCGATCGCCACGGCTGTCTGCTTCGTGGTGCCGCTGGTGCTGCTGCCCGTGCGCTTCATCGGCGCCGAGGGGATGAGCGAGATCGAGGCCGGCGGGCTGATGATCGCGCTGTCGGCGCCGATGGCGGTGGTGCCGTTCCTGGCCGGGATGCTGGCCCGCCGGGTCCCGGCGGCGGTGCTGTCGGCGATCGGCCTGGCGGTCGCGGCGCTGGGTCTCGGCTGGCTCGCCGCCGTCCCGGTCGGTGCCGGGGTGGCGGCGCTGGCCGTGCCGATGCTGGTGATCGGCATCGGCACCGGCCTGCCCTGGGGGCTGATGGACGACCTGTCGGTCAGCGTCGTGCCGCGCGAGCGCGCCGGCATGGCCACCGGCATCTTCTCGACCATGCGGGTGGCGGGCGAGGCGGTGGCGATCGCCGCCGCCGGCGCCCTGGTCGTGGCGCTCGGCCAGTCCGGTCTGCGCGGGGTCGCCGGGGAAGGAACGGGGGCTCCGGTGGCGGACGCGGTCAACGCCCTGGCCGGCGGCGACATGGGTCGAGCCGAGGCGCTGCTGCCCGGCCTGGGCCGGGCGGCGCTGGCCCAGGCCTATGGCGGCGCCTTCCAGGCCATGCTCGCCGTGCTGGTCGCCGCCACTCTGGCGGCGGCGCTGGTCGCCTACGTCCTGCTGCGGCGGCGCGACCGGGAGGCCATGGTACAGGCGGCGAAGGCTTGCGAGGCGTAGACGTAGGTTGGGTTCACGCCTTCGCGAACCCAACATCTCTCACGGTCGGGCTGGTGTTGGGTTCGCGGTCGCGAACCCAACCTACGACAAGGGTTACGACGCGTCCGGGATCAGCTTGGTGCGCAGCGACCGGCGCGCCTCATGATCCAGGCGCTGCAGCGCCTCGCGGATCTGCTGGGTGATGGCGCCGGCCTCGGCGTCCGGATTGCGGAAATAGGCCTGGGCCTCGGCGATCAGGGCCGGCAGGGCGGCGGCGGCGGCCTTGGCCGCGGCGGCCGGCGACGACGCCTTGGCCGCCATGCCGCGGATGCTGGTGGCCAGCTCGGCGGCCGAATTCTTCCAGCCGGCGGGGCCGGTGTCGGACAGGTCGGTCGCCGCCTCCTCGACGATCTGGTCGATCAGCACGCCCGAATCCCGGGCCCCGGACCAGGAGGCGGCCAAGCGCCCGTCGCGGTCGCGGATCTCGGTCCAGCGGAAGGTCTGGCGTTCCTCGTCGGTCAGGATGCGCTCGACGCGGGCGAACATGCCGCTGACCGGGCGGGACCAGCCCGCCGGCAGGGACGCCAGCTGTTCCCGGACCCTGGCATCCACGCGTGCGCCGCAACTCTTCAGCATCTGCTTCAACCGCTGAGAGGCCCGCTGCTTCACAACCATACTCTCCTCGCTCTCCCTCGAATGGTCACTCCGGCGCTTTGCTCCTGTCATCAGGGGCGCCTTGGTTCGTCGAATTGATTCAAATGGGTTTCGCGTCGAAGAATCAAGTCACAGCCTATCGCGGATGGCGAGTCATTCCTTCGGCCAAGGGCGGGTGCCGCGGAAACGCTGGGTTTCGTCGCGCTGGAGCGCAGCGCTTGAACAACTGATATTTTAGTATACGGTGCATGCCAGAATCATCGGGGAGGGCGGGCATGCGCGGCACGGCGACGGCCGGGGAAGACGGGCCGGGAGGGCGGCGGCGGATGCCGCGGTCGTCGCGCCTCGACGCGCTGTCGCAGGGCCGTCCCGCCACCGCCTCGGCCCTGATTCGGCGGGCGCTGCGCAGCGACATCGTCGCCCTGCGCCTGAAGCCGGGCACGCCGCTGGCGGAGAAGGAGATCGCCGAGAGCTACGGCGTCAGCCGCACCCCGGTGCGCGAGGCGGTGCTGCGCCTGGCCGATGAGGGGCTGGTCGACATCTTCCCGCAATCCGGCACCTTCGTGTCGCGCATCCCGGTGCACGCCCTGCCCGAGGCGATCATCATCCGCAAATCGCTGGAGGAGACGACGGCGCGAATGGCGGCCGAGCGGGCCAGCCGCAGCCAGGTCGCGACCCTGCGCGCGGTGATGGAGCGGCTGCGCGAGACCGAGGCGGCGGGCGACCGCGACGGCTTCCACCAAGCCGACGAAGCCTTCCATGCCGGCATCGCCGAGGCCGCCGGCCATCCCGGCATCTGGACCCTGGTGCAGCAGGTCAAGATCCAGGTCGACCGCTACCGCCGGCTGACCTTGCCGGAGGAGGGGCGGCTGGCCCGGATCATCGCCGAGCACGGCGCCATCCTGGACGGGATCGAGGCGCACGACCCGGACCGCGCCGCGGCGACGATGGGCGCGCATCTCGGGGCGCTGCTGGCCGATCTCGGCGGCATCAAGGATCACAATCCGGACTATTTCGTCGACGCGCCGCCGCCCGGCTACTGAGCCGCGGCGGGCCGGGACACGGCGAGCACAGGGGAGGGGGCGCACGCCCGATGCGGTACGAGTTCGATTTCGACAGCCTGCGGGACTACTGGCCGTCCTTCCTGCACGGCGCGCTGATGACGCTGCAGATGACGCTGGTGGCGACCGTGCTCGGCCTCGCCATCGGAATCGTCTGCGCCATCGGCCGGCGCGGCCGGTCGCGCTGGATCGCCGGGCTGTGCGGCGCCTATGTCGAGATCGTCCGCAACACCCCCTACCTGATCCAGATCTTCTTCCTGTTCTTCGGCCTGTCCAGCATCGGCCTCCGGCTGCCGATCTTCGCCGCCGCGGTGCTGACCATGGTGATCAATGTCGGCGCCTACACGGCCGAGATCGTGCGCGCCGGCATGGACACGGTGCCGCCCGGCCAGGTCGAGGCGGCCCAGGCGCTGGGCCTGTCGACACCGCAGATCTACTGGGACGTGATCCTGCGCCCGGCGCTGGAGCGGGTGTATCCGGCCCTGACCAGCCAGTTCGTGCTGATGATGCTGTCCTCCTCCGTCACCTCGCAGATTTCGGCGGAGGAGCTGACGGCGATCGCCAACAACATCCAGTCCGATACCTTCCGGCCGTTCGAGACCTACATCGTCGTCGCCCTCCTGTACCTGGCCATGGCGCTGCTGCTGAAGTTCGGCTTCCACCTGTTCGGCCAGGCGATCTTCCCGCGCCGCCGCCGGCTCGGCACCCCGCTCTGAGGAGGCCGGCATGGGCGGCGCTTTCACCACCAACCATCTGGTCTACCTGCTGCAGGGCACGGCCTGGACCGTCGTACTCTCGCTGCTGGCCTTCGCCCTGGGCGGCATCGCCGGCTTCGGGGTCATGCTGTTGCGCATCGCCCGCGGCCGGTTCCTGCGCCGGGCCGCCTTCGTCTACGTCCAGATCGTCCAGGGCACGCCGCTGCTGATCCTGCTGTTCCTGGTCTATTTCGGCCTCGGCATCGTCGGCATCGAGGTGCCGCCGCTGCTCGCCGCCGGCCTGTCGCTGATGATCTATTGCAGCGCCTTCCTCGGCGAGATCTGGCGCGGCTGCGTCGAGGCGGTGCCGAAGACCCAGAGCGAGGCGGCCGAATGCCTGGCGCTGAACCGCTGGCAGGTGCTGACCGACGTCCTGCTGCCCCAGGCGGCGCGCATCGCCACGGCGCCGACCGTGGGCTTCCTGGTGCAGGTGCTGAAGAGCACCTCGCTGGCCTCGGTGGTCGGCTTCATCGAGCTGACCCGCGCCGCCCAGGTCATCAACAACTCGCTGTTCCAGCCGTTTCTCGTCTTCGGCATCGCCGGGCTGATCTACTTCGCCCTTTGCTATCCGCTGTCGCGCTGGAGCCGTTCCCTCGAAAGGAAGATGAATGTCGGCCGTCGTCACGCTGCGTGATGTCCACAAGCGCTTCGGCGAGCTCGAGGTGCTCAAGGGCGTCTCCCTCGAGGTCGCCAAGGGCGAGGTCGTCGCCATCATCGGCCGCAGCGGCTCGGGCAAGAGCACGGCGCTGCGCTGCGTCAACCGGCTGGAGACGATCCAATCGGGCCACATCGAGGTCTGCGGTCACCGGGTGGAGGCGGCCAACCTGAACCTGCGCGCGCTGCGCCAGGACGTCGGCATGGTGTTTCAGAGCTACAATCTGTTCCCGCATCTGACGGTGGAGCAGAACATCACCCTGGCGCCGCGCCGGGTGCGCAAGATGCGCGGTGCCGAGGTCCGCGACCTGGCGCGCGCCGCGCTGGACCGGGTCGGCCTGGCCGACAAGATCGACGCCTATCCCGAGCAGCTGTCGGGCGGCCAGCAGCAGCGGGTGGCGATCGCCCGGTCGCTGGCGATGAACCCGAAGGTGATGCTGTTCGACGAGGTCACCTCGGCGCTCGACCCGCATCTGACGGGCGAGGTGCTGAGGGTGATGGAGGGCCTGGCCCGGGGCGGCATGACCATGCTGGTGGTGACGCATGAGATGGCGTTCGCCCGCCGCGTCGCCAGCCGGATCATCTTCATGCATCTGGGCAAGGTCTGGGAGACGGGGTCCGGCGAGATGCTGGCGGCCCCGCAGACGCAGGAGCTCCGCGACTTCCTGTCCAACGGGCTCTGACACGGAACGGCAGCCGATCCTGCCGCAATGAAGCAAGGGTGGAGGAACGTGATGAGAGGTTTGCTGAAGCTCGCCGCCGCGGCGGCCGTGCTGTGGGTGGCGGCCGCGCCGGTGGCGCAGGCGGAATCGCTGGACGACATCCAGTCGACGAAGAAGGTGCGCATCGCCGTGGCCATGGGCGTGCCGCTGTTCGCCTTCGTCGACGACAAGCTGCAGCCCACCGGCTCGGACGTCGAGACGGCGAAGATGATCGCCAAGGACCTCGGTGCCGAGCTGGAGCTGGTGCAGATCACCAATGCCGCCCGGGTGCCGACGATCCAGACCGGCAAGGCCGACCTCCTGGTCGCCGATTTGGCGATCACCGAGGAGCGCAAGAAGGCGGTGGACTTCACCATCCCCTACGCCACGCTGAACATCGAGGTCGCGGCCCCGGCCGGAGTGGCGGTCAAGGATTATGCCGACCTCGCCGGCAAGCGCATCGGCGTGACCCGCGCCACGGTCAACGACACGCTGGTGACCAAGAACGCCAAGGATGCGGAGATCGTCCGCTTCGAGGACGACGCGACGCTGATCACGGCGGCGGTCTCGGGCCAGGTCGACATCGTCTCGACCCAGAGCGCCGTGGTCTCGGAGATGAACAAGGGTCGGTCGCAGAAGCTGGAGACCAAGTTCGTGCAGCAGGAGTTGAACCTCGGCATCGCCCTGCCGAAGGGCGAGCCAAAGCTGAAGGCTTGGCTGGACGACTGGATCAAGGCGCATTTCGCCGATGGCAGCCTGAACGCCACCTTCAAGACGTTCCACGGCCGCGACCTGCCGGCGGATCTGATCACCCGGTGATTGGAACGCATCCCATTCCCTTTCGTCATCCCCGCGAAAGCGGGGATCTCGCCGCACCATGAGCGAATAGAGATTCCCGCTTTCGCGGGAATGACGGATTGGGGGTCGGTCTTCTAGAAATCGCGCCTCGGCCGCCGGTCCCGCTCGCGCTCGATCTCGGAGTTCAGCTCGGCGCCGATCAGGAAGATCACCGTCGACAGCCAGATCCAGGTCAGGAAGCCGATCACGGCGCCCAGCGAGCCGTAGGTCGCGCCGTAATTGGCGAAGCGGGCGACGTACCAGGAGAACAGCATCGAGCCGCCGAGCCAGATGGTCGCGGCGATGATGCCGCCCCAGTTCAGCCAGTGCTCGCGCCGGCCGCCGGGGCCGTAGCGGTAGACCAGCGTCAGGGCGGCGATCGTCGCCAGGTACAGCGCCGGCCAGCGCAGCAGCCGGATCAGCGTGCCGGCGTCCGAGCCGAGGCCGATGTATTTCAGCGCGATCGGCGCCGCCACCACCACCGCCAGGGCCAGCACGGCGAAGCCGATGGCGCAGACCGTGAACAGCAGCGACACCATGTTGAGCCGGACGAAGCCGCGCCGCTCCTCCTCGTCATAGGCCACGTTCAGCGCGTCGAACATCGCCTTGACCCCGGCATTGGCGCTCCACAGCGAGATGGCGAGGCCGGCGAAGAAGGCCAGCCCCAAGCTCTTCGGCGGCTGGCTGGCGATGCGCTGCATCTGCCCGGCGATCAGGTCCAGGCTGCCGGCCGGCAGGATCAGGGCGAGGTCCTCGATGTTCTGCTGCACGGTCGAGACATCGGCGACCAGCCCGTACAGCGAGACGAACACGCCGATCGCCGGGAACAGCGCCAGCAGGGTGTAGTAGGCGACGCCGGCGGCCAGGGCGAACACCCGGTCCTCGCCGATCTCGCCCCAGACCCGCCACAGCACGATGCCGCCGCGGCGCGCCCTGCGCTTCCATCGCCGCTCCGCCGCCCTGGTCTCCGCCGTCATCCGCGTCCGCCCGGCTCCCCATGGTTTCGAACGGCGATTCGGCCACGCCATTCCACCCCGCCGACCATAGGTGTTGGCGGCCATGACGGAAATCCGGTTGACGCGGCGATTTCGGCTGCGACCATCTGGGCTGCTTGCCGCGATCGACCAGGAGACCTGCCGTGCCCCGTCTGAGCCCGTCCTCCAGCCACTACGGCGCCGTCATGGCCGTCGTCGAGGGCGACAAGATGGTCGGCATCCAGCCCTATGCCAGCGACATCGACCCGTCGCCGATCATCAACTCGCTGCCCGGCATGGTGCACAGCAACCTGCGCGTCTCGCAGCCGATGGTCCGGGCCGGCTGGCTGGCCGACCGGCACCACAGCGACGGCAGCCGCCGCGGCGCCGACGCCTTCGTGCCGGTGTCGTGGGAGACGGCGCTGGAGCTGGTGGCGGGCGAGCTGGAGCGGGTGCGGACCGAGCACGGCCCCGAGGCGATCTACGGCGGCAGCTACGGCTGGGGCAGCGCCGGCCGGCTGCACAACGCGCCGACCCTGCTGCGCCGGATGCTGGGCTTCACCGGCGGCTTCACCGCCTCGGTCAACAACTACAGCTTCGGCGCCGCCCTGCCGCTGATCCCGCACATCATCGGCGACTTCAACCGGGTGCTGACCGAGACCACCGACTGGCGCAGCATCGCCAGCGACGGCCGGCTGGTCGTGGCCTTCGGCGGCATGCCGCCGCGCAACAGCCAGATCGCCTCCGGCGGCACCGGCAAGCACCAGCAGCGCGACTGGAACCGCCGCAGCCGCGAGGCCGGGGTGCAGTTCGTCTATATCGGCCCGGTGCGCGACGACATGGCGGAGGAGGCGGGGGCCGAATGGCTGGCGCCGCGGCCGAACACCGACACCGCGATCATGCTGGGCTTGGCCCACACGCTGGTGGCCGAGGGTCGGTACGACCGCGCCTTCGTCGACCGCTACACCACCGGCTTCGACCGCTTCCTGCCCTATCTCATGGGCCAGTCCGACGGCGCCCCGAAGGACGCCGACTGGGCCGCCGCGATCTCCGGCCTGTCCGCCGCCACCATCCGCGACCTGGCGCGGCGCATGGCGTCGCAGCGCACCATGATCAGCCTCAGCTGGTCGCTGCAGCGCGGCGACCATGGCGAGCAGCCCTACTGGATGGGTACGGTGCTGGCGGCGATGCTGGGCCAGATCGGCCTGCCCGGCGGCGGCATCGGCTACGGCTACGGCGCCGAGGCCAATGTCGGCTCGGCCAGCGACGGCCGCAGCCGCAGCCGGATCATCCCGGGCCCGAACCCGACCGGCCGCTACATCCCGGTCGCCCGCATCTCCGACCTGCTGCTGCGGCCGGGCGAGACCGACGACTACAACGGCCACCGTATCACCTATCCCGACATCAAGCTGGTCTACTGGGCCGGCGGCAACCCGTTCCACCACCACCAGGACCTGAACCGCCTGCTGCGCGCCTGGGCGAAGCCGGAGACGGTGATCGTGCAGGAGCCGTGGTGGACCCCGGTCGCCCGCCGCGCCGACATCGTGCTGCCGGCCACCACCACCTTCGAGCGCAACGACATCGGCGGCGCCGCGCGCGATCCCTACATCCTGGCCATGCCGCAGGCGATCCCGCCGGTCGGCCAGGCGCGCAGCGACTTCGACATCCTGACCGAGCTGTCGGACCGGGCCGGCGCCCGCGAGACCTTCACCGAGGGCCGCGACGAGATGGGCTGGGTCCAGTCCTTCTACGAGACCGACCGCCGCACCGCCGCCGAGGCGGGGATCGAGCTGCCGGGTTTCCAGGAGTTCTGGGAGATCGGCCATGTCGAGCTGCCGCTGTCGGAGAAGCCGAAGATCCTGCTGCAGGCCTTCCGCGCCGACCCGGTGGCCAACAAGCTGCCGACGCCGAGCGGCCGGATCGAGATCTTCTCCGACCGCATCGCCGGCTTCGGCTATGATGACTGCCCGGGTCACCCGACGTGGCTGGAGCCGGCGGAATGGCTGGGCGCGCCGGAGACCGAGCGCTTCCCGCTGCACCTGATCTCGAACCAGCCGAAGACCCGGCTGCACAGCCAGCTCGACGCCGGTGTGACCAGCCGCAGCGAGAAGGTGGCGGACCGCGAGCCGGTCTGGATCCACCCGGCCGACGCCGCCGCCCGCGGCATCCAGGACGGCGACGTGGTGCGGCTGTTCAACGACCGCGGCGCCTGCCTGGCCGGGGCGCTGGTCACCGACCGGGTGATGCAAGGCGTGATCCAGCTCGCCACCGGCGCCTGGTACGACCCGGAAGTGCCGGGCGAGGTCGGGGCGATGTGCAAGCACGGCAACCCGAACGTCCTGACCCGCGACAAGGGCACCTCGCGGTTGGGCCAGGGCGTCAGCGCCCACACCTGCCTGGTCGAGATCGCCAGGCTCGAAGGCCCGGCGCCGCGCGTCACCGCCTTCGACCTGCCGGTGATCCTGGATCCCAAGGCCGAGGCGGCGGAGTAGGGGCTCCATAGCCTAGTTTTGTGTTGCCTCTCCCGCCTGGCGGGAGAGGTCGGGCTCGCGTCAGCGAGACCGGGTGAGGGCTGGTCCGGGCCTCGACAAAGGGCCCTCACCCGGAGCCGCTTCGCGTCTCCGACCTCTCCCGCGAGCGGGAGAGGCAATAGAACGGTTTGGACAGCGGAGGCAGGCATGACACGGGACGTGGCGATCGCCGGCGCGGCGCGCTATTTCGACGAGGGCGGCTTCAGGGCCGATCTCGACCGCCGCATCGGCATCCGCACCGAGAGCCAGGCGGCCGACCGCGCGCCGCTGCTCGACTACCTGCAGCGCGAGATCGGGCCCAGCCTGGCCCGGCTCGGCTTCGAGCTGCACCTGGTGCCCAACCCGGCCGCGCCCGACGCCCCGGCGCTGATCGCCCGGCGGCAGGAGGGCGACGGCCTGCCCGGCGTGCTGTGCTACGGCCATGGCGACGTGGTGCTGGGCGCGCCCGAGCGCTGGCGGGCCGGGCTCGACCCGTGGCGCATCACGGTCGAGGGCGACCGCTGGTACGGCCGCGGCACTGCCGACAACAAGGGCCAGCATTCGATCAACATCGCCGCCATCGAGCAGGTGCTGCAGGCCCGCGGCGGCCGGCTCGGCTTCAACATGGCCTTCCTGGTCGAGACCAGCGAGGAGATCGGCTCGCCCGGCCTGGACGAGATCTGCGCCGCCAACCGCGACCTGCTGGCCGCCGACGTGCTGATCGCCTCGGACGGACCGCGGCTGGACGTTGGTCGGCCGATGATCGCGCTCGGCACCCGCGGCGTGATCAATTTCGACCTGCGCCTGGATCTGCGCGAGGGCAGCCACCATTCCGGCAATTGGGGCGGGCTGCTGCCCAACCCGGCCACCATCCTGGCCAATGCCGTCGCGGCGCTGGTCGATGCCCGCGGCGCCATCCGCGTGCCCGGGCTGCGGCCGCCGCCGGTGCCGGATTCGGTGCGCCGGGCCCTGGCGGATGTCGCCATCGCCCGCGACGCCGAGGGCGCGCCTTTGGCCGAGGGCTGGGGCGAGCCGGGGCTGAGCCCGGCCGAGCGGGTGTTCGGCTGGAATGCGCTGGAGGTGCTGGCCTTCACCGCCGGCACGCCGGACGCGCCGCAGAACGCGATTCCGCCCGCCGCCCGGGTGCATTGCCAGCTGCGCTTCGTCGTCGGCACTGATGTCTCGGACCTGCCTGGAACGGTGAGTGCTTATCTGGAAGCACAAGGCTTCCACGGTATCGAGGTCAGCGGATCCGGCACGCCGATGCTGGCGACGCGGCTCGACCCCGACGATGCCTGGGCGCGCTGGGCCGCCGCCTCGATCGCCGCCACCACCGGTGCTGTGCCGATGGTGCTGCCGAATGTCGGCGGGTCGCTGCCGAACGAGGTCTTCGCCGGCACGCTCGGCCTGGCCACGGTCTGGGTGCCGCACTCCTATGGCGGCTGCCGCCAGCACGGCCCGGACGAGCACCTGCTGGCCCCGCTGGCTCGTGAAGGGCTGCAGATGATGACGGGGCTGTTCTGGGATCTGGGCGAGGCGGGCGCTCCCCGGCCGTAGGTTGGGTTCGCCTGTGGCGAACCCAACGTTGTCTGCCTCGACGCCGAATGTTGGGTTCGCGATCGCGAACCCAACCTACTCGGTTCGCGCCGCCTGCGGCAGCAGGAACCGGTCCACCGCCTGGGCAAAGCCCTCGGCGTCGTTCCCGGCGGTGACGAAATCGGCCAGCGCCTTCACCTCGTCGATGGCGTTGCCCATGGCGATCGACAGCCCGGCGGCCTTGAACATCGGCACGTCGTTGGCGGCGTCGCCGATCACCGCGACCGCGGCCGGGTCCACCCCCGCCGCGGCGGCGATGCGGCCGACCGCATGGCCCTTGTCGGCCTCGGGGTGGTTGATGTCGAGATAGTAGCGCTGCGACCGGGCGGCGATGGCGCTGCCGCCCAGCAGGCCCCGCAGCTCCGCTTCGCAGCGCGCCAGTCCCTCGAAGTCACCGGAGGCGCCGACGATCTTGCCGGCGCGCGCCAGATAGGGATCGAGATCGGCGACGATGGTCGGCTCGAACCCCACCGTGCGCCGCTCCAGCGGCACATACTCCCCGTCCGGATCGGTCGCGATCCACTGGTTGTCGGCGAACACCCAGGGATCGGCGCCGAAGCGGCGCAGCGTCGCCAGCGCGATCCGCGCCGCCGGCTCCGGCACCGTCAGCGCCGACACCACGCTCATGTCGGGCCGAAAGATGGTGCCGCCGTTGAAGCCGCCCAGCGGCAGGGTCAGGCCCAGCTGCGCGATCAGCCCCGACAGGCCGCGCGGCGGCCGGCTGGAGACGATCGAGAAGCCGATGCCGGCGTCACGCAGCCGGCGCACCGCCGCCACTGAGGCCGGGGTCACCACCTTGTCCGGGTCGGCCAGCGTGCCGTCGACATCGGAGATCAGCAGGGCGATGCGCCCGGCGGGGGTGCTCACCTCAGCGGCAGCCATGCGTACCCGTCCCGCGCCAGCAGCTCGTCGGCGCAGACGGGGCCGTCGCTGCCGGCCGGATAGAGGTCAGGTGGGTCGGTCAGCCCAGCCCAGAGATTTTGGATCTGTTGCACCTCGAACCAGCCGGCCTCGATGTTGTCGGCGCGCTGGAATAGCGTCGGGTCGCCCGTCAGGCAGTCATAGATCAGCGTCTCGTACCCGGTCTGCGGCTCCGCCTTGAAATGCTCGGCATAGCGGAAATCCATCTCGACCTGGCCCAGCCGCATCTCGCGCCCCGGCACCTTGGCGGCGAAGCGCAGCGAGATGCCCTCATCGGGCTGGATGCTGATCACCAGCAGGTTCGGCGTCGGGGCGTTGACCGCGTCGCGGAACAGCACCGCCGGCGCCTTCTTGAACTGGATCGCGATCTCGGTCCGTCGCACCGCCAGCGACTTGCCGGTGCGCAGGTAGAAGGGCACGCCCGACCAGCGCCAATTGTCGATCGCCAGCTTCATGGCGACGAAGGTCTCGGTGCGGCTGTCCGGCGCCACGTCCGGCTCGTCGCGGTAGGCGGCACGCGGCTTGCCCATCACCGTGCCGGCGGCGTACTGGCCGCGCACCACCACCTTGGCCGCGTCCTCGGGCGTCAGGTCGCGCACCGCCTCGACCACCTTGGCCTTCTCGGTGCGCACGGCGTCGGCGTCGAAGGAGTTCGGTGCCTCCATCGCGGTCATGGCCAGCAGCTGGAACAGGTGGTTCGGCACCATGTCGCGCAGCGCCCCGGTGGCGTCGTAGAAGCGGCCGCGCCGCTCCACCCCCACCGTCTCGGCCGCGGTGATCTGCACGCACTCGATATGGTCGCGGTTCCAGATCGGCTCGAAGATGCCGTTGCCGAACCGGAAGGCCATGATGTTCTGGACCGTCTCCTTCCCGAGATAGTGGTCGATCCGGTAGATCTGCTTCTCGCTGGCCACAGCCAGCAACCTGGCGTTGAGGTCGCGGGCCGAAGCCAGGTCGGTGCCGAACGGCTTCTCCACGATCAGCCGGCGGAAGCCGGCGTCGCTCTCGTCCAGCAGGCCGGCGGCCGACAGCGCGGTGGCGATCGGGGCGAAGAAGCGCGGCGCCACCGCCAGGTAGAACACCGCGTTGGACGTGCCGGTCGCCTGCTGGCGCTGGGCCAGATGCGCCGCCAGGGCCTGATAGGTCGACGGGTCGGCGAAGTCGCCGGTCAGGTAGTGGATGCCGGCCGCCAGCCGGTTCCAGGCGGCCTCGTCGATGCCGCGCTCGGCGTCGGCGCCCAGCGTGTGCAGCGCCTCGCCCAACGTCTTGCGGAAGCCCTCGTCATTGTTTTCGACCCGGTCGACGCCGAGGATCTCGAAGCCGGGATCCAGCAGCCCCTCGCGCTCCAGATGGTACAAGGCGGGGGTCAGCAGGCGGCCGGTGAGATCCCCCGAGGCGCCGAAGATGACGAAGGTGCAGGGCGGCGCGGCCGGGGTGCCGGCCGGCTTCGCGGGGGAGGGGGAGATCATCGCGGCCATGGCTCAGCCGCCCGCCGCCCGTTCGACATGACCGCCGAACTTGTTGCGCATCGCCGACAGCAGCTTCTCGCCGAAGGTGTGCTCCTGGCGCGAGCGGAAGCGGACATAGAGGGCGGTCGACAGCACGTCGGCCGGCACCGCTTCCTCCAGCGCCGCCATGATGGTCCAGCGGCCCTCGCCGGAATCGGCGACCGAGCCGGTGTAGTTCGACAGCGACTCGTTCTCGGCCAGGGCGATGGCGCTGAGGTCGAGCAGCCAGGAGGAGACGACGCTGCCGCGGCGCCACACCTCGGCGATGTCGGCCAGGTTCAGGCTGTAGCGCTCGGCCTCCGGCAGCTCTTTCGAATCCTTGTTCTTGAGGATGTCGAAGCCCTCGGCATAGGCCTGCATCAGCCCGTATTCGATGCCGTTGTGCACCATCTTGACGAAGTGCCCGGCGCCGGCCGGCCCCGCATGGATGTAGCCCTTCTCGGCGCGCGGATCGCGGCCCTCGCGGCCCGGCGTGCGCTCCACCGTGCCCACGCCCGGTGCCAGCACCGAGAAGATCGGATCCAGGTGATCGACCGCGGCCTTGGTGCCGCCGATCATCATGCAGTAGCCGCGCTCCAGCCCCCAGACGCCGCCGGAGGTGCCGACGTCGACATAGTGCAGATCCTTCGGCTCCAAGGCCGCGGCGCGGCGGATGTCGTCCTTGTAGAAGCTGTTGCCGCCGTCGATGATGATGTCGCCGGGGCTCAGCAGGCCGGCCAGCGCCGTCACCGTGTCCTCGGTCGGCGCCCCGGCCGGCAGCATCACCCAGACCGCGCGCGGCGCCGTCAGCCCGGCCACCAGCGCCTTCAGGTCGGCGGCCGGCTTCGCCCCGTCTTCGGCCAGCGCCTTGATGGCCTCGGCGCTGCGGTCGAAGACCACGCATTCATGGCCGGCGCGCATCAGGCGCCGGGCGATGTTGCCGCCCATGCGGCCCAATCCGATCACCCCGAGCTGCATTCCGTCGATCCTCTCGTTTTCTTCCGGTGCGGTGGTGCTAGCCTAGACCGCATGAAACACGCCGATGGTGCGCCCCTGGCGCGCCGGTTTCGAGTCCGAAAGCCCGGGCCGCGTCGATCGGGCGCCGGGGGAGGGTACGAGATTGGATCGAGGTGAGCAGCCGCCGGGCGCGCCCGGCGGGCCGGCGCGGTGGACCTCCAGCGCCAAGTCGGGGGTCGGCACCGCCCTCTCCGGCACCAGCCGGGTCTGGTTCACCCTCAGCCACGGGATCCTGAACGAGATCTACTTCCCGCGAATCGACACCGCCTGCGTCCGCGACCTCGGGCTGATCGTCACCGGCCCGGATGGGTATTTCGCGGAGGAGAAGCGCGACGCGCGGTCGGAGACCCGGATGATCGAGGCCGGCGTGCCCGCCTTCCAGATGGTCAACACCGCGCTGGACGGCCGCTGGCGGATCGAGAAGACGGTGCTGGCCAATCCGCGCGGCCCGGTGCTGCTGCAGGAGATCGTCTTCACGCTGCATGAGGGCGAGCCGACGGACCACCGGCTGTTCGCCCTGCTGGCGCCGCATCTGGTCAATGCCGGCGCCGACAACACCGGCTGGGTCGACGACTACAAGGGCACGCCGATGCTGTTCGCCCGCGGCACCGACGGCGTGTCGTTGGCGCTGGCCGCCTCGGTGCCGTGGCGCGCCCGCTCGGTCGGCTATGTCGGCGTCTCGGATGGCTGGCAACAACTGTCGCAGCGGGGCGAGCTGAACCCGGCCTGGCGCCGCGCCGAATCCGGCAACATCGCCCTGGCCGGGGAGATCGACCTGGCGCAGGCGCCCGGCGGCCGCTTCCTGCTGGCGCTCGGCTTCGGCGAGCGGCCGGAGGAGGCGGCGCATCACGCCCTGGCCGGGCTGCAGAACGGCTTCGCCGACGCGCACGACCTCTATGTCGAGGGCTGGCGGCGCTGGCAGGCCGGGCTGCTGCCGCTCGACGGCACCGCCGGCTCAGCGGCCACCGCCTACCGCACCAGCACCGCGGTCCTCGCCAGCCACCAGACCATCGAGTTTCCCGGTGCCACCATCGCCTCGCTGTCGATCCCCTGGGGCTTCCACAAGGGCGACGAGGATCTCGGCGGCTACCACCTGGTCTGGCCGCGCGACCTGGTCGAGACCGCGGGCGGCTTCCTGGCCGCCGGGGCGGTGGCCGAGGCCAAGGCGATCCTCGGCTACCTGCAGGCGATCCAGGAGGCGGACGGCCACTGGTCGCAGAATGTCTGGCTCGACGGCACCCCCTATTGGAACGGGGTGCAGATGGACGAATGCGCCTTCCCGATCCTGCTGGCCGACATGCTGCGGCGGGGCGGCCGTCTGGGCGGCGAGGAGTTGGCGCGCTTCGT
>JAEKLZ010000478.1 GCA_019508225.1 Inquilinus limosus | reverse complement strand
CCCTACCGCAAGCGCGACGGCACCCGCGGCCGCGACGAGCCGATGCATGGCTGGTTCGCCGGCCAGGGCTATGCCGCCATCCGCGTCGACATGCGCGGCACCGGCGAATCCGATGGCCACATGGCCGACGAGTACCTGAAGCAGGAGCAGGACGACGCGCTGGAGGTGATCGCCTGGATCGCGGCGCAGCCCTGGTGCACCGGCGCCGTCGGCATGATGGGCAAATCCTGGGGCGGCTTCAACGCGCTGCAGGTGGCGGCGCGCCGGCCGCCGGCGCTGAAGGCGATCATCACCGTCTACTCGACCGACCACCGCTACAGCGACGACATCCACTACCAGGGCGGCTGCCTGCTCAACGACAATCTGTGGTGGGGCGCCATCATGCTGGCCTATCAGGCCCGGCCGGCCGACCCGGCGATCGTCGGCGAGGGCTGGCGACGGCAGTGGCTGGAGCGGCTGGAGCGGATGCCCTTCTTCCCGGCGCTGTGGCTGCGGCACCAGCGCTATGACGAATACTGGAAGCACGGCTCGGTCTGCGAGGACTGGTCGGCGATCCAGGTTCCGGTGCTGGCCGTGGGCGGCTGGGCCGACAGCTACACCAACGCCGTGCCGCGCCTGCTGGCCGGGCTGCAGGTGCCGCGCCGCGGCATCATCGGGCCGTGGGGCCATGTCTATCCGCAGGACGGCGCGCCGGGCCCGGCGATCGGCTTCCTGCAGGAGGCGCTGCGCTGGTGGGACCAGTGGCTGAAGGGCCACGACACCGGAGTGATGCAGGAGCCGATGCTGCGCGCCTTCGTCGAGGATTGGAACGCCCCGGCCGGCACCCGCGCCGAGACCGAGGGGCGCTGGATCGGCGAGGCGGAGTGGCCAAGCCCGGCCATCCAACCGCGGCGCTGGGCCTTGAACGCGCCGGGCGCGCTGGCCGAGGCCGCCGGACCGGAGAGCGAGATTCTGATCCGCTCGCCGCTCAGCCACGGCAAGGCGGCCGGCGAATGGATGGCGACGGGCTGCCCCGGCGAGCTGCCGGTCGATCAGCGCCTCGATGACGGCGCCGCGCAGATCTTCGACACCGCGCCGCTGGACGAGGCGGTGGAGATCCTGGGCGCGCCGGAGCTGCTGCTCGACCTCGCCTCGGATGCGCCGGTGGCGCAGCTGGCGGTGCGGCTGTGCGACGTGGCGCCGGACGGGCGCTCGGCCCGGGTCAGCTACGGCGTGCTGAACCTGACGCATCGCGACGGCCATGAGTCACCTGCGCCGCTGGAGCCCGGCAGGCGCTATCAGGTGCGGGTGAAGCTGAACGATTGCGGCCATCGCTTCCCGGCCGGGCACCGCATCCGCATCGCCGTCGCCACCGGTTATTGGCCGACCGTCTGGCCCGCCCCATACGCCGCCACCCTGACCCTGCGGGCCGGCGCCAGCCATCTCGACCTGCCGGTGCGGCAAGGCGGGGCAGGGGATGCGGTCGCGTTCGAGCCGTCGGTCCGCGGCCCCGCCGCGCCGGCCACCCAGCTGTCGCCCGGCACGATCCGGCGGTATTCGAAGCAGGACCATGTGACCGGCGAGACCATCTATGTCACCGAGGGCATCGGCGGCCTGTTCGGCGAGGGCATCCTGCGCTTCGACGAGATCGACACCATGGCCTCGCACAGCCTGAAGCGTGAGCTGGTGATCCGCGACGACGACCCGCTGTCGGCCCGCACTGTCCTGACCCAGTCCTACGAGATGGGGCGCGAGGGCTGGCGCATCCTGATCGAGAGCCGGTCGGTGCTGACCGCCGATCTCGACCGCTGGCACCTGACCACCGAGCTGACGGCGAAGGAGAATGGCGAGGTCGTGACCGAACGCGCCTGGACGGAGGACATCCCGCGCGACCTGGTGTAGGCGCAGGTCGACTTGTACCAGCGGTCTCGGAGATCGGCTCTTCGACTTCTTTCCCGTCATGGCGAGGAGCGTAGCGACGTGGCCATCCAGGGGGCGGCGCCACTGGATGGCCACGCCCCTTCGGGGCTCGCCATGACGGGTCAATGTTTCCGGCCGGTGGTACTGCGCCGGATCGGGAAGCGCTAGAGTTCCCAGCCTGAAGCCAGCGGACTCCACGCATGCCAGCCAGCGCCGACAGCCATCGTCCCAGCCAGGGGCTCATACCAAGCCCTCCCTCGTCATGGCGAGCGAAGCGTGGCCATCCAGTCCCGCCGTCGGAGCGGGCCCTGCCAACCTGGATGGCCACGCCCCTGCGGGGCTCGCCATGACGGGTCAGGGTGGCCTCAGCGTCCTGGGCGGGACCGCCGGTGGTCCCGTCATCGCCATGGCGGAGGGGTTGAGCTTCTGGGGCGGGGTCGACGCCGCCACCGGGATGGTGATCGACGTGCACCATCCCCGGCACGGCGTCTCGCTGGCCGGGGCGGTCGTGCTGATGCCCACCAGCCGCGGCTCCTGCTCGGGGTCGGGCGTGCTGCTCGAGCTGGCGATGGCCGGGCGGGCGCCGGCGGCGCTGGTCTTCTCCGAATCGGAGGACACGCTGACCCTGGGCGCGATCGTCGCCGCGGAGATGTTCGGGCGCGTGATCCCGGTGCTGCGCCTGCCGGCCAAGGCCTTCGCGGCCGTGGCGGCGGCCGGGACGGCGTCGATCTCTTCGGAGTCGGTCGAGATCGAGGGCCTGCGGATCCCGATCGCGCCGCCTCCGGCCGATGCGCTGGCGCTCGAGGCGCGCGATCGCGCCATGCTCGACGGCGCGGAGGGCCCCGCCCTGCAGCAGGCGATGCGCATCCTCACCGCCATGGCGCGGCAGCAGGGGGCGGCGGCGCTCACCGACGTGACGCGCGCCCATATCGACGGCTGCATCTATGCCGGGCCGGCGAACCTCGTCTTTGCCGAGACGATGGAACAGTTGGGCGCGCGGGTCCGGGTGCCGACGACGATGAACGCCATCTCGGTCGACCGGCAGAACTGGCAGGTCCAGGGCGTGCCGCCGGAGTTCGGCGGGCCTGCGTCACGGCTGGCCGACAGCTATGTCCGGATGGGGTGCCGGCCGACCTTCACCTGCGCCCCCTATCTCCTGGACGATGCGCCGGGTGCGGGTGAACTCATCGGCTGGTCGGAATCGAATGCCGTGATCTTCGCCAACTCCGTGCTCGGCGCGCGGACGGCGAAGCACCCGGATTTTCTCGACCTCTGCATCGCGCTCACCGGCCGCGCGCCTCTCGCCGGCGCCTTCCTGGACGAGCATCGGCGGGCCAGGCGGATCATCGATGTGGAGCTTCCCGACGGCGCCGGGCCGGAGGCATGGCCGCTGATCGGCTATCTCGCCGGCCACGCCGCGCCGGACCGGGTGCCTCTGCTTCGCGGACTGGGCAAGGCAGGGCCGACCCAGGACGACCTGAAGGCTCTCTGCGCGGCCTTCGGCACGACCTCGGCGGCGCCGATGCTGCATGTCGAGGGCGTCACGCCGGAGGCGGAAACCATGGTCGATGTCGCCGCCGATCATGTCGCCATCACCCGCGCCCAACTGGCCGAAGGCTGGACCCGGTTGAACCAGGGACCGGAGGCGGTGGATCTCGTCGCCATCGGCAGCCCGCACGCCTCGCTCGCGGAATGCCGGGCGCTCGCCGACGGCCTGGCCGGCCGCCGGCGCAAGCAGGGCGTCGCGGTGATCGTCACCGCCGGGCGGCAGGTGATCGCCGCCGCCGAGGCGGACGGCACGCTGGCGAGACTGCGGGCCGGGGGCGTCGAGGTGATCCCCGATCTGTGCTGGTGCTCGATCTCGCGGCCGGTGTTCCCGGTGGAGACGAAGACGGTCATCACCACCTCCGGCAAATACGCCCATTACGGGCCCGGGCTGTCGGGCTGCGCCGTGCGCCTCGGCACCCTCGACGACTGCATCGCGGCCGCGCTGACCGGGCGCGTTCCGCCGCGGCGGCCGAGTTGGCTTGCCTGAGCGGATTTTCTGTAGCCATGCCCATTCACGCGCGGACGCGCGCAGACCCCTCCCCCTAACCCCCGCCCGCAAGGGGAGGGGGAGTGTGGAAGGCTGGCATGCATTCGTAGGTTGGGTTCGCGGCAAGCGAACCCAACAAGGTGCCGCGGTGGGATGTTGGGTTCGCCGTGCGAACCCAACCTACGCGGTCGCTCAGCCGCTGTCCGGTCCGGGCGGTCTCGGCGAAGGCCGGCTGGGGACGGACGCATCCGCCGGGCGGAACCAGCCCTGGGCGGGCGCATGTCCGGCAGTCTCCGTCCCGGACTTGCCGGGGGTCTCGTCCGTCCCAGCGATGGCCGCGGCGATCGCGGCGCGGTCGGGCGGAATGCCGAGGGCGCGGCACATGCTGCGGATCAGGTCTTCGATCGACAGGGCCCTGTCGGCTCTGTCGTAACGGCCGGCATGGTCGCCGGCCAGCCGATCCCAGAGATCGGCGGTCAACTGTTCGCGGGTCTCGATATCGTCGGGTGTGGCGCCGGCGGTCGCGGCCGCGATGGAATCTGTGACGCCCTGGGCGACGCGGCGGCGGCGGTCGGCCGCCTGGGCCAGCTGGTCGTCCCGGTCCTGATCGGCGGCGCGCCGGGCTTCGTCCCGCTGTTGGCGCAGCTTGGCCTTCAGGGCGATGGCGCGACGGATGCCGAGGGAGAGGCGGCTGAAACGGGCTTCGGCTTTGCAGGCCCGGTCGAGGTCGCCGGCCTGCAGGGCGGCGAGGGCCTCAGCCTGGAACGCCCGGGCCATCGCCATGCTGAGCTCGACCAGGCCGGACAGGATCGCGTCCTCGTCCAGGTTCGGCGGAGGGGCGAGCGCGGTCTCGGTCCTGGTGTCGGCATCGGCCATTCTTGGATTGAAACATAACAAGAACATTGAGTCAAGGGAAACCGTGCCGACGGTACGAGCACGGCGCAGTAAGGCATTCCAACCTTCATTGTCATTGCCGGGCTTGACCCGGCAATCCAGGGCCACCGAGAGCGGTTCTGAAAGCCCCCTGGATCCTCGGGTCAAGCCCGAGGATGACAATGAAATTGGATACGAACTGAAGATAAGCACGTCTGGTCACGATCTGCCTGAATCGGACACCCGTGGGTCGAGCCCGGCAATGACAACGGGGTGCAACCTGTTCGCGGACGAGGTTGCACCTTTCGCCCGATCGGTGATACTCCTTCCACGAAACAAACCCGCGGGGCAGGGCCATGGGCAGCACGACATTCGGCGTGAAGATCGATGACGAGCTGCGGGCGCGGCTGAAGGCGGCGGCGGAGAAGCAGGGCCGCACCCCGCACTGGCTGGTCAAGCAGGCCATGCTGGCGATGCTCGACCGGGTCGAGCGCGGCGAGACGTTCGGCGGGCCGGACGAGGCCGATGCCGGCGATCCGGCCGACGCGACGGCGGCCGAGGAGTCCGGTCCGCAGCCCTTCCTGGAATTCGCCCAGTCGGTGCAGCCGCAGACCGTGCTGCGCGCCAAGATCACCGCCGCCTATCGCCGGCCGGAGGAGGAGTGCCTGCCCTTCATCCTGGCCGGCGCCACCCTGCCGAAGCCGGTGACAGACGGGGCGCGGGGCATCGCCCGCACGCTGGTCGAGGCGCTGCGGGCCAAGGGCGTCGGCGCCGGCGTCGAGGGGCTGATCCAGGAGTTCTCGCTGTCGAGCCATGAGGGCGTGGCCCTGATGTGCCTGGCCGAGGCGCTGCTGCGCATCCCCGACCGCGCCACCCGCGACGCGCTGATCCGCGACAAGATCTCGTCCGGCGACTGGCAGTCCCATGTCGGCCAGAGCCCGTCGATGTTCGTCAACGCCGCCGCCTGGGGCCTGGTGGTGACCGGCAAGCTGGTGACCACCAGCAGCGAGGCCGGCCTGTCCGCCGCGCTGACCCGGCTGATCGGCCGCGGCGGCGAGCCGCTGATCCGCAAGGGCGTCGACATGGCGATGCGGATGATGGGCGAGCAGTTCGTCTCCGGCCAGACCATCTCCGAGGCGCTGGCCAACGGCCGCAAGCTGGAGGCCCGCGGCTTCCGCTACTCCTACGACATGCTCGGCGAGGCGGCCACGACCGGCGCCGACGCCGACCGCTACTACCGCGACTACGAGCAGGCGATCCACGCCATCGGCAAGGCGGGGGAGCGGCGCGGCCTCTATGAGGGGCCGGGCATCTCGATCAAGCTGTCGGCGCTGCATCCGCGCTACTCCCGCGCCCAGGCCGACCGGGTGAAAAGCGAGCTGCTGCCGCGGCTGACGGCGCTGGCCGTGCTGGCCCGCAGCTACGATATCGGCCTCAACATCGATGCCGAGGAGGCCGACCGGCTGGAGCTGTCGCTCGACCTGCTGGAGACTCTGTGCTTCGACCCGGCGCTGTCCGGCTGGAACGGCATCGGCTTCGTCGTCCAGGCCTACCAGAAGCGCTGCCCCTTCGTGATCGACTATGTCATCGACCTGGCCCGGCGCAGCGGCCACCGGGTGATGGTGCGGCTGGTCAAGGGCGCCTATTGGGACAGCGAGATCAAGCGCGCCCAGGTCGACGGCCTCGAAGGCTTCCCGGTCTACACCCGCAAGATCTACACCGACGTCTCGTTCCTGGCCTGCGCCCGCAAGCTGCTGGCGGCGCCGGACGCGGTGTTCCCGCAATTCGCCACCCACAACGCCCAGACCCTGGCGACCATCTACAAGATGGCCGGCGAGAACTATTATCGCGGCCAGTACGAGTTCCAGTGCCTGCACGGCATGGGCGAGGGGTTGTACGAGGAGGTGGTCGGCCGCGACAAGCTGGACCGGCCGTGCCGGATCTACGCCCCCGTCGGCACCCATGAGACGCTGCTGGCCTATCTGGTGCGGCGCCTGCTGGAGAACGGGGCCAACACCTCCTTCGTCAACCGCATCGGCGATCCGGATGTCTCGATCGACGAGCTGATCGCCGACCCGGTCGAGGCGGCGCGCAAGGTCCAGCCGCTGGGCGCCCCGCATGCCAAGATCGCCTCGCCGCGCGCCCTGTTCGGCGACAGCCGCGAGAACTCCGCCGGCATCGACCTGTCGAACGAGCAGCGCCTGGCCTCGCTGTCCGCCGCGCTGCTCGGCGGCGTCGACGCCGTGGTCCGTGCCGTGCCGATGCTGGGCGACGGCGACCGTGATGGCCCGGCCCGGGAGGTCCGCAACCCGGCCGACCGGCGCGACGTGGTCGGCACGGTGGTCGAGGCCTCGGCTGAACAGGTCGACGAGGCGATGGCGGAGGCCGCCGCGGCCGCGCCGATCTGGCAGGCGACCCCGCCGGCCGACCGCGCCG
>JAEKLZ010000477.1 GCA_019508225.1 Inquilinus limosus | reverse complement strand
ATTGGAGCCTGTGGCAGGCCGAGCCCTGGGCGATCGAGGAGAGCGGGCACCCGCTGTCGCCCTATGCCCGGCCCGAAGCCCCGGGGTCTGCGGCGACGCCGAAGCCTCGATGGTACCCGGTCGCGGAGCCGATGCGGGATGAGCCGCCCCCGCGGCCGCCGCCCAGGCCGCCGAAGCCGGACAGCAGCTAGCCGGCCGGGCAATCCCGCCCTGTCTCGGTACATCCCGCACATCGTCATTGCGAGGAGGCGAAGCCGACGAAGCAATCCAGGGGCCACGCCAAGCGGCCCTGGATTGCTTCCCCCGGCTCAAGGCCGGGGTCGCAATGACGGTGCGGGTTGGAGAGGGGGAACAAGAGGGCGGAGCCGATGGCATGCCCGCCTCGATTGACCGGCTCTCGGCCGCGCTGAGAGGCCGTCTTGAAGCTCGCTGCGGCGAGTCGGCTGGCGTGGTTCTCGAGAACCGGCGCGCAGCGGACGTTTGGTCCGTGAGCACCGGAAGCGCAGAGAACCGCGTCAGACGGCCGGTGCAGTAGAGTTTCGGGATGGCCTCTGATACACATCGGCGCGACGGTTCCCGCATGGGATCAAAAGGGAACACGGTGGCGCCTCCCCGGTGTGAGGGGGCGGAATCCGTGGCTGCCCCCGCAACTGTCAGCGGATCGCCGAGCGTCCTCGTGGCCCCTCAAGGGCCATGCCACTGCCCGCGGCGCGGGTGGGAAGGCAGGCGCGAAGCCATGATCCGCGAGCCAGGAGACCTGCCGTCGCAGCGCAATCCGTTTCCCGGGCGGGGTGGCCCGGGCAGGAGGTTTTCGTGGCGGCATTCCGGTCCTTCTCTTCGTGCGTCCTGGCCCTGGCCGGGCTTCTCATGCTGTCGCCGGCGGCCTGGGCCGACCCGACGCAGTACCCGCTGACGATCCGCAACTGCGGCGTCGAAATCACCTTCGACCATGCCCCGCGGCGCGCCGTGGCGATCGGGCAGAGCAGCACCGAGATCCTGCTGTCGCTCGGCCTGGCCGACCGCATCGTCGGCACCGCCGTCTGGTTCGGCCCGGTGCTGCCGGCCTATGAGGCGGCGAATGCCGGGATCCCGCGCCTGGCCGACAACGACCCCAGCTTCGAATCCGTGGTCGGCAAGGAGCCGGAGCTGGTGACGGCCCAGTTCGAATGGCATGTCGGGCCGCAGGGGTCGGTCGGCACCCGCGAGCAGTTCGCCGGCCTCGGCATCCCGACCTACATCTCGCCGGCCGACTGCGTCGCCAAGGACAATTCTGGCGGCGGCGACGGCGTGCGCAAGCAGCTGTTCAGCATGGACCTCGTCTACCAGGAGATCCGCGACCTGGCCCGGATCTTCGACGTCGCCGACCGCGGCGAGGCGCTGGTCGCCGACCTGCGGCGGCGCGAGGCCGCCGCCGTCGCCTCGGTGGCCGGCGCCCGGCTCGACAATGTGCCGATGGTGTTCTGGTTCTCCAGCAAGGAGGTCGCGGGCGAGGCCTTCGTCGCCGGCAGGAACGGCGTGCCGGCCTGGATCCTGCGGCAGCTCGGCGCCCGCAACGTCATCACCACGGAGGAGGAGTGGCCGCTGGTGAGCTGGGAGCGGATCGCCGCCGCCAACCCGGCGATCATCGTGATGGCGGAGATGAGCCGCCGCCGCTACGCCGCCGACGACACCGCGGTGAAGCTGAACTTCCTCGCCACCGATCCGGTGACCAGCCGGCTGGAGGCGGTGAAGGACAGGCGCATCGTGGTGATGGACGTGCAGGCGATGCAGCCCTCGATCCGCGCCGTCGACGGCATCGAGGCGGTGGCCCGCGGCATCAAGAGCTTCGGGCTCGGGGGATGAGGCCGCTGCTTGGCGACGGCTGGGGCGTCCGCGTCCTGCTGGCCGTGCTGTCCCTGGCGGCGCTGGTCGCGGCCATCGCCCTGGCCGTGTCGATCGGCGAGATGGCGATCCCGCCGACCATCACGGTTCGGGCCCTGGCCAACCGGCTGTTCGGCGCCGGCTTCGCGCTCAGCCCGATCCAGGAAGGCGTGATCTGGGATTACCGGCTCAGCCGCGCGCTGGTCGCGGCCTGCTGCGGCGCCGCCCTGGCCCTGTCCGGCGCGATCCTGCAGGCGCTGCTGCGCAACCCGCTGGCCGAACCCTATGTCCTCGGCATCTCCGCCGGGGCGTCGACCGGCGCCGTCGCGGTGATGATCGCGGGCTTCGGCGGCGGCGCCCTCTCGCTGTCCGGCGGCGCCTTCATCGGCGCCGTCCTGGCCTTCGCCCTGGTGTCGCTGCTGGCGGCCGGGGTCGGCGGCGGCATCGACCGGGTCATCCTGGCCGGCGTCGCCGGATCGCAGCTGTTCAATGCCCTGACCTCGACCATCGTCACCACCTCGGCCAATGCCGAGCAGGCGCGCGGCGTGATGTTCTGGCTGCTCGGCAGCCTCGGCGGGGTGCGCTGGCCGGATGTGCAGGTCGCGGTCCCGGTGGCGGCGGCCGGCTTCGTTCTGTGCATCCTGCACGCCCGCGCGCTCGACGCCTTCACCTTCGGGGCCGATGCCGCGGCCTCGCTCGGCATCGCCGTCACCCGGGTGCGCGTGGTGCTGTTCGCGGCGACCGCGGCGATGACGGCGACCATGGTCAGCATCGTCGGGTCGGTCGGCTTCGTGGGCCTGGTCATCCCGCATGCGGCGCGCTTCCTGGTCGGGCCCGGCCATGCCCGGCTGCTGCCGGCCTCGGCGATGATCGGGGCGATCTTCATGGTGCTGGCCGACATCGTCTCCCGCACCATCATCCCGCAGCAGATCCTGCCGATCGGCGTCGTCACCGCCCTGTTCGGCGCGCCGGCCTTCGCCGTGCTGCTGTATCGGGCGAGGCGGGCGGCATGACCATCGCGACGCAGGACGTGCGCTGGGCCGCCGGCGGCCGGATGATCGTCGACGGCGTCACGCTGCAGGCGGCGCCCGGCCGGATGCTGGGCCTGCTGGGCCCGAACGGGGCCGGCAAGTCCACCCTGCTGCGGCTGATCTGCCGGCTGCGGCGGGTCGAGAGCGGCGTGATCACGCTCGGCGGCGCGGATATCGCGGGCCTGCCACGCGCGGCCATCGCCCGCCGTGTCGCCCTGGTCGAGCAGCAGGCGGCGACCGACATGCAGGTGTCGGTGCTCGACGTCGTCCGTCTCGGCCGCACGCCGCACCGCGGCCCGCTGTCGCCCTGGACCGAGCGCGACGACGCGGCGGTGGAGGACGCCCTGCTGCGCGTCGGGCTGGAGGGCCGGCGCGGCCAGTCCTGGCACACCTTGTCGGGCGGTGAGCGGCAGCGGGTGCAGATCGCCCGTGCCCTGGCCCAGACCCCGTCCGAGCTGCTGCTGGACGAGCCGACCAACCATCTCGACGTGCAGCATCAGCTCGAAATCCTGGCGCTGGTCGGAAGGCTGCCGGCGACCAGCATCGTCGCCCTGCACGACCTCAACCTGGCCGCCATGTTCTGCGACGCCGTGGCGCTGCTGCGGGAAGGGCGGGTGGTCTGCGCCGGCGCGCCGGAGGAGATCCTGACCGAGGCGCGCATCCGCGAGGTGTTCGGCGTCCGCGCCCATGTCGAGCGGTCACCGCATCACGGCCGGCCGCATATCCACTACCTGCCGGGCTGAAAATGGCTTCAGGCTTGACATCCGGCCCGGAATGGCGTTTTTCACCGCTTCCATTCCTGGGAACGTGGGCCCGGCGCATGAGCCGGTGCCCCGCTTTGCCTTTGGCAGAGCCTACCGGGACAACATGAGAGAGGATCGAGCGCGTGAGCAAGCGCCTGAATTCGAAGCACAAGATCGACCGCCGCCTCGGCGTCAACCTCTGGGGCCGTCCGAAGAGCCCGCTGAACAACCGCGATTATCGCCCGGGCCAGCACGGCCAGCGGCGCACCAAGCCGACCGATTTCGGCACCCAGCTGATGTCCAAGCAGAAGCTGAAGGGCTACTACGGCAACATCGGCGAGAAGCAGTTCCGCCGTCTGTTCGACGAGGCCGTGCGCCGCAAGGGCGACACCGGCGAGAACCTGGTCGGCCTGCTGGAGCGCCGCCTGGACACCGTCGTCTACCGGATGAAGTTCGTCCCGACCGTGTTCGCCGCCCGCCAGATCGTCAACCACGGCCACGTCCTGGTGAACGGCAAGCGCCTCAACATCGCCTCCTACCAGGTCAAGGACGGCGATGTGATCGAGATCAAGCAGAAGTCGCGTGAGCTGCCGGTGATCATGGCCGCCATCGTCTCGTCCGAGCGCGACGTGCCGGACTACATCGAGGTCGACCACAGCACCTTCAAGGGCAAGCTGGTGCGCACCCCGGCCCTGGCCGACGTGCCGTACCCGGTCCAGATGGAGCCGAACCTGGTGGTCGAGTTCTACAGCCGCTGATCTCAGCCGGCTGTCCGACGAGAAAAGGGGCGCCTCCGGGCGCCCCTTTTTGTTTCAGAGGCGAGCCTCTCAGCCGACGCCATGGCGCGGGGCGACCGGGACCGCGTGGCGCGCGCGCCGGGTGGCGTCGACCGTGAACAGGGCCAGCCCCGCCCAGATGAAGGCGAAGGTCACCAGCGTGGCCGGCCGCAGCGGCTCCTCGAACACCAGCGTGGCCAGCACCAGGTTGATGCTCGGCGCCAGGTACTGCAGCAGCCCGATGGTCGACAGGGGCAGGTGCCGCGCTCCGACCATGTACAGCACGATCGGCAGGCCGGTGATCAGGCCGGACGCCATGATCGCCAGCGACATCGCCCAGCCCTCGCCGCCGGCCGCGACCGGGCCGAAGGCGCCGGCGCCCTGGCTCCACAGCCACAGCAGATAGGCCAGGCAGGCCGGCAGCAGGAAGCCGGTCTCGACCATCAGCCCGACGAAGGGGTCGATCTTCTCGCGCTTGCGGATCAGGCCGTAGAAGCCCCAGGTCGAGGCCAGGACCAGGCCGATCCACGGGATCTCGCCGGCGCCGATCACCGAGACCACGACGCCCGCCGCGGCCATGACGGACGCCGCGACCTGCAGCCGGCTCAGCCGCTCCCCCAGGAAGGCGACGCCGAGCAGGACGCTGATCAGCGGGCTCAGATAGTAGCCGAGCGCCGACTGCACCAGATAGCCGTTCAGCACCGCCCAGATGAAGACGCTCCAGTTGACGGTCACCAGCGTCGTGGTGGCGAGATAGGTCGCGAAGCGGCGGCGGCTGCGCCACACGTCGCCGATCTCGCGCAGCCGCCCCAGCGCCAGCAGCAGCAGGCCCAGCAGGAGCACGCTCCACAGGATGCGGTGCGCCACGATCTGCCAGGGGCCGATATGTTCCACCGCCTTGAAGTAGAGCGGCGCGAAGCCCCAGATCAGGAAGGCGCCGAGCGCGGCGCCGAAGCCGGCGCGGCTGCGGCTGGATTGGGCGTCCATGATCGTCCCGATCAAACGGCCACGGTGCGGGCGCCGACCAGCTTGGACCTGCCGGCGCCGATGCCGGCCAGGGCCGCGACGATGCCGATCGCCAGGATCAGCAGCCCGGCCGCGGTCCAGCCCCCGGTCCAGTCGTGCAGCAGGCCGATCAGCAGCGGGCCGCCGGAGGCCAGGGTGTAGCCGACGCCCTGCGACATCGAGGAGAGATGGGCCGCGACATGGGCGTCCGGCGTGCGCAGCACCACCAGGGTCAGGGCCACGGCGAAGGCGGCGCCCTGGCCGATGCCGAGCAGCACGATCCACAGCCAGACCGTGCCCAGCGGCGCGAAGATGCAGCCCAGGAACCCGGCGAGCGAGAAGGCCATGCACAGCACCGCGGCCAGCTTCTGGTCGCGGCCGCGGGTGGCCAGCGACGGCGCCACCAGCGCGGCGGCGACCTGGACCATGATCGAGACCGAGACCATGATCCCGGCCGCCACACCATCGACCCCGCGGTCGCGCAGGATCGGGGCCAGCCAGCCGAAGACGCTGTAGGCCAGCGCGGATTGCAGCCCCATGAACAGCGTCACCTGCCAGGCCAGCGGGTCGCCCCACAGGCCGCGCACGCTGAAGCCGGCATGGGCGGCCGTGCCGTGACGCGGCGGGATCTGGGTCAGCCAGACCAGCGCGGCGATGATCGCCGGAATGGTCCAGAAGGCCAGGGCCACGGCCCAGGATCCGTCGGCGGCCCGGGCGATCGGCAGGGTGGCGCCGGCGGCCAGGGCGGCGCCGGCGCACAGCGCCATGGTGTAGACCCCGGTCATCAGCGGCGCCTTGTCCGGGAAATCGCGCTTGACGATGCCGGGCAGCAGCACGTTGGTGACGCCGATGCCGGCGCCCGCCAGGACGGCGCCCAGCAGCAGGGCCAGGGGCGTGCCCAGGCCGCGCAGCGCGGTGCCGAGCGCCAGCACCAGCAGCAGCGCCAGGATCGCGCGCTCGGTGCCCAGCCGCCGGCTGATCCGCGGCGCCAGCACGCCGAACAGGCCCAGGCAGACCACCGGCGCCGTGGTCAGCAGGCTGGCGCCGCCGGCCGACAGGCCGGTATCGGCGATGATCTCCTTCAGCACCGGGCCCAGGCTCGACAGCGCCGGCCGCAGGTTGAGCGCGATCAGGACCAGGCTGACCACCAGCAGCCACCCGGCCTTCAGCGGCGACGCCGGCGCCGGGACGTCGTCGATCTCCGCGTCGATCAGCAGCTCGTCAGCCAAGCCATGGGGGGCCAGGCCATGGGGGGCAGCGGGCACGGCCCGGGCCTTCCGATCCTGCTCGGCTGTCGACACCACGGGGTTCCTCCTGGCCACGAAACGATATCCGCCCCGGCGGGTCGCGGGGCGGTTGGCAGCATTCTGGACCGGAGTGGGCCGCCGCCGCCCGTCCCACCTCGTCATGCCTGGGTCCAGGGCTCGGCATGGCGCAGACCGGCCGGTGCCGGGGAGGGCCGGGGACGATACACGCCGGTCCGGGGACGCGCACCCTCCGTTCGGATGATGCCGAACGGGCTGTTTCACGGCAGGCTCGGTGCCTCTCTTCAGGCCAGCGATCCGTCACCGCACTCTTCTGCGGTCGGCATCGGAAGCGCGGCGCGCCGGGGCCGGTCGGGCGACCTCATGATTGAACAGAAGGCATAGTCACGATGGCGATCATTCCAGGAACTCCCGGCAACGATAGCCTGACCGGGACCGCCAGTGCGTATGGCGGTGACGGCGACGACCGGATCGAGACCGGGGGCGGCGGCGGCGACGCCGGCTATGGCGGCATCGGCAACGACACGCTGATCGGATCGGCCGATGCCGAAAGCCTCTACGGCGACGACGGCAACGACACCATCACCGGCGCGGGCGGCAATGATTCGCTCTCCGGCGGCATCGGCAACGACAATCTCAACGGCGGCGATGGCGACGACTATATCGCCACCGGCATCGGCATCGATCTCGTCGATGGCGGGACAGGCACCGACACGCTCTATGTCGACCGCAGCAGCACCGGCACGGGCGTCAGCTTCACCCTGAACGGCGCCGCCGGCAGCGACGGCAGCCGCGCCATCAACATCGAGCTGATGACCTACTACGCCGGGTCGGGCAACGACACCATCACCGGGGCCGGCGGCACCGACACGATCTATGGCTATGACGGCACCGACACCCTGAACGGGGCGGCGGGCAATGACAGCCTCAACGGCGGCAACGGCACCGACACGCTCAGCGGCGGCGACGGCGACGACAATCTCTCGGGGAATGACGGCAACGACATCCTCCGCGGCAATGCGGGTCGGGACTCCCTGTATGGCGGCATCGGCGACGACCGGATCGAGACCGGCGGCGGTGGCAGCGACTACGGCTCGGGCGGCGAGGGCAAGGACACGCTGATCGGGTCGGCCGACGCGGAAAGCCTCAGCGGCGATGCCGGCAACGACACCATCACCGGGGCGGGCGGCAACGACACGCTCTCCGGCGGCGCCGACAACGACAATCTCAGCGGCGGCGACGGCGACGACTATATCGCCACCGGCATCGGCGTCGATCTCGTCGACGGCGGGGCGGGCACCGACACGCTCTATGTCGACCGCAGCACCACCACCACCGGCGTCAGCTTCACCCTGAACGGTGCCGCCGGCAGCGACGGCAGCCACGCCATCAACATGGAGCTGATGACCTACTACGCCGGCTCGGGCAACGACACCATCACCGGGGCCGGCGGCACCGACGCCATCTATGGCGGCGACGGCACCGACACCCTGAACGGGGCGGCGGGCAACGACAACCTCAACGGCGGGGCCGCCAACGACACGCTCGGCGGCGGCGACGGCGACGACAGCCTGTCCGGGAACGACGGCAACGACACCGTCCGCGGCAATGCCGGCCGAGACTCCCTGTATGGCGGTGCCGGAGACGACCGGATCGAGACCGGCGGGGGTGGCGGCGACTACGGCTATGGCGGCGACGGCAAGGACACCCTGGTCGGGTCGGCCGACGCGGAAAGCCTGAGCGGCGATGCCGGCAACGACACCATCACCGGGGCGGGCGGCAACGACACGCTCTCCGGCGGCGCCGACAACGACAATCTCAGCGGCGGCGACGGCGACGACTACATCGCCACCGGCATCGGCACCGATGTCGTCGACGGTGGGGCAGGCATCGACACGCTCTATGTCGACCGCAGCGCCGCCTCCACCGGCGTCACTTTCACCCTGAACGGCGCCGCCGGCAGCGACGGCAGCCGGGCGATCAACATGGAGGTGATGACCTACTACGCCGGCACGGGCAACGACAGCATCGCGGGGGGCGCCGGCAACGATGCGATCTATGGCGGCGACGGCACCGACGCGCTGAACGGGGCCGGAGGCAACGACAACGTCAATGGCGGGGCGGGCAACGACACGCTCGGCGGCAGCACCGGCGACGACAGCCTGTCGGGGAATGACGGCAACGATGTCCTCCGCGGCGGCGTCGGCCGGGACTCCCTGTATGGCGGTGCCGGCAACGACCAGATCGAGACGGGCGGCGGCGGCAACGAATACGGCTATGGCGGCGACGGCGCCGACACGCTGATCGGGTCGGCCGATTCCGAGAGCCTCTACGGCGATGCCGGCGCCGACTCGCTCAGCGGGGCCGCGGGCAATGACTGGCTCTATGGCGGCGCCGACAATGACGGCCTGCGGGGCGATGCCGGGGCGGACTACATGGATGGCGGCGCTGGCGTCGACACCGTCAGCTACTTCACCGGCACGGTCGGGGTCGCGGTCAACCTGGCGACCGGCGCGGCCAGCGGCGGCGATGCCCAGGGCGACACGCTGTACAATTTCGAGAACATCAGCGGCAGCCAGGGCAATGACAGCCTGGTGGGGAACGCGGGCGCCAACACCCTGCGGGGCTGGAGCGGCAACGATACGCTCTCAGGCGGTGACGGCAACGACGTGCTCTCGGGCGGCCTCGGCAAGGACGTGCTCACCGGCGGCGCCGGCGCCGATCGCTTCGTCTATGGCAGCATCGGCGAGAGCGCGGTCGGGGCCAATGCCGACCGGATGCGATCGACGCCAACACCGCCGTGGCCGGCAACCAGGCCTTCACCTTCATCGGCAATGGCCTGTTCACCCACCACGCCGGCGAGCTGCGCTTCGCCGTCATCAGCCCCGGCGTGACCGCCATCGCCGGCGACGTCAATGGCGACGGCGTGTCCGACTTCCACATCCAGCTGACCGGCACGCCGGCGCTGGTTACGGCCGACTTCGTCCTGTAGACGAACGCGCCGGCCCGACATGACGATGCCCGCCCCCGGAAGGGGCGGGCATCTGTCCGACGCGGATGCTGAGAGAAGCGGTATCAGCCCTGGGCGGCGACGGCGACGCCCTTGCCCTCGAGCAGCTCCTGCAGCTCGCCGGTCTGGTACATCTCGCGGATGATGTCGCAGCCGCCGACGAACTCGCCCTTGACGTAGACCTGCGGAATGGTTGGCCAGTTCGAGAATTCCTTGACGCCCTGGCGCAGGCCGGGGTCGGTCAGGATGTCGATGCCCTTGAACGGTACGCCGATATGGGTCAGCACCTGCACCACCGCGGCGGAGAAGCCGCACTGCGGGAACACCGGGGTGCCCTTCATGTAGACGACGACGTCGTTGCCGGCGATGTCGTTGCGGATGCGCTCGAAGACGGGATTGTCCATGGGGGTCTCGCTGGCTGAGGGTCAGGCTTCGGCGGCGATGGAAGTGTGCAGCATCAGCGCGTGCAGCTCGTTGCCCATCCGGCCGCCCAGGGCCTGATAGACCATCTGATGCTGCTGCACGCGGCTCTTGCCGGTGAAGGCCGGGCTGGTGACGTGGGCGGCATAGTGGTCGCCGTCGCCGCGCAGATCCTCGATCCGCACCTCGGCTCCGGGCAGGCCGTCCTTGATCAGGCGGACGATTTCCGCCGGTTCCATCGCCATCTCAAGCCTCTCCCGACTGCACGATGTCGGTCATGTATCCGGGCAGCCACGCCTCGTTGACGCGGCGCAACTCTGTCACGGATATGGCACTGCCGTCCTTGCGCTTCAACACGTCGCCGCCGGTGCGGCCGATGATTTGCGCCGGGACGCCCGCCGCCCGGGCCCGCGCCAGCAGCGCCTCGCCATCGGCCGCGGTCACCAG
>JAEKLZ010000191.1 GCA_019508225.1 Inquilinus limosus | reverse complement strand
GGTACTGGCAGGAGGCCGGGGTCGGGGACCGGATCGAGCTGCGCCTGCAGCCGGCCCTCGACACGCTCGAAGAGCTGACACGGGCGGACTGGGCAGGGACCGTCGACATGGTGTTCGTCGATGCCGACAAGGACAGCTACCCGGCCTATGTCGAAGCGGCGATCGGCCTCCTGCGCCCGGGCGGGCTGCTGCTGGTCGACAACGCGCTGTGGAGCGGCCGGGTGGCCGACCCAGCCGATCACACACCGGGCACCGAGGCCATCCGCCGGGTCAACGCGATGCTGCGCGACGACCAGCGGGTCGATTTCTCGCTGATCCCGATTGGCGACGGCGTCGCTCTGGCGCGGAATGGCGGCGGGTGTCGGTCTTGGCGAAGATGCTCTTCAACTGGCTGCGCACGGTCAGCGGCGAGACGCCGTCGACGGCCGCGATCTCGGTGGGAGTCAGACCCTCGATCAGCCGCCGCGCCACGCGCAGCTCCGCCGCTGTCAGGCCGTAGGCGGCGCGGGCGCTCTCGATCCGCGCGGCAGTCGAGGAAACCGCCGGGTCCTCGATCAGCACCATCGCTGCGGCGCCGGTGAAGAACACCTGGGCCGATGACGGATCCAGCTGGACAAACCGCACCCGCAGCGGCGCCCGGTCGCCGTCGCGCCGCAATAACTGGGTGTCGAGCAGGCCGCGCGACAGGCCGAGGCGGATCGTTCCCAGCGCGCGGTCGAGGGCGCCGGTCACCTCGGGCGAGGAGAAGCGCAGACGCCCCTCCCCGTCATGGCCGACCGCGCCACCGGCAGTGATCAGCCCTTCCGCCGCCGGATTGCAATGGCGGACCCGCCGGTCTGCGGACACCAGGATCATGCCGATGCCGAGCAGGTCGAGCACCGAGAGGCCGCCCTGCAGGGTGGCGCCGGCCTGGGGCGAGCGCCGGTAGAAGGAAAAGACCCGGCGCAAATGCGGCGCCACCTGGCCGAGCAGCGCGCGGGCGGAATCGATGGTGGCGTCGTCCGCCTCCGCCCCCAGGATGCTGAGCATGAAGTTGCAGCGTTCTTCCTTGTACACCGTCACCCCGACAGCGGTGCCGAGGCCGTGCGGCTGCAGGTAGTCGGCGTAGAACTCGGTGCGCAGCAGGTCGGGGCGCGGCAGCATCTGCTCCGCCCGCACCGCCAGCCCGACCGGGCGCTGCGACGCCGCCCGCATCCACGGGTTCACCCGGCTGAAATGGCTGCTGTAGGCAGCGGCGGCATCGGCCGAGAAGCCGGCATTCAGGGATAGCGCGCCGGTGCCGCTGTCGAGGTCGTGGAAGAACAGCGTGGCCTTGCCGTTCGGCAGGCAGGTCGCGACCTCCTGCAGGAACACGTCCCAGCCGATCTCGCCGACCAGCGCCGCATAGATGCGGTCGATCAGGACGGCCGCACGATCCGTTTCCGCCAACCCGGCTCCCCCTGCTGGATGCCGCCCCTGTCGAATGCCTCGATCCGGACCATAGCATCGATCGGCAAAATGGCGGATTCCAGGCGGCGGCACATACCCCGATCGGGTGAGCGGCCGGGCGCTAGCTGCCGGCGGCGGCCTTGGCCGACGCGGCCGACCAGCCGCCGCCCAGCGCCTTGTAGAGCGCGACCGCGGCCTGCAGCCGGTCCGACTTGGCCTGCACCAGCTGGTCGCGGGCGGAGAAGTAGCTCTGCTGCGCGTTCAGCACGGTCAGCAGGTCGACCGCCCCGGCCCGGTATTGCGCCTCGGACAGGCGGAACGCCTCGCGCGACTGCGCCACCACCTCCTGCTGCGCCTGGTAGGCCAGCCCGGCCTGCCGCGTCGCGATCAGCGCGTTCTCGACATCGCCGAAGGCGGCCAGCACCGTCTTCACATAGGTCTGGCCCAGCTCCTGGTACTGGGCCTCGGACAGCTGCACCTGGCCGCGCAGGGCGCCGCCCTCGAAGATCGGCTGGGTCAGCGAGGCGGCGAGGCTGTAGAGCGTGTTGGCGGAGTTGAACAGGGTGCCGAGCGCTGCACTCTGGAATCCGCCCGACCCGGTCAGCTGGATCGAGGGGAACAGGGCCGCCTTGGCCTCCTTGACGTTGAACCGGGCCGCGGCCAGCTGGGCATCGGCGTTCTGGACATCCGGCCGGCGGTCCAGCAGCGAGGACGGCAGCCCCGCCCCCACGGACGGCACGTCCAGCTCGTCGAGCGCCTGGCGGTCGAGCGACAGCCGCTCCGGCGCCTCGCCCAGCAGCAGCGCCAAGGCCGTCTCCGACTGCTGGCGCTGCTGCTCCAGCGGCGGGATCGCGGCCTTCTGCTGCGCCACCACGGTCCGCTGCTGCGCCACGTCGAGGGCGGAGCCGGCGCCCGCCTGCTCCTGCGCCAGCACGATGGTCAGCACCTGCTGGGCGTTGGCCAGGTTGTCGCGGGCGATCGCCAGCCGGTCCTGGAACTCCAGGATCTGCATATAGGTCGTGGCGGTGCTGGCGGTCACGGTCAGGGCGACGGTGTCGCGGTCGTAGCGGCTGGCGAGGGCCGAGGCCTGGGCCGATTGCAGCGCCGACCGGTTCCGGCCCCAGAGGTCGAGCTCATAGCTGACCGAGAGCTCGGCCGAGAACTGGTCGCTGACGGTTCGGTTGGTCGAGCTGCCGCCGAACCCGCTGACGGTGCGTTCGGGCGAGACCGAGTGCGAGGCATTGCCATCGGCCCCGACGCTGGGCAGCAGCGGCGCGCCGGAGATCCGCGCCTGGGCATCGGCCTGCAGCACCCGGGCGACGGCGGCGCCGATGTCCTGGTTGTTCCGCTGCGCGGTCTGGATCAGCTGGTCGAGCTGCGGCGAGCCGAAGGTCCGCCACCAGGCGGTGTCCGGCCAGGAGGTGCCGGCCGGCCCCTCGGCCTTCCAGCCGCCGGGAATGTCGAGGGCAGGCTTGTCGTCCTCCGGCCCCGCACAGCCGGCCAGGATGACGACGGCGACGATCGCCGCGACGGGACGGGGAACGCGGAAGAGACTTGGCATGGTCACTCGGCGGAGAGGGCGACGACGGGGTCGAGGGTAGCGGCCTTGCGCGCCGGCATGTAGCCGAAGATCAGGCCGGTCAGGAAGGCGCAGCCGAAAGCCAGCAGCACCGGCCCGGGCGAGAACTGGATCGGCGTGCCCAGCGCCTGCAGCGCCGCGGCCACGGCCAGGCCGCCGGCCACGCCGATGGCGCCGCCGATCGCCGAGACCACCACGGATTCGGTGATGAACTGCTGCAGGATGTCCCGCATCCGGGCGCCGGTGGCCATCCGCACCCCGATCTCGCGCGTCCGCTCGGTGACGCTGACCAGCATGATGTTCATCACCCCGATGCCGCCGACCAGGAGCGAGATGGCGGCGACCGAGCCGAGCAGGATGGTCAGCGTGTTCTGCGTCGCCGAGACGGTCTGGATCAGCGACGACATGTTGCGGATCTGCACGTCCTGGCGGCGGTGCCGCGCCTCCAGCAGCGCCTGCGCGTCGGCCTGGGTCTCGTTGATCCGCGCCGTGTCCTCGACCTGCACCGTGATCGAGCGGACGAAGCGCTTGCCGAACACCCGCAGGCTGCCGGTCGACAGCGGCATGAAGACGATGTCGTCCTGATCGGCGCCGGAGGGCGTGGCGCCCTTCGCCTCCATCAGCCCGATCACCTGGAACGGGATGTTGTTGACCAGGACGTAGCGGCCCAGCGGGTCGACGCCCTCCGGGAACAGGATCCGGGCCACGGTCTGGCCCAGCACGATCACCGGGGCGTAGCTGGCGTCGTCCCCGGCCGAGACGAAGCTGCCGCGCTCGACCGACCAGCTGCGCGCTCTGGTGAAGTCCGATGTCGTCGCGTCCGCCTGGGTCTGGTAGTCGGTGTTGCCGCTGCGCAGGGTGACGGTGCCGGTCAGCTCCGGCACCGCGGCGGCGACGTTGGGCAGGCCGGCCAGCGCCTCCGCATCCTCCGGAACAAGTGTCGCGATCACGCCGTCGGCCGTGCGGTTGTTGCTTTGCGCCGGGCGGATCAGCAGCAGGTCGGTGCCCATGGCGGAGATGCGGTCGACCACCGACTGCTTCGCCCCGTCGCCGATCGCCAGCATGGCGATCACGGCGCCGACGCCGATGACGATGCCGAGCAGGGTCAGGACGGTGCGGAACAGGTTGGCGCGCAGGGCCCGCAGCGCCATCTTCACCGCCTCCGCCATGTCGGCCACGCCCAGCGCGCCGGCATCGCCGCCCTGGGTCACATCGGCCCCGGCCGAGGCGATGGCGGGCACTCGCGGGCCGCTGTCGCCGACGATGTGGCCGTCGCGGATCTCGATCAGCCGGTGCGCATGCTCCGCCACCGCCCGGTCATGGGTGATCAGGATGACGGTGCGGCCGGCCTCGCTCATCCGCTGCAGCAGCGCCATCACCTCGATGCCGCTGCGGCTGTCCAGGGCGCCGGTCGGCTCGTCGGCCAGGATCACCCGGCCGCCATTCATCAGCGCCCGGGCGATCGAGACCCGCTGCTGCTGGCCGCCCGACAGCTGGTTCGGCCGATGGCCGGTGCGGTCGGCCAGGCCGAGCGAGGCCAGCAGCTGCTCCGCCCGTTCCCGCCGCTCGCCGGCGGCGATGCCGGCATAGATCGCCGGCACCTCGACATTCTCGGCCGCAGTGGCCGACGCGATCAGGTTGTAGCTCTGGAAAATGAAGCCGAAGGTCTCGCGCCGCAGATGTGCCAGGGCGTCGCGGTCCAGCGTCGCGACATCCGTGCCGTCGACCGTATAGGTGCCGGTGGTCGGCCGGTCGAGGCAGCCGAGGATGTTCATCAGGGTCGACTTGCCGGAACCGGAGGCGCCCATGATGGCGACGAACTCGCCGGGATGGATGTCGAGCGAGATGCCGTGCAGCACCTCCACCGAGAGGTCGCCGTTGACATAGATCTTGGTGACGTCGCGCAGCGACACCAGCGGCCGGGCGGAGGCCTGGCCGGACGTTGTTGCCGGCGTCCGATCACCGGCTCCTGCCGGCGGGGGCTCGCGGATATCCATCAGAACCTCGGACTACGGTTCTGGCTCGGGGCCGGCTGGGTGTTCGCCCGGCGGGAGCCGGTGATCACCTGCTCGCCCGGCTCCAGCCCGCTCAGGATCTCCGCCTGTGCCCGGTTGGTGACGCCGACCGTCACGGTGCGGGTCTCGACTGACCCGCTCGGCTTCAGCACGCGCACCGTGGCCCGCCCCGGCGCTGCCGAAGAGGTGCCGGGCGACAAGCCCGACAGCGCCGTGACCGGCACCAGCAGCGTGTCCTGGGCCGCGGCCGAGACGAAGAACACCTGCGCCGTCATCTGCGTCATCAGCGTGCCGTCCTGGTTCGGCACGTCGAACAGCGCGTTGTAGAGCACGACGTTGTTGACCACCTCCGGCGTCGGCTGGACCTGCCGCAGCGCGCCGTACCAGCGCTTATCGGGCATGCCGAGGGTGGTGAAGTAGGCGGTCATGCCCAGCCGCAACCGGCTGACATCGGCCTCGGAGACCTGCGCCTCCACCGTCATGGTCGCCAGGTCCGCGACCTGGACGATGATCGGCGCCGACTGGTTCGCGTTCAGGGTCTGGCCCCGGCGCGCCGATTGCGACACCACCGTGCCGTCGATCGGCGCGTAGATCTTGGTGTAGCCGAGATTGGCCTCGTCACCCCGGAGCGTCGACTGGATCTGCCGGGTCTGGGCGTCGATCGAGTCCAGCTGGGCCTGGGCGGCGGCATAACCCGCCTCCGCCACCTGCAGCGCGTCGTCGCTGGTGGCGCGCGACGCCTTCAGGTTGCGCTGCCGCTCCGCCTGCTGGCGGGCCAGCAGCAGCTGCGCCTCCTTCTCCGCCCGCTGGGCGGCGAGGTTGGCGATCTGGGCCCGGTCGGCCTCGACCCGCGTCTGGTAAACGGTCGGGTCGATCTCGGCCAGCAGGTCGCCGGCCTTCACCCGGTCGCCGATCGCGACATGCAGAGTCTTCAGCTGGCCGGAGACCTGGGTGCCGACATCGACATAGCTGACCGGCTGCAGCGTCCCCAGCGCGGTGATCGCGTCCTCGATATCGCCGCGCTCGGCCGTGGCGGTGAGCCAGAGCTGGTCCGGCGCGCCCGCCCCGCCCCAGCGGAGCCACGCTCCGCCGGCTGCGGCCAGGCCGAGGATCAGCAGGGCCGGGAGCAGGAGACGGCGCCGGCGGGGTGGCCTGGCGCGCCCGGTCTTGGCCGGGCCTGGCGAAGGCGACGGCGCCGCCTCCCGCAGCCTCGGCTCGATCTCAGTCCTGGTGTCCGGCATTCCCCCTCGGCCCGCAGTGGTGTCGCCCCCTTCACGATCCGGCTGGCGATTTCCGGCGCGGGGCCGGCCGTCGTATGGCTGGCCTGGCCGAGGCAAGCCCACTATACCGGTTTTCCGGCCTTCCGGCCGCAGAGACTCCGACACGGCTTCGAGGCAGGCATGGCCCGTGCGGCCGCGATCACATTCTCCGTCCTTGCACTGACGGCTTCAGCCGAAGCGGCACCGGCCTCCTGCGGCCCGCATGACGTCGTCGTCGATTACCTGGCGCGGACCTTCCAGGAGACGCCGGCCGGCGCCGGCACCGCCAACAGCGGCGGCCGGGTCGAGCTGTTCACGGCGCCGAAAGGGCGGAGCTGGACGCTGCTCTACACCGGGCCGGACGGCCAATCCTGCATGATCGCGGCCGGCCGCGGCTGGGCCCCGCCCCTGCCCGGCCAGGACGAAGACGAAACCATCAAGCCGCGCTGACCTCAGCCCTTGGCCGCGGCGATCAGCGGATGGACCACCCGGTCGCCCGGCTTGATGTCGAGGAACCGGGCAATGCCGCCGTTCAGCTCCAGCACCGCCTTGGCCGGCCCCTCCGAACTGCGCGGGTCCAGCGTCTGCGGCGGCACCTTCTCGAGGATGTTGGCGATGGTGCCGTCGGTGCGGATGAAGATCATGTCGAGCGGGATCAGCGTGTTCTTCATCCAGAAGGCCTGAGGTTCGGCCCGGTCGAACACGAACAGCATGCCGGCGTCCGGCGCCATCTTCTTCCGGAACATCAGGCCGTACTGCTGCTGCTCCGGCGTCAGCGCCAGCTCGATCGTGAAGTGGAAGCTCTTGCCGGCCGCGGTCTCGATGGTCAGCTCGCTGGCCTGGAACGGGACCGCCGGCGCCTCCTGCGCCCGCACGGGGCCGGCAGCGATGAGGAGCAGGGCGAAAGCGGCGGCAAGCAGCGTCTTCATCGGTCGTCCTATCTCGTCACGGCGCCATGACGGCGCGGATCACGTCCCGGACTTCCGGGCGCACCGGGCCTGGCCGCGGCGCGTCGTCCATCCGGTCGAACCAGGCCGGCTCGGGCGGGGTGCCGCGGCGGCGCGACCAGGACAGGCCGGCCAGCACCGCGCGGGACTCCGCCGTCAGCGGCGCCGCCGGGTCGACGCCATTGAGCACCGCCCACACCCCGGCCCAGCAGCGCCCGACGGTCCAGGGATTGTAGCCTCCGCCGCCGAGCACCAGGAGGCGCGGCGCGACGTCGCGCACCGCCGCCACCACGCCCCACAGCGCGCGGTTGGACAACGACAGGCGGCTCAGCGGGTCGTCGTGCAGCGCGTCGGCGCCGCATTGCAGCACCACGACCTGCGGCCGGAAGCGTTCGACCAGAGGCAGCAGCGCCTGGTCGCGCACCGTCGCCATCTCGTCGTCGTTCAGCTCGCGCGGCATCGGCAGGTTGCGGGCATTGCCGCCGCCGCGGTCGTCGGCCGCGCCGGTGAAGGGCCAGCGCTGCGCCTCGTGCACCGAGACGGTCAGCACCCGGGCGTCGCCGGCGAAGGCATCCTGCACCCCGTCGCCGTGATGGGCGTCGACATCGAGATAGGCGACGCGGTCGACGCCCCGGTCCAGCAAGGCCAGGATCGCCAGCACCGGATCGTTGAAATAGCAGAAGCCGGAGGCGCGGTCGGGCCGGCCGTGATGCAGCCCACCGGCCGGGCTGTAGACCACCGCGCCTTCGGCCACCAGACCGGCGCCGAGGAGGGAGGAACCGCAGGCCGTGGCCGGCCGGCGGAACACCTCGCCGAAGATCGGGTTCTCGACCCCGCCGAGATTGTGCCGCTGGCGTCGCGCCGGATCGAGGTCCTGGTCGCGCTCGGCATCCCGCACGGCGGCGACATAGTCCGGGTGGTGGAACCGGGTCAGGGCCGCGGTTTCCGCCAGTGGCCCGACACGGTACTGGCCGTCCGCCAGCCAGCCCTGCGCCCGGATCAGGTCCAGCGCGGTCGACACCCGCGGGATGGCCAGCGGGTGCTTCGGCCCGTAGCTGGAATGCCGGTAGACCTCGCTGCCGATCAGGATCGGCCGCGCCGCCATGGCCGGATCAGGCCCCCTTGCTCGCCGCCGGCTTGCCGTCCGTCGGCGCCGCCGGCGGGGCCTTCTTGCGGAACAGCTTGTCCTCGCCGAGGAACAGCAGGATCGGCGCGGCGATGAAGATCGAGGAGGTGGTGGCGACCACGACGCCGATCAGGATGACGACGGCGAATTGCTGCAGGGCCTCGCCGCTCCAGATCGCCAGCGGCAGGCAGGCCAGGAAGGTGGCCAGCGAGGTGCCGATGGTGCGGTTCAGCGTCTGGTTGATCGACAGGTCGATCAGCTGCCGCAGCGGCATCGACTTGTAGAGCCGCAGGTTCTCGCGCACCCGGTCATAGACCACGACCTTGTCGTTGACCGAATAGCCGAGGACGGTCAGCAGCGCCGCGATCGAGGTCAGGTTGAACTCGAACCCGCTCACCACATAGATCCCGACCATCTTGGTGACGTCGAGGATCATGGTGACCACGGCGCCGACGCCGAACTGCCACTCGAAGCGGAACCAGATGTAGAACAGCATGGCCACGAGCGCGAGGCCCAGCGCCAGCATGCCGTTCTGGAACAGCTCGCCCGACACCGTGCCGCCGACGGAATCGCTGGCGCCGACGACGACGCCCGGCACCTTGTCGACCAGCGTCTGCTTGATCGTCTCGTAGGCCTTCTGCTGCTGCTGGTCGGTCGGCTGCGCCTCCATCCGCACCAGCACGTCGTTCGGCGATCCGAACTGCTGCAGCTGGGCCTGGCCGAAGCCGAGATCGTCGATATCCGCCCGCAGCACCGAGAAATCGGCCGGCTGCGGCGTCGTGATCTGGAAGGTGATGCCGCCCTTGAAGTCGACGCCGTAGTTCAGCCCCGGATAGAAGAACAGGATCACCGACGCGGTGCTGAGGACGGCGGAGGTGACGAGGCCGAGAATACGGCCCCGCATGAATTGGATCTTGGTGTCGTCCGGGACGAGACGGAGCCAGAACATCACGCTTTCCTCAAGACGGGCAGGACGGTGGGACGCTTGCGGCGGATCCAGCTGACCATCATGAACCGCACCAGCACGATGGCGGTGAACATCGAGGTCAGGATGCCGATCGAGGTGGTGACGGCGAAGCCACGCACCGGGCCCGTGCTCAGCGTGTACAGGATCGCCATCTTGATCAGCGAGGTGATGTTGGCGTCGAAGATCGTGCTGAACGCACGGCTGAAGCCCGCATCCATCGCCGAGAACGGCGTCCGCCCCCGTTTCGTCTCCTCGTGCAATCGCTCGTTGATCAGGATGTTGGCGTCGACCGACATGCCGAGGGTCAGCAGCATGCCGGCGA
The DNA here is from genome assembly GCA_019508225.1 of Inquilinus limosus. Taxonomy (GTDB): domain Bacteria; phylum Pseudomonadota; class Alphaproteobacteria; order DSM-16000; family Inquilinaceae; genus Inquilinus; species Inquilinus limosus_D. The sequence goes on along the minus strand of JAEKLZ010000191.1, from coordinate 11,191 downwards.
TGCCGGGCAGCGTCAGCGTCGCCTCCAGCAGCGACAGGATCGCCACCGTGATCACCATGTTCATGACCAGGGCGATGTTGGCGAACAGCCCGAACAGCCCGTAGGCCAGCAGCATGTAGGTGATGACCAGGGCGAAGCCGACCGCGACGGCGATGATGCCGGCCTGGATGGCGTCGGCGCCCAGGTCGGGGCCGACCGTGCGCTCCTCGACGATCGTCAGCGGCGCCGGCAGCGCGCCGGCGCGCAGCAGCACGGACAGGTCGTTGGCGCTCTGGGCGCTGAAGTTGCCGCTGATCTGGCCGCGCCCGCCCAGGATCGGCTCGTTGATGTTCGGATAGGTGATGACCTTGTCGTCGAGCACGATGGCGAAGGGCCTGCCGACATTGGCCTGGGTGACCTGGCCGAAGCGGCGGGCGCCGGCGCTGTCGAACTCGAAGTTCACAACCCACTGCCCGTTCTGCGAGTTGGTGCCGGCGCGGGCGTCGATCAGGTTGGCGCCGTCGACCTCGATCCGCTTGCGCACCGCGATCGAGGTGCGCTCGCCCTGCCGCGGATTCTCGATCGGCAGCACCTCGGTGTCCGGCGGCACCGGCTGGCCCGGCTGGTAGTCGAGATTGACCAGGTGGAAGGTCATCTTCGCCGTCTGGCCCAGCAGGCGGCGGATGCGGTCGGGGTTCTGCTCGCCCGGCAGCTGCAGCAGGATGCGGGCCGACCCCTGGCGCGAGATCAGCGGCTCACGCGTGCCGCTCTCGTCGACACGGCGGCGCACGATCTCGATCGACTGCTCGACCGCCCGCGCCTCACGGTCGCGCAGCCCCACCTCGGTCAAGGTCAGGCTCGCCTTGCCGTCCGTGCCGACGGTGATGTCGAGGTCGCGCTGGCCGCCGGCGAGCGGATCGACGGCGCCGGTCAGCAGGTTCTCGGCCAGCAGTGTGCGCACCCGATCGGCCTGGCCGGGATCGGCCAGGGTGAAGTTGACCGAGTGATCGGCCACCGCCAGGTCGCTGTAGGTGACGTTCTCACGCCGCAGCAGGCTGCGGACGGAATCCTGCATGTTGGTGAGGCGGGCGTCGATCACCGCCTTCATGTCGACCTCCAGCAGGAGGTACGAGCCGCCCCGCAGGTCGAGGCCGAGATTGATCTGCCGTGCCGGGATCCAGGACGGCAGCGCGTCGAGCGTGCTGCGCGGCAGGAGGTTCGGCAGGCTCAGGATCACGCCGAGGAGGCACACCACCACGATGGCGACCTTCTTCCACGGGGCGAAATACATCATCGACGGCAAGCTCTCACAGTTCGGTCGGTTCGGGCTGGCCCGGCCGAGACGTCACAAAAGAACCGGACCGGCGTGCCGGACCGCAGGGCGCGCAAAGTACAATGCGCGCGACCGTTTAGCCATGGCGAAGTGGGGACACCGAAGCACCGGCATCGACGAGCCGCGCCAGATGCGCCGCCACGGCCGGCGAGGCGTATTCCGCGAGCAGGTCGGGGCCTAGCGCGGCAGTGGCGACCGGCCGCCAATCCCGGGTTGCGGCGGCGCTGCCCGGGAAGGCGATGCGGTTGCGCTCGCCGCCGCCGATCGCCGGGGCGATGAAGACATGGGCCAGATCGACGCGGCCGGCCTCGAGCAGCAGGCCGAGCAGGCGCGGGCCGCCTTCGACCATGACCGAGCCGACCGGCCGGCCGAGCCGCGCCACCATGGCCGGGCCGGCCAGCGTGTCGAACAGGGCTTCGACCGGCGGGCCATCCGGCAGCGCGATCATGGTGGCTGAGGGCGGCAGCAAGGCCTCCAGCGCCGTCGCCCGCCGGGCGGCTTGCGTGCCCAGCAGGAACACGGTCGGGGCGTCGGCGGAGAGCAGCCCGGCCTTCCAGCGCTCCAGCCGCTGCGGCAGGGCGGCCAGGGCCCGGCCGTTCGGGTCGTAGACCAGGCGCAGCGGATGGCGGTGCCGGTCGCCGGCGGCGTCGCGCACGGTCAGGGCGGGATCATCCGCGAGGACGGTGCCGGCGCCGATCAGGATCGCATCGTATTTCTGCCGCAGCCAATGGGTGTGGGCGCGGGCCGCCTTGCCGGTCAGCCAGCGCTGGGCGCCGTCGTCATAGGCGAGCTGGCCATCCAGCGTCTGCGCCCATTTCGCCGCCACCAGCGGCCGGCCGAGCCGCTGCCGCAGCAGGAAGGGCGCGTGCCAGGCCGCCGCCTCCGCCGCCAGCGTGCCGACGCTGACCGCGACACCGGCCGCCTGCAACCGGGCCAGGCCGGCGCCGTCGACCAGCGGGAACGGGTCGCGCAGCGCCACCACGCAGCGGGCCAGCCCGAGCGAGGCCAGAAGATCGGCGCAGGGCGGCTGGCGGCCATGATGGCTGCACGGCTCCAGCGTGACATAGGCGGTGGCGCCCCGGAACACGGAGCGGTCGGGCATCGCCTCGACCGCGACGCGCTCGGCATGGCGCTCGCCGATCCGCTCGGTGGCGCCGCGGGACACCACCTGGCCGTCGCGGACGATGACGCAGCCGACCACCGGGTTCGGGTCCGACAGCCCGTTATGGGCCATCGCCGTCCGCAGCGTCTCTAGCATCCAGGCTTCGTCGTCGCCCGCCGGTTGCGTCGGCGGCGCGGCATCGCGCAGCGGCTCCGGCAGCGTGTCGCGGAGGACGCCGCCGAAGCCGAAGCCCGGCCGCAGCGAGAGCGCGGCCGGCAGCGTCAAGGCTTGCCCAGGCGGCGCAGGCCGCCGACCGCCCGCGGCAGCGCGTCGATCTGGTCGGACATCTCCGCCAGATCGATCCGGTGCGCGTGCTTCCTGACCTTGGCCTCGAGATACTGGATGTTGTGCTCGGTGACGAACACGCCGGTCGGCACGATCTCGGTGATCTCGATGCCGGCCGCCTCGAGCTGCTTGGCCTTGTCGGGGTTGTTGGTCAGCAGCCGGATCCGCCTGACCCCGAGCGCCAGCAGCATCTGCGCCGCCGGGGTGAAGTCCCGCATGTCGTGCGGGAAGTTCAGCCGCTCATTGGCCTCGAAGGTGTCCAGCCCCTGGTCCTGCAGCACATAGGCGTCGAGCTTGGCGTAGAGGCCGATGCCTCGCCCCTCCTGCCGCAGGTAGAGGACGAAGCCGCCTTCCCGGCCGATGCGGTGCAGGGCGTCGTTCAGCTGCGGGCCGCAGTCGCAGCGCTGCGAGCCGAAGACGTCGCCGGTCAGGCATTCCGAATGCACCCGCACCAGCGGCACGTCATGGCCTTGCGGCCCGAGGGCGATGGCGAAGTGCTCGCCGCCGTCGCTGAAGCCGCCGAAGGTGTGAAACACCCCCGTCCCCGCCCCGTCGAGGATCGGGATGGTGACGGTGGTGCGGATCTCGACCCGCGGCGGGTCAACCGGTGCCTGCATCGAATACCCCGACGGCCGCGCCGCGACCGACCTCGTGAAACCGTGGGGCACAATATCGGTGGGCAGGCCCGATATTCCCAGCCCCTCGAACGGAGATCGGCTATGCGGCGCGCTACGTCTGCAATGCGCGGATCTCGTTCACCGCCGCGATCCGGGTTCCGTCCCAGTGATAGGACAGGTGCCGCTCCTGGATCACCGGGGTCAGCACGCTGCGCGGCCGGAACACGGCGGCGCAGTGCCCGCCAGCGTGGCGGACGCTGTCAAAGACGATGCCGAAAGCGCCCTCGGCATGCAGTTGCCGCCCCAGCGTCTGGCCGGCCGAATAGTCCACCGGGTCGTAGACGCCCGGCAGCTCGGCGCCGAGCCCGCGGATGTCCTGCAGATCGCCGGACAGGCTGTTGATCAGCACCCGCATGTCGATGGTGGTCGCCGGCGTTGCCGTCGCCGCGAAGAAGCGGGCGCGGTGATAGCTGGTCTCCGCCACCGCCGTGTCCAGCGCCGCCGCGCCGTAATAGGCGCCGTAGGTGCCGTCGGTGAAGCGGCTGCCATCCGGGTGCAGATGGGTGAAGGGCGCCATGATGAAGCTGGTGCCCGGCCCGCTCATCCGCTCCTCCAGCGGAATCAGGGAGATCTGCCCGACCTGGTCGCGCAGCCGGTCGTTGGTGCGGGATTCGAGCTCGATCAGCAGCTCCCAATCCTCGGGCGGCGCCACCCGCTCGAACAGGTCGATCGGCGGATAGCGGCTGGGGATGATGCGCCAGCACTCGGGCCACTCGACCCGGCGCAGCGGAATGGTCGCCCCGCCTAGCCCCAACCGCCGCGCTCCGCATCCAGGTAGCGGCGGACCACGAAGAGGTCGGCGACGTTGCCGGAGAGCATCCGGTCGAGCGCCGAGCGCCCGCCAAAGGGCGAGGCCGTGTTCGCCCGCCGCACCCAGCCATCGGCCAGCTTGGCGTCCTTGAACAGGATCTGCAGCGCCCGGTAGATGCCGAGGATGTACGAGATCCGCTCCAGCGTGTCGGCCGAGGGATGGCCGGTCGCCCCAGCCTTCCAGCGATAGAAGGTGGCCTTGGACGGGCGGCCCAGCAGCACCCGCTTCTCCTCGTCCTTCAGCCCCCAGGCCTCGGCGATGTTGAAGAAGGCGCTCAGACCTGCCCGGGCCAGCCGCCCTTCGGCACCGCGCGGCGCCACCGCCGCCTCTTGCGCCATCATCGAACCGCTCCTCTCTCCAAACTCTTTTGAGACTTTTGATCTCGTTTGAGACAAATATAGCGAGAGACCTGGCCGATGGCAAGTCCCGCCGCATCAACACGGCAGCCCCGCTCCGTGTTGCATCGCTGTTGACGTCATCCGCCGGCCGTGGCTCACTCGCCACATGAGTGCGATCCGTCCGATGATTACCGCGACCACCAAAACGACCACCGCCACGGGCGGGTCGTGCGGAGGTCGTGCGCGCTGATCGGACAGTGCCTCGCCGACCACCAAAGGGCCCCGCCGGCAACGGACGGGGCCCTTGGTCTTTCTGGGCTCTCCCTGCGCCGGTCCAAACGCAACGGAGACTTCCCATGGACGACATCGACCACCGCAGCCTCGGCAACCGCCTCGACCTGTTCCACCAGCAGGAGGACGGCCCCGGCATGGTCTTCTGGCACCCGCGCGGCTGGGCGCTCTACCGCGTGGTCGAGGACCATGTGCGAAGGCGCATGGCCCGGGCCGGCTACCGCGAGGTGCGGACACCGCAGCTGCTGGCCCGCGGCCTGTGGAACCGCAGCGGCCACTGGCAGAAATTCGGCGCCCAGATGTACGCCGTGGCCGATGAGGGTCGGATCATGGCGCTGAAGCCGATGAGCTGCCCCGGGCACGTCCAGATCTTCAACAAGCGCGTGCGGTCCCATCGCGAGCTGCCGATCCGCTATTTCGAGTTCGGCGCCGTCCACCGCAACGAGCCGTCCGGCGCGCTGCAGGGGCTGATGCGGGCCCGCGGCTTCGTCCAGGACGACGCGCATGTGTTCTGCCTGGAGCATCAGATCGAGGCCGAGGTGGCGCGGTTCTGCGGCCTGCTGCGCCGGATCTACGCCGATTTCGGCTTCGACCGGTTCGACATCGCCTTCGCCACACGGCCGGCGCAGCGGGCGGGATCGGACGAGGTCTGGGACCGGGCCGAGGCGGCGCTGGCGGGCGCGGCGCGGCAGGCCGGGCTCGACTGCGAGACCCTGCCCGGCGAAGGCGCCTTCTACGGCCCCAAGCTGGAATTCCACCTGCGCGATAGCCGCGGCCGGCGCTGGCAATGCGGCGTCATCCAGCTCGACCTAGTGATGCCGGAGCGGCTCGGCGCCGCCTATGTCGACGAGCACGGCAACCGACAACTGCCGGTGATGCTGCACCATGCCGTGCTGGGCAGTCTGGAGCGCTTCATCGGCATCCTGCTCGAGCATCACGAAGGCAAACTGCCGCTGTGGCTGGCGCCGGAACAGGTGGTGGTCGCCTCGATCGGCGCCGACGACGTCGTCCCGGCCTGCCGGGTGGCCGAAGCGTTCGAGGCGGCGGGGCTGCGCGTCGCCCTCGACGCGAGGCCGGAGCGGCTGTCGCGCAAGATCGTCGACGCCCATGCCGACGGGGTGCCGGTGCTGGCCGCGATCGGCGCGCGCGAGGCGCGGGACGGCACCGTGGCGCTGCGCTTCCGCGACGGCCGGCAGGACTCCGTGCCCCTGGCCGTGGCGATCGAGCGGCTGGGCACCGAGGCGCAGTCGCCGGCGGAGGCCCCTGCCCTCGCCGCCTGAAGGGCGGGCGGACCCTGCCCTGCCCGCGACCCTTCATCGCGGCTGGCCATCCCGGCCGGCCGCGCTATCCTGCGGCGAACCCGACGAGACGGCAAATGGCACGACGACTTGTACAAGCGCTGATGGTCCCGGTCATCGCGGCGCTTGCTTTGCCGCTGTCGACAGCATCGGGCCATGCTGCCGGCACGGATGTCGAGGCGACGCTGCCGGTCGACGGTGTCTCCCGCAGCTACACCCTGCATCTGCCGCCGGCGGCGCGGGGAGGCGGCCCGCTGCCGCTGGTCGTGGTGCTGCATGGCGGCGGCGCCAATGCGGCCGCGGCGGTTGCCCTCACCGGCTTCAACACCGAGGCCGATGCCGAAGGCTTCATCGTCGCCTATCCGAACGGCACCGGCCGCCGCAAGCCGACCGCCGAGACCGCCGATCAGTTCAGCTGGAACGCCGGGGATTGCTGCGGCGCGGCCATGCGGCAGGACGCCGACGACATCGGCTTCGTGCGCGCGCTGGTGTCGGAAATCGAACGGCAGCGCGCCATCGACCGCCACCGCGTCTACGCGGCCGGCTTCTCCGCCGGGGGCATGATGGCCTATCGCCTGGCCTGCGAGGCCGACGATCTCTTCGCCGGCATCGCCGTGGTCTCGGGCGCGATCCTGGTGCCGTCCTGCACCCCGAGCCACCCGGTCTCGGTGATCCACATCCACGGCACCGACGATGACGCCGTGCCGCTCGACGGCACGCCCGAGCGGGAGAGCTACGCCCGCGCCAAGTTCCCGCCGGTGCAGGACTCCGTGGCCTTCTGGGCCGCCTTCGACGGGTGCCAGGCCGAGCCCGTGCCGCGGGCAACGGTCCTGGGGATCAAGGTCGAGGACTATCCCGACTGCCGGGCCGGCACCGCGGTGCGGTTCGACGTGGTCGAGGGCGGCTACCACGCCTGGCCGGACGGCCACATGACTCCGGGCTTCGCCGCCACGCCGCATATCTGGCACTTCTTCGCCGATCACCCACGGCTGTAGCGGGGTCAGGCCGGCAGGCGGAGCTCCTGGCGCAGCCCGGCAGCCGCGTCCTCGCCTGCGGATAGGGTGGTGCCATCCAACCGAGATGCGGCGCGGATCGACAGGGCGTTGGTCAGCAGCAGCGCCTCCGCCCGCTGCAGATCGGCGACCGCGAGCGGCCGCTCCACTGCGCCCAGCCGTGCCAGCACCTCGGCCCGCATGATCCCGGGCAGCGCCCCCTCCGCCACCGGCGGCGTCGCCCAAACGCCATCGATCCGGGCGAACAGGTTGGCGATGGTGGTCTCAGCCACCCGGCCTGCCGTGTTCAGCATCACGGCATCGTTGGCGCCGCGCTCCGCCGCTTCGCGCCGGGCCAGCACCGCATCGAGATAGTTCAGCGACTTCACCCGGCTCAGCGGCGAGGCCTGGTTGCGGCAGGTGCCGCGGGCCACGACCAGCGCCACCGGCCCCTGCGGCGGCAGCCCGGCATGGCCGGCGATCAGCACGGTCGGAGTCGGCACCGCCGGCGGCAGCACGCCGCGCGGGCCGGTGCCGCGGCTGACGGTCAGGCGCAGCACGCCCGCCTCGATCCCTTCGGCCGCGATCACGGCGGCGCAAGCCTCGGCCAGGGCGGCATCGCCAAAGCGCGCCGGGATGCCGAGCACGGCGCTGCCCTCGGCCAGCCGCGCCAGATGCCGGTCCAGCCAGACCGCGGCGCCGTCCCGCACGCGGATGGTCTCGAACAGCCCGTCGCCGAGGGTGAAGCCGCGATCGGCCGGATCGATCCACGCCGCCCCGGCCGCGAGCAGCTGCCCGTTCAGCCAGGGCATCAGCCAGTCCCCGCCAGGGCCTGCAGCAGCGGCCGGACCTTCACCATAGCCTCGTCGTATTCGGCGTCCGGATCGGAATCATAGACGATGCCGCCGCCGGCCTGGGCCGCGACCTGCCCTTTCGCCCCGCACAGCGTGCGGATGACGATGCTGGAATCCATCGACCCGTCGAAGCCGAGATGGACGACCGAGCCGCAATAGACCCCGCGCCGCGCCGGCTCCAGCTCGCGGATGATCTCCATCGCCCGGATCTTCGGCGCGCCGGTGATCGAGCCGCCGGGGAAGCAGGCGCGCAGCAGGTCGACCGCGTTGCGGCCGGGCGCCAGACGCCCCTCCACCACCGAGACCAGATGGTGCACCCGGGGGAAGGTCTCGAGCCCGCACAGGATGGGCACCCGCACGCTGCCGACGGCGCAGACCTTCGACAGGTCGTTGCGCTGCAGGTCGACGATCATCAGGTTCTCGGCCCGATCCTTGGCGCTGGCCTGCAGCTCCGCCGCCAGCGCCGCATCCGTCGTCGGATCGATACCGCGCGGCCGGGTGCCCTTGATCGGCCGGGTCTCGACCCGCCCGGCCGGGTCGACCGCCAGGAACCGCTCCGGCGAGGCGCTGGCAATCCAGCGCCCCTGCCCCAGGTCGAGGAAGGCGGCGAAGGGCGCCGGCGACAGGGCGCGCAGGCGGCGATGCAGCGTGAAGGGGTCGAGCCCGTCCGGCAGGTCGGCCAGGAAGCGCTGGGTCAGGTTGGCCTGGTAGATGTCGCCGGCGGCGATCCAGTCGCGGATCCGCCGGACGCCGTCGCGATAGCCATCCGCCGGCATTTCCGACCGCCAGACGCCGCGGAGCGCGGTGTCGGGCGGCGGCAGCGGCGGCGCAGCGGCGAGCGCTGCCGCGAGGTCGTCGGCCTGCGCCTGCGCCCAGTGCCGGCGGGCCACGGCATCCTCCTCGGGCCAGCCGGTCGACAGCACCCAGGCGCGCCGCTCCACCGCGTCGAACACGGCGACGCAGTCATAGAGGCCGAAGGCGATGTCCGGCAGGTCGAGCCCGACCGGCTGCGGCGCCGGCACGCGGTCGGCGAAACGGCCGGCCTCGTACCCCAGGACGCCGATCGCGCCGGGCCCGAGCGGCGGCAGCTCCGGATCGGGCTCGACGCGATAGCGGGCCAGCAGCGTGGCGACGGCGCCGAAGGGATCGGCCGGCGCCTCGGCGGCCCCGACCTCGACCCAGCGGAACGGATCGGCCGCGATCAGCGACCAGCGGCCGCGGGTGCCGTCGACCAGGGCGGAATCGAGCAGCACCGGCCGGGGCCGATGGCGGACCGCCGCGAAGGCGTCGACCGGGTCGCGCCAGGGGATCGGCCGGCACAGGACGTCCGGCGCCGTGGCGACGGGCGAAGGGAACGGAGTGGCCAAGCGGTGGTTCACGTAACGATCGGGCTCCGGCGGACAGGTCGGCCCGAAGTTAGCACGCGGCGGGTGGGCACACATCGCCGCGCCTTCGGGAGAGACTCATGGAACTGGTTTCCCGCGTGGCCTTCTTTCTCGTCAGCGTCATCCTCATGCTTCTGGCGGCCGGGCTGATGGCTTATGCGATCTACTCGGTTGTGATGACCTTCCAGACGCCGCATGCCGCGACCGACACGGCGATGCTGGACGTCATCGGCTACCTGATCATCGCCACCGCCGTGTTCGACGTCGCCAAGTACCTGCTGGAGGAGGAGGTCTCGCGAGGCCAGGAGCGGCGCCGCGCCTCCGAGGTCCGCAAGAGCCTGACCAAGTTCATCTCGACCATGATCATCGCCGTCTTCCTCGAAGCCCTGGTGGTGATCTTCAAGGTGGCGCGCGACGACGTGAACCTGCTGCTGTACCCGACCGCGCTGATCGTGGCCGGAACCGGCATGATGCTGGGCCTCGGCCTGTTCCAGCGGCTCAGCGCCTCGGTCGAACGCGACATCGAGCGTGGCGCGGTCGACGACACCGATGACGAGGAAGGCGAAGCGCCGCGCGTCCGGCGCCACAGGCCGTCGAAGCCCTCCCCATCCTGAAGCTCCCGGCCAACGGCGCTAGGCGCCCGGCCTGGTCGGGGCGGCAAGTCCGAGAAACACGAGAATGGCACGATTCAGCCGGACGACGTCCTCATCGTCGAGGCGGCCGATCTGCGATCCGAGCCTGTCTCGCCGCATAGTGGCGATCTTGTCGACCATCAACCGGCATGGTAGGCGCAGCCCATTGCGCTCGCTCGGTTCGATCAATAGGCGGGCCAAAGGCGCTTCCGCCGGATTCGTGGTGAAGCTGCAGACAGTAATCGAGTCCGTCGCATCGAAGCGATCATCCTGGATCACCACGACCGGGCGCGGCTTGCCCGTGTAGCCGCCACCACCGGCGGCGGTCCAGATTTCACCGCGTTTCATCAGGAGGCCACTCCGCGATCGCGTCGACGAAGTCCTGATCCTCTTGGGCCTCCGGGCTTTGAGCGATGATAAGAGACTGTCTGTGCGCCTCCGCCGCGAATTCTGGCGACCGGACATCCGGTACCCAGATCTGGATGGGACGCAGTCCCTGGCGGCGCAGCCGCTCGCGATGCGCCTTGACCTTGTCACGCGACGATAGCGGGCGGGAACGGGTCGGCATGCTCGGCTCCCCGATGAGGTTACATGTAACCTATCAGAAGCCTACGCTCCATCCAAGGCCGTTGCCCCGCCGCGGCGGGGCGTTTCAGATCCCGGAGCCAGCCATGGTGTCCGGTCCCGGCCGGCTGCCGTCCGGGCGCAGTCGCAGCAGCCATTCGCGGCCGACCTTGACCATCGGCTTGCCGTCATATTCGACGATGTCGGCGGTGGCGTAGGTCTCGCTCCAGCGCTCCGGCAGGAAGCTGCCGGTGCCGACCACGTCGATCGGCGCCTTGGCCAGCGCCATCACCCGGCACTTGGCCGGGCTGAAGCCGCTCGACGCGACGACCTTCACCTTGCCGAAGCCGGCCTCGTCCAGCTTGTCGCGCAGGTGGTGGATCGCCGCGGCCGAGACGCCGGTGCCGATCAGGTGGCGCAGTTCCTCCTCGCTGCGGTAGCCGCGCACCGCCTCGGGCACATGGCGCTCCAGCGCCGCATAGGATTCGCCGGGCCCCAGCCCTTCCATGTAGCGGCCGCCGCCGGTGTCGATGCGCACCGACAGCCGGCCGGCCGCCGCCATGTCGGGGAAGCGGCGGCAGACCTCGAGC
>JAEKLZ010000476.1 GCA_019508225.1 Inquilinus limosus | reverse complement strand
ACAAGCAGATCGCCTATGCCATCGACGTCCAGATCACCACGGTGAAGGCGCATGTCTCCAGCCTGCTGCAGAAGCTCGGCGTCTCCAGCCGCACCCAGGCGGTGATCCTGTTCCAGAAATACCGCCGGGCTCTCTGAGGCCGGCCGATCCGGGCCGTCATGACCTATCCGGGACGAAGGCTCCCCTTCGTGGTCGAGCATGGCCCGCCGGGAGGGGCGCCGCCGCGCCATGTCGCCCGTCTCTCTGGCAACCGCATCATCCTTGGCGGCGCCGGTGCGTCCGGGCCGCCCACGGGGATCCCGTTTTCCGGCGAGGTGCCGGCCTGGGAGAACGAGGATCTGTTCCGGAAACTTGCGGCACTGAACGGCGACGGCCTGCCGTTCCAGTATCAGCCCAGGGAATGGGAGGCTCCGGAGGCCCTGATGGCCTGGTGGCAGGAGTTCGGCTGGCTCGCCGTCAGCTTCAGGGCGATATCCTGGTCGGCCCAGGACCGCTGGTTGATCACGACGGTCGACCGCCGGTCATCGGCGTGCTCGGGTGGACGGGCCCAAAGCCGTTTGGCGATTGAGCCGGACCCGCCCCCAAAGCCTCACACACCGATCGCCTTTGCTCGACGTGGTGTCCGAGGCCTTCCGTGCCGAACTCGCGGCCAATTCCGCAGGCCTTAAAGCCACCGCGATGAGAGCCGGCCAAGCCCGTTCCGAGGCGGCGGAGGCCTCGCGGCAGTCGCCGCGCGAGGTGATGGCGCGGCTGGTGATTCGAAGATCCCAGGTTCGCGGTAAGGAAAATATGCCGATACCTTGAAAGCCTTCACGCGACTGCTTGGCCGAACCAGATTTGATTGAAAATCTAGGCTTTTGTTCTTATTGATTCCCGTTCAGCAACGTTGAGATACAAATCTCACCTATTTGGTTGCAATTGGAAATGATAGGACAAATAGCGGAAACCATTTGGCGCAAATCTCCTAGAAATCCGGGGGATCATAGTCGCGAGGCGTCGAACGTGCTGTCGAAACCCGAACTTTCCGGACGTCCTGAGATCATTCCGGTCGCCGACGTCATCACGCAGGCCGCGGCGGCGATGGCGGCCGACCGAAGGCCGGGCCAGGTGGCGCCCGGGCTGGAGGACGGCCCAAGGCTGACCGTGGCCGCCTCGTCCGGCATCGCGGCCCAGCGTGGCGACGCGATCGCCGGCCGCGCCGCGGCCGAGCCGATGATCCCACCCGCGGCGGAGCGGGCCGAGGGCAACGCCCTCTCCTGGACAGTCGACATCATCCTTGCCTACCTCGCCCGGAACTCCGTCGACAGCCAAGCCCTGCCGAAGCTGATCGCCGACCTGCATGACGTGCTGGAGCAGATCTCGACGCCGGAGCGGCCGCCGGAAACCGGGCCTCGCCCCGCGGTGCCGATCAGCCTGTCGGTCACCCCCGACTACATCGTCTGCCTGGAGGACGGCCGCCGGTTCAAGTCGATGAAGCGGTATCTCAAATCGGCCTACAACCTGACGCCGGAGGAATACCGGGAGAAATGGGGGCTGCCGGCGAGCTATCCGATGATCGCCCCCGACTACGCCGCCCTGTGCTCGGCCCGCGCCAAGTCCCAGAAGCTCGGCCGGCGGTCTAAGGCTATCTAATCCATCTTGTTATTCAGGGCGCGGTGCGGCATAGGGTGCGGCGCCGCGCCCTGAAGCTCGTCTGGCGCCATGCTTAGTCCTTCGCTGGCCGAGAGACGCCTCGCCAAGAGCGATCAGTAACCGAATATAAACTGAATTCTATTGTAGATTGGGTCGTAATACGGGCGTAAATCGCCCTTGAGTTGTCCTCGGATCAAAGTCAAGAATTACAGATTCGATCGGTTGCGGTTGTGTCGTCAGACTTGACCAATTCAGGTGAATGGGGGTGCCATAGTCGATCTTGATCGCCTCACACCCTGTGTCATCAGCTATGATGGTTCCCCACCGAATGTTTACGGCCCCCATTTGGATTGGAGGAACATGATCGTCCAGACCGTCAGACATCAGATCAATTTGTAAGCAGATTGAGCCGGCGCAGAATAAAAATAGCATGTACGGTATGGGATTGGAGCGATCCGTCCGGCGAAGTAGAGTCCCTATCGCAAATGGAGGGGCATTGCCGATCGAGGCCATAGATATTCCAACATCCAGAAAGGGGAAATCGACGCTGTCTTTCGGGTCAAGTATCCAAGATCTTAGCGACGCGAATTGAGCAAGATCGGCCTCTGGCAACAATGCGATCGCCATTTTGCATAGCGCTTTGAAGGCATGCCGTGGCCGGAATGGGATGCCGGCAATGGGCATATTGAGTCTGAATTCTCCAGTGGATGGGTTAAATCCGAAGGCGTCCTTAAAGTCACCTCCGTTTATCGCGACTGAGATGCGGGGACGATCAACACCGTTTTCCCGACGAAGGACGGAACTTCCTTCGGATCGTCCTGTCTGACGAACCTTGTTGGCTTTGCCTTTTACGCCACCGAGAGTAAGCAGGGGCGCCATACTGTCGGCTAGTGCATTTTCATATAAAGAGAATTTCTCATTACAGTCATCGCACTCGTCTAGCGAGATCACCCATTTGTTGCCCAGCGCTTCCGGAAAGGTGTGGGCAAGTTTCCGGAAGGTCGTTTCGCGACTGCGACCGCAGAAACGACATCGGCCTTTGTGTCCGATCCGAACGCGCCTATCGCCGATGCACGCCTTCACTTGACGTAGGATCTCGTACTGACCGTCCAAAATCTTGTCGTCTTCGCACATCGCCTTGCTTTATCCGCTGCGGTAGGCTCCGCTTAACTCAAATCTGTGCTTCCAATGCCTGGGCGGCAATGGGCCATCCTACACCAAGTGTCTACCTTGTAGGGACTCTACCGCCGGGCCGAGGCGATCAGGGCGCGCAGCCGGGCGGGCTTGATCGGCTTGGTCAGCAGGCTGACCCCGGACAGCGCCTGCACCAGCGACTGCACCTCCGGGCTGCGGTCGGCGGTGATCACCGCGGCCGGGATCTCCTCGTCCAGCGTGTGGCGCAGGCCGATGATCAGCTCGGTGCCGCGCTGCCCGCCGTCGAGGTGATAGTCGGCCAGGACGATGTCGGGGCGGAAGCCCTCGGCCCCGATCCGGGCTTCCATCCCCGCCTTGTCCCCGGCGGCGGCGACCCGGCAGCCCCAGCTGCGCAGCAGCCGGGTCATGCCGTCGAGGATGGCGGGGTCGTTGTCGACCACCAGCACCCGCACCCGGTCGACCGCGCCCGGCACCACCGCGGCCGCGAGCGGCTGCGGCGCCGCGCACAGCGCCGCCGGATCGGTCAGCGGCACCAGCACTGAGAACACCGAGCCGCGGCCGACGGTCGAGCGCACCTTGACCTCGGTGTCCAAGAGCCGGCTGATGCGGCGGACGATCGACAGGCCCAGGCCATAGCCCTTCTGGCCGGCCTCCGGCTTCGGCCCGTCCTCCGGCCCGTCCAGCCGGCGGAACTCCTCGAAGATCTCGTCCAGCCGCTCCGGCGGGATGCCGATGCCGGTGTCGGCCACCTGCAGCTCGACCTTGTCGCCGCGGCGCCGCGCCCCGAACACGATCCGCCCGGCATGGGTGTAGCGCACGGCGTTGGTCAGGAAGTTCTGCAGCAGCCGGCGCAGCAGCTGCGGGTCGGAGCAGACGGTGAGCGAGCAGGGCAGCAGGGTGAAGGCCACGCCCTTGCGCTGCGCCAGCGCCGCGACCTCGTCGTGCAGCGCCTCCATCAGCGGCGGCAGCGGCACGCTCTGCAGGTTGGCGCCGACCCGGCCGGCGTCGAGCTTGGAGATGTCGAGCAGGATGTTCAGCAGCTCCTCGACATTCTCCAGCGCGTGGTCGATCTTGCCCAGCAGGGCCTCGCCCTCGGCCGGCAGCGTGGTGTCCTCCAGCGTCGCCACGAACAGGCGGGCGGCGTTCAGCGGCTGCAGCAGGTCGTGGCTGGCATCGGCCAGGAACTTGGTCTTGCTGACATTGGCGCGCTCCGCCTCGGTCTTGGCGACGCGCAGCTCGCGGGCGATGCGGCGGCGCTTCTCCACCTCCGCCGACAGCGCCTCGTTCAGCCGGGACAGGGTGGCGGTGCGCTCATGCACCCGCCGCTCCAGCTCCTCATTCGCCGCCTCCAGGATGCGCTCGGCCCGCCGGCGCTCGGTGATGTCCTGGATCAGGGTGAAGAAGCCGACCACCTCGTCGCGATGGTTGCGGTGCGGCACATAGGTGGCGAAGCCGAAGCGGGTCTCGTCGCCGGCCCCCGGCAGCGGCAGGTCGAAGGTGACGGTGGCGCCGGCCAAGGCGCGCTCGATGAACGGCTGGCGCGGACTATATTCGGCCTCGCCCAGCACGGCGCGCAGCGTCTGGCCCAGGATCGGGGTGCCGTTCGGCGCGTAAGCCGCGCGGTAGGCGCGGTTGACGAAGCGGTAGCGCTGGTCGCGGTCGACATAGGAGATCATGGTCGGCACCGCATTGGCGAACAGCCGGATCCGCTGCTCGCTGTCCAGCAGGGCCTCCTCGGCCATCTTGCGCTCGGTGATCTCGACATAGGAGGTGACGAAGCCGCCATCCGGCATCGGGTCGCCCTTGACCTCGAACCAGCGGCCGTTCAGCGCCACCTCGGCCGGCGGGCCCGACCCTCGGGGCGCGCCGCGGGCCGAACCCGGGCCGATCGGCGAGGCGGTGCCCAGCGCCGGGGCCCCGCGGGCGTCGTTGAACTCCTGGAACCGGCGATAGGAGGCGCCGGCCCGGCGCAGCTCCGCCGGCAGCTCCAGCAGCTCGCCGTAGCGCCGGTTGGCGGTCACCAGATGCTGGTCGCGGTCGAACACGGCGACGCCGATCGACATGCTCTCCAGCGTCGCCTGCAGATGGGCCGACCGCTCGGCCAGCGCCTTCTCGCGCTCCTGCCGCTCGGCGTCCTTGACGTCGGTGATGTCGGTGTAGATCGAGGCGATGCCGCCCTCGGTCGACCGCCGGTCGTTGACCTGGACCCAGCGGCCGTCGGCCAGGGCGTAGACCCAGCGCTGGGCGCCGCCGTCGCGGGTGGTGGCGCGCTGCAGCCGGCGCTCGGCCATCCAGGCCTCCGGCGTCAGCCCGTCCGACTGGATGATGCCGGCGTCGAGGCCGAGGCGGACCAGCGCGCCCAGCGACAGGCCGGGCCGGATGCTGTCGGTCAGCCGTGGCCAGAAATCCAGGAAGCGGCGATTGAACAGCACCAGCCGGTCGTCCGGGTCGAAGATGGCGAAGCCTTCGGAGATGCTGTCGATCGCGTCCTGCAGCCGGTTCTGCGCCGTGCGGCTGGTGACGATCGCCTCGCTCAGCTCCAGGTTCGACTGCTCGACCGCCTTCAGCGCGTGCTCCAGCTCGCGCGTCCGGTCGCGCACCTTCTGGTCCAGCAGGATCGCGGTCTGGAACAGCTGGTAGGCGTTGCCCTGCATGTCGAGGCTGTGCTCGACCCGCTGCATCAAAGCGCGGTTGATCTCGGACAGCTTGGCGACCTGGCGCCGCAGCTCGGTCTCGCTGTCCGTCCGCTCCTGCTGCGCGACCTCCCGCCCCATGCTCAGCCCGGCCCGAAGGCGATCCCGGTGAAGGTCTGGCTGACATGCATCATGCCGAACTGCTCGCCATAGGTGTTGAAGCCGACGACGTTGTTCTGGGCCATGATCTTCGAGACCTCGGTCAGCATCTGGCGCTGTTCCATCTCGACATAGCGCAGCACGCAGTCGAAGCCGATGACGGCGTCGATGCTGCCCAATTCCGCGCGCAACTCGTCGAACAGGGACACCAGATTCGCGACCAGATCGCTGCTCTTTGCGACGCTGAGGATGATTCCCTCGTCGATGGCGCAGAAGAAATGCAGGCTGCCGTCGTCATCGGCCCGCTTGATGGCGCGGACGTAGTGGCGCCCGCCGGCCTTCACCACCAGCGGGTGCGAGGCGAAGACCAAGGGCGTCAGGTCGGCCCGCTCCAGCCCGATCAGCCGGGCGTATTCCTCGGCCGCCGGCTCGGCGTTGATCTCCATCACCCGTCGCCGCGCCGGATCGGCCCGGGTCACCACCATCTTCTGGTCCAGCGCCTGGAAATGCTGGCGCTCGAACACCCGGAAGGCCAGGTCGGTCGACACCAGCACCAGCAGCGACGCGCTCGACAGGATGCGGCCGTCGACGAAGATCGCGGTCTCGCGGAAGGCCAGGTTGTCGCCGGCCGAGCCGCCGACCAGCGGGATCTCGCCCAGCGCGTCGCCCAGCGCGCTGACGATGATCTCCTCATGCATCGACAGCCCGTCATTGATCAGCAGCGCGAAGCTGCGCGACGGGTCGAAGCGGTGCTGGTGCCGGGCCTCGTGCTCGGCCAGCAGCGTCTTGATGGTGGCGGCGCCGTCGGCGATCTCGAAGCTGGCCGGCTCGATCAGCCGGACCGAGGTGGCGAAATGGTCGGCGGACAGGCTCATGCCGGTGATCGTGCCCTGGCGGTAGCCGGCGGGGGTGATCTCGCCGGCGGTGGTGCAGCCCAGCACCCTGACGTCGGGCGCGCGACGGCCGATCTCGGCCAGCACCGCCGGCAGGTCGTAGGTGGGCGAGCAGAACAGCAGGACCATCTCCATCCGGTCCTGGGCGATCGCCGCCAACAGTTCCTCGACCGCGTCCTCCGTCGACGCCTTCATGCTCATTCCTCGACGGATGCCGCTCGGGCCGACGGCGGCCGTCTTTTCCTTGACTGGGCTGGCTTGGGGCATCGCTTCCTCCCGAGAAGCTTAACGGGCCCCTCTGGCGGGGGCCACTGATCCAAGGTCCAATTATTGGGCCGCTTCCCGCTTGTGCCAAAGTCCTATTCCGGCGGGTCTTTCTTTGCCGGTACCGTTTTCCGGAGGTTCAGGCGCCGGTTCGCATGGCCATGGCGCGACCCGGGCACGCGTCCGCACGGAGCGGCGCGACAGAGTATGGAGGATCTGGGAATGAAGACGCGTGCCGCCGTAGCCGTCGCCGCGGGGAAGCCTCTGGAGATCCTGGAGGTGGACCTTGAGGGTCCGAAGTTCGGCGAGGTGCTGGTCGAGATCAAGGCGACCGGGATCTGCCACACGGACGAGTTCACGCTGTCGGGTGCGGATCCGGAAGGGCTGTTCCCGTCGATCC
Source organism: Inquilinus limosus (assembly GCA_019508225.1). Taxonomy (GTDB): domain Bacteria; phylum Pseudomonadota; class Alphaproteobacteria; order DSM-16000; family Inquilinaceae; genus Inquilinus; species Inquilinus limosus_D. The sequence continues at coordinate 153 of JAEKLZ010000476.1, read as the reverse complement.
TGGGGCATGAGGGCGCGGGGGTGGTGGTCGATGTGGGCCTGGGCGTGACCAGCCTGCAGAAGGGCGACCATGTCATTCCGCTGTACACGCCGGAATGCCGGCAATGCCCGTCCTGCCTGTCGCGCAAGACCAACCTGTGCACGGCGATCCGGT
>JAEKLZ010000475.1 GCA_019508225.1 Inquilinus limosus | reverse complement strand
GACCGGGTCGAGGACCGGCCGGTCGGGTCGGTCATCGCCGGCCTGGCCTGCGGCCTTCGCCTGTCCGAGCAATGGCACCGCCGGGCCACCGACTGGTCGGACCAGCCCTTTCCGCCGCCGCCGGCCGGCACCCCGGCCGAAAGCCGCGGGCGGCGCCGGGCCCGGGTGCACGAGCTGATGCGGCACACGATCAACGGCATCGCCCCCGACCGGATCCCCATCCTCCAGGCCGGGCTGGAGGCCCGGCTCAAGGAGCCCGATGTCGAGATGTTGATCGACACCGAGCCCCCGATGCGGGCCGCCCGCCGCCTCTGCGCCTCCCTCGGCATCGACTTCGACGCCGCCCACCGGGAGCCGAAGGAGCCCGACACCGGGTGACCGGCCGGCCGTCGGGCCGATCGGATAAGCCGGAGCCACCCCCTCACCCGAAATCGCTGCGCGATTTCGACCTCTCCCCAGGGGAGAGGTAGTGCTACGCCGCAGCCTTTATTTCCCTCTCCTCGGGGAGAGGGAGGGGCCCGTCGCGTTGGCGACGGGAGGGTGAGGGGGCGGCTCCGGCCCGTCCGATGGGCCGGCGGCTACAGCGTCTGCGCCGCGAAGGTGTCGCAGGTGGTCGGGTTGCCGCTGTCATAGCCGCGGCGGAACCAGCGCACCCGCTGGTCCGAGCTGCCATGGGTGAAGCTGTCGGGCACGACATAGCCCTGGCTCTGCTTCTGCAGCGCGTCGTCGCCGACCGCGGCGGCGGCCTTCATCGCGCTCTCGACATCGCCCGGCTCGATGAACCGGCTCTGCTGGTCGCCGCGCTTGGCCCAGACCCCGGCGAAGCAGTCGGCCTGCAGCTCGACCCGCACCGACAGGGCATTGCCGTCGCCGCCGCGGCTGCGCAGCTGGCTGACCTTGTCCATGATGCCGAGCAGGTTCTGCACGTGGTGGCCGACCTCATGCGCCACGACATAGGCCTCGGCGAACTTGCCGGGCGCGCCGAAGCGGCGGCTCAGCTCGTCGAAGAAGTCGGTGTCGATATAGACCACCCGGTCGGCCGGGCAGTAGAACGGCCCCATCGCCGAGCTGGCGGAACCGCAGGCGGAGCGGGTGGTGCCGCTGAACCGCACCAGCTTCGGCGGCGCGTAGCGGCTGCCGGCCTCCTGGAACACGGCGCCCCAGGCATCCTCGGTGCTGCCGAGCACGGCGGCGAGGAACTCGGAGTTCTCGTCCGGCGCCGCGCCGGGGCCGGAGGCGGTCTCGGTCTGGGACGGGCCGGGGTCGACCTGCTGCAGCAGCGCCGAGGGATCGACGCCGAAGAACAGCGCCACCAGCACGATGACGATGGCGCCGATGCCGCCCACGCCGCCGACCGCGGCCGGGCGCATGCCGCGCCGGTCCTCGACATTGCTGCTGCGCCTCAGATCCTGCCACCGCATGGCTGTTCTCTCCCCTGGTCGCGCAGCCGGAAACCCGCCGCAATCATTCCGGTTCCATTCCGGCTGCATTCTAAAGGACGCAGGTCGATTGCGCGATCCGCCATCGTTTCGCCGCGGGATCCCGCCTAGGATACGGAATCGTCTCGCTTCGGATGCCCTCCCGGTCCTGGCATGCCTGTTCCGATCTCGCGCCTGCTGGCGGCCTGGTTGGCCCTCTGCCTCTGTGGCGGCGTGTCCGCCGCCATGGCCGCCGGCGTCAAATCCGGCCCGAACAGCTGCCGCTGGGCCTTCGACGACCGCTGCGACGAGCCGGTGGTCGGCAGCGGCGACTGCGCCCTCGGCACCGACACCTCGGATTGCCGGCCGGTCCGGGCCGGCGGCGACGACAGCTGCCGCTGGGCCGATGACCACAGCTGCGACGAGCCGAACATCGGTTCCGGCGTCTGCGCCGACGGCACCGACGCCACCGACTGCCGGCCGCTGTACAGCCGCCGCAACCGTGACAACAGCTGCGCCAGCGCCTTCGACGACATCTGCGACGAGCCGGTCACCGGCACCGGGCGCTGCGCCGTGCGCAGCGACACCGCCGACTGCCTGGGCCGCGACACGCCGGCGGGGATCCGCGACCATTTCTTCGGCCATGACCACCGCCGCCTGGCCCGGGTCGACCGCATGCCGTGGAGCGCGATCGGCGAGCTGACCTTCGAGCACGGCTCCTGCTCCGGCACCCTGGTCGGCCGGCGGGTGGTGCTGACCGCCGCCCATTGCTTCATGCGCGACGACGATACGCTGGACAAGCCGCGCCGCTTCCGCGCCGGCCGCGCCGGGTCGACCCAGGTGGCCCAGGCCGGGGTGGCCGGCTTCACCCTGCCGCCCGGCTTCCGCGCGGGGCGCAGCCGTGGCGGCGAGTCCTGGTACAATCTCGACTGGGCGCTGATCGAGCTGGACGCCGATATCGGCGACACCGCCGGCGTCATGGCGGTGCACCGGCTGAAGCCGGAGGACCGGGCCGACATCGCCGCCGGGCGGTGGGAGCGGGTGATGCAGGGCGGCTATTCCTGGGACGCGCCCGACCGGATGACCGAGCATATCGGCTGCCGCATCGTCTCGCTGCGCGACGACGCCACGCTGCTGCATGATTGCGACATGACCAAGGGTGACAGCGGCTCGCCGATCTTCATCAAGCAGGCCGGCGGCTACGCCATCGTCGCCATCGTCACCCGCTTCTATGGCGGCGACGAGGGCAGCCGCTCGTCCTATCTCGCGGTCGACAGCCGGGCCTTCGAGAAGGCCGTGGCGAAATACGTCTCCAGCCATGGCGGCTGAGCGGTGAGGAAAGGGACGCTTCTCGCCGCGCTGGCTGCGCTTGCCATGGTCGGGCTGGCCGGCCCTGCCAAGGCCGACGACAGCTGCCGCTGGGCCGGGGACGGCGCCTGCGACGAGCAGCGCTTCGGCGGCTCGGGCGAATGCGCCGCGGACACCGACGATGCCGACTGCTCCGCCTTCAAGACCGGCGACAACAGCTGCCGCTGGGCCTTCGACGGCCAGTGCGACGAGCCGGAGATCGGCACCGGCGAATGCGACGCCGGCAGCGACAGCACCGATTGCCGGCCGCTGAGCATGGGCGGCCGCGACAGCTGCTACTGGTCGCATGACGGCGCCTGCGACGAGCCCGGCATCGGCACCGGCGTCTGCCCGGACGGCACCGACCTCTCCGACTGCCGGCCGCTCTATTCCCGGCGCAACCACATCAACAGCTGCGCCACCGCCTTCGACGATGTCTGCGACGAGCCGATCATCGGCACCGGGCGCTGCGCCGCCCGCAGCGACACCGCCGACTGCCTGGGCCGCGACACCGTCCCCGGCATCCGCGACCACTTCTTCGGCCGTGACGACCGCCGCATGGTCCGGCCCGACCGGATGCCCTGGAGCGCGATCGGCGAGATCGCCTTCGACAGCGGCGGCAGCTGCACCGGCACGCTGGTCGGAAAGCGGGTGGTGCTGACCGCGGCGCATTGCTTCTTCCGCGACGACGGCGGGCGCGACGAGCCGACCGGCTTCCGCGCGGGCCGCGACGGCGACGATGCGGTGGCCGAGGCCGGCATCGCCTCGATCACCCTGTCGCCGGGCTATCGCTACGACGCCGACCGCGAGGAGGACGAGCGGGCCGATTACGGGTCGGACTGGGCCATCCTGCTGCTCGACGCGGATCTCGGCGACCGGGCCGGCACCATGGCGGTGCATCGCCTGACCCGCGAGGACGAGGCGCGGATCGCGGCCGGACGCTGGCTGCCGCTGATCCAGGCCGGCTATGCCTGGGACGCGCCGGACCGGATGACGGCGCATAGCGGCTGCCATGTCCTGGCGCTGCGCCGCGACCACACGCTGAAGCACGATTGCGACATGACCAAGGGCGACAGCGGCGGCCCGATCTTCATCAAGGAGAAGGGCGGCTACGCCGTCGTCGCCGTGGTCACCCGCTTCTTTCGCGACGGCGGGGACAGGAACGCCTATCTCGGCGTCGACAGCCGCGCCTTCGCGGACACGCTGGCGAAGTATCTCGCCGCGCATGGGGGGTGAGCGCGGGACGGGGGGATCGGGCCGCCTTCGTCGTTGCGCCCGGAACCCGAAGGCCCTAGCGTGCGGCACGTCATGACAGACGCTTTCAACCCCCATGTCTTACACTCCCTGTGCCCTGCGCCGTGGCCCCAGGCCGGCAGGGCAGGAGCCGCGCGCCGCGCGATGCGGGACATCGGGCTAGCGCGGCGACGCACCCTGCCGGCCTGGGGCCACGGCCCGGAGGGTCGCCTTGCGGCGGCCGCCTGCAGGGGCGGGCCGCTCGACCGTAGTGCCGCTACGGCCGTCGCGTCCCGCCCCCGGATCCGTCTCGCCGCAAGGCGACGCAGGGCACAGGGAGTGTAAGACATGGGGGTTCACGCCGCCCTTCTGCCCGAAGGCTTCTACGACGTCCTTCCGCCCGACGCGGCGCAGGAAGCGGCGGTGATCGAACGCATGATGGCCGTCCTCGGCGGCCACGGCTTCGACCGGGTCAAGCCGCCCCTGCTCGAATTCGAGGACACGCTGCTGTCCGGCGTCGGCGCCAGCATGGCGCGGCACACCTTCCGCCTGATGGACCCGATGGGCAGCCGCATGCTGGGCCTGCGCGCCGACATGACGGTGCAGGTCGCCCGCATCGCCCGCTCCCGCCTGGCCGCGGCACCACGGCCGCTGCGCCTGGCCTATGCCGGCGAGGTGCTGCAGGTGCGCGGCACCCAGCTGCGGCCCGAGCGGCAATTCGCCCAGGTCGGCGCCGAGCTGATCGGCGGCGCCCAGCCGGCGGCCGATGCCGAGGCGGCGCTGCTGGCGGTCGAGGCGCTGCAGGCGGTCGGGGTCGACCGTCTGGCGCTGGACCTGACCGAGCCGACCCTGGTGCCGGCCCTGCTCGGCGCCCTTGACGTCGACGGTGGGGCCGCCACCGCGCTGCGCCATGCGCTCGACCGCAAGGACGCCGCCGCCGTCGCCCAGCTCGGCGGCGCCGCGGCCACGGCCCTTGGCGGGCTGCTCGCCGCTTCCGGCCCGGCCGATGCGGCGCTGGCCGCGCTGTCCGGCATCGACCTGCCGGCGGTGACCCGGCCGATCCTGGACCGGCTGGCCGAGGTGGTGCGGCTGATCCGGATCTCGGCGCCGGAGCTGATGGTGACGGTCGACTTCGTCGAGCATCGCGGCTTCGAGTACCACACCGGCGTCGCCTTCACCCTGTTCGCCCGTGGTGCCCGCGGCGAGGTCGGCCGCGGCGGCCGCTACCGCGCCGACGGGCTGGAGGGCGAGGAGGCGACCGGCTTCACCCTCTACATGGACACGGTGCTGCGCGCGGCCACGCCGCCGAAGACGCCGCGCCGGGTGTTCCTGCCGCGCGGCACCGCGCCGGCCGAAGGCGCCGCCCTCAGGGCCGAGGGCTATGTCACCATCGCCGGGCTGGATCCCGGCGCCGAACCTCTCGTCGAGGCGCGCCGCCTCGGCTGCGGCTGGGTCCTCCGGGACGGCCGGCTCGGCGAGATCTGAGAAAGAAGCACGAGGTATTCCGATGGCAAATGTGGCCGTGGTCGGCGCCCAGTGGGGCGACGAGGGCAAGGGCAAGATCGTCGACTGGCTGTCCAGCCGGGCCGATGTGGTGGTGCGGTTTCAGGGCGGCCACAATGCCGGCCACACGCTGGTCATCGGCAACAAGGTCTTGAAGCTGTCGCTGCTGCCCTCGGGCATCGTGCGGCCGGGCAAGCTCGGCATCATCGGCAACGGCGTGGTGGTCGACCCCTGGGCGCTGCTGGCCGAGATCGAGCGGATCCGCGACCAGGATGTCGAGGTCGGGCCGGAGAACCTGCTGCTGGCCGAGAACGCGGCGCTGATCCTGCCGGTGCACGGCGCGCTGGACCGGGCCCGCGAGGCGGCGCGCGGCGAGAGCAAGATCGGCACCACCGGCCGCGGCATCGGCCCGGCCTATGAGGACAAGACCGGCCGCCGCGCCATCCGCGTCTGCGACCTGGCCGACGAGGCGGCGCTGCCGGGCAAGATCGAAAACCTGCTGGCGCATCACAACGCGCTGCTGCGCGCGCTGGGCGCCGACGAGGTCGACCCGGCCGAGCTGCTGGCCCAGCTGCGCGAGATCGCGCCGAAGATCCTGCCCTATGTCGGCGTGGTGTGGGAGCGGCTGGACGCGCTGAAGCGCGACGGCAAGCGCATCCTGTTCGAGGGCGCCCAGGGCGCCATGCTGGACATCGACCACGGCACCTATCCCTTCGTCACCTCGTCCAACACCGTGGCCGGTCAGGCGGCCGCCGGCTCCGGCATCGGGCCGAAGGGCATCGGCTATGTGCTGGGCATCACCAAGGCCTACACCACCCGCGTCGGCTCCGGCCCGTTCCCGACCGAGCAGGAGAACGACATCGGCCGCCGGCTGGGCGAGCGCGGGCATGAGTTCGGCACGGTCACCGGCCGGCCGCGGCGCTGCGGCTGGTTCGACGCGGTGATGGTGCGGCAGGCGGTGAAGACCGGCGGCATCGACGGCATCGCCCTGACCAAGCTGGACGTGCTGGACGGCTTCAAGACGCTGAAGATCTGCACCGGCTACGAGCTGGACGGCCAGGTGCTGCAGCATTTCCCGGCCGGCCAGTCGGCCCAGGCCAACGCCAAGGCGGTCTACGAGGAGTGGGATGGCTGGGAGGAGAGCACCAAGGGCGCCCGCTCCTGGGCCGACCTGCCGGCCACCGCGATCAAGTACATCCGCCGGATCGAGGAGCTGATCGAGGCGCCGGTGGCGCTGCTGTCGACCAGCCCGGAGCGCGACGACACCATCCTGGTGCGGGATCCGTTCGCGGACTGAGATCGTCGGCGCTGGCTGATGGGCCGGCGCTGCCTCCTTGAACGTCATTGCGAGCGTAGCGAAGCAATCCAGGGGCCGCGCGTACTGGCCCCTGGATTGCTTCGTCGGCTTCGCCTCCTCGCAATGACGGTTTTGGGAGAGGATGGCTCGGCCTTCCCCGCGCTACCCCGCCGGTCCTACCCGCAGGATCTCGCCGTCGCTGTCGTCGGTGAGCAGGTACAGCGCCCCGTCCGGGCCCTGCACCACCTGGCGGATGCGCAAGGCCAGATCCCCCAGCAGGTCCTCCGATCCCGTGATCCGGTCGCCGTCGCGTTCCAGCCGTACCAGCTTGGGGATGGCCAGGCCGCCGACGAAGACGTCGCCGCGCCAGCCGGGCATCGCGTCGGCGGTGTAGAAGGCCATGCCGGAGACGCCGATCGACGGCGTCCAGTGATGGATCGGCCCGGTCATGCCCGGCGCCTCCCGCTGGCCCTCGCCGACCGGGCTGCCATTGTAGTTCA
>JAEKLZ010000474.1 GCA_019508225.1 Inquilinus limosus | reverse complement strand
TCCTCCTTCTCCGCCGACAGCCGCGTGTGCTGGGATTCGATCTCGACGATCTCGACCTCGGCCCGCAGGTTGACCGGGCCCATGCCCTCGCGCTCGCGGTTCAGCCGGTCGAGCTTGCGGGCGATGTCCTCCTGGTCCGGCAGCGGCGACTCCGGGGTCAGCCCGGCCAGGCCGGCCACCGCTTCGGGCGCGCAGTCCAGCCGCTCGGTGATGCGGGTGCGCAGCCCCTCGACCGCGGTCTGGGCCGCGACCACCGCCGCCTCGCCGCGCACCCGGGCTTCGCGCGATTCGGCCAGGGCCGATTCGGCGGCGCGCAGGGCGCGGTCCGCGGCCTCCTGGCGCTGCTCGCCCACCGCCAGCGCGTCGGCGGCCATGCGGCGGCGGCGCTCGGCCTCGTCGATCTGGCCGATCAGGGTCTCGCGCCGGGCGGCGATCTCGGCCGGCCTCGCATCCAGCTCCAGCAGCGTCGCCCGGCTTTCCGCCAGCCGCGCCTCCAGCTCGGCCAGCCGGTCGGCGCTGCCGCGGGCCCGGCTGTCCCAGCCCTGGACCTCGCTCTCGATGGCGCGCAGCCGCCCACGCCGGCCACCGGCCTCGCGCTGCAATCGCTCCAGCGCCGATTGCCGGGCGCCCAGCCCGGACCGCGCCTCGGCCAGGGCCGAGCGGATCTCGCCGACGGCGCGGCGCTGGGCCTCGCCGTCCGGCAGGGCGGCGATCTCGGCCGCCACCTCCTCGCGCTCGCGCATCGACTCGTCGCGGTCGGCCACCAGGCGCTCGCCCTGGGCGATCAGCGCCGCCAGCCGGCTGCGCCGCGCCGCCTCGGCCTGGGCCGCCTTGCTCTGCGCCTCGCGGGCGCGGCCGACGGCGGCGACGGCATCCTGCTGGCCGCGCCGCGCCGCCCGGTCGGTGTCCTGCGCCGCCTGGGCCGCCTGGCGCGCCGCATCGGCCGTCCTTCGGGCGGTCTCGGCGGCGTCGGCGGCAGTGGCCAGCTGTGCCTCCAGCTGCTCCAGCCGGTTGCGCTGCAGCAGCCGCGCCGCGGCGGGGGAGGGCGCGCCCGGCCGGGCCACCAGCCCGTCCCAGCGCCAGCGGCCGCCGGCCTTGGTCACCAGCGCCTGGCCGGGCCTGAGGGCCGGCTGCAGCGCCTCGGCCGCCGCGGCGTCGGCGACCACGCCGACATGGGCCAGCCGGCGGGCCAGGGCCGCGGGGGCGGTGACATGGCCGGCCAGGGGCTCGGCGCCGGCCGGCAGCGGCGCCGTGTCGTCATAGCCGGGCAGCTCGGCCCAATGCAGCGGCGCCGACCGGTCGGCCGGCACCGAGGCCTCGTCGCCGAGCGCCGCGCCCAGCGCCGCCTCCCAGCCGGGCTTGACCTTGAGCTGGTCCAGGATCGGGGCGCGGGCGGCATCGCCACCCTTGCCGCTGCCGAGCGCGGCGCGCAGCCCGTCGGCCTCGGCCTTCAGCCGGGTGGCGGCGCCCTCCGCCGCCTGGGCGGTTTCGCGGGCGCCGGAAAACGCCGAATCGGCGGCCTGGCGGCGGCTTTCCGCCGCCTCGACCGCATCCTGCGCCGCCTCCAGCCGGGCCTCGGCCTCGGCCAGGACCAGGGCGGCGGCCTCGGCGCCGTCGGCGCCGGCCAGCTCGGTCTCGACCTGGGCGATCTGGCGCAGCGCATCCTCGTGTCGGCGGGCCAGGTCCAGCAGCCGACCCTCCAGCTCGCGCTGGCGCTTGGCCAGGCTCTGGCGCCGGGCCTCGTCGCCGGCCGCGGCCTCGGTCAGCCCGGTCAGACGGCCGTCCAGCTCGTCGACGATGCCGCGCTGGGTGTCGATCAAGTGACGCGCCTGGTCCTCGGCCTCGGCCTCGCCGGCGCTCTGGCGCTCGATCCGCTCGCGCTCGTCCTGCAGCTTGGCCAGGGCCTGGGCGGCGTCGGCGCCCAGCGAGCGCTCGCGCACCAGGTCGCCCGTCACCTGCTCCAGCCGCCGGTTGGTGTCGAGGATCGACTGGCTCAGCCGGCCGGCCTCGGCCTCCAGCGTTTCGCGCTCGACCAGGAGCCGTTGCAGCACCGCGGCGGATTCGGTGTCGGCCTTGCGCAGGGCCGGCAGGGCGGCGGCGGCCTCGGCCTGCTCGGTGGTGCCGCGGGTCGCCGCGATCATGCGCTCGCGCACCACCTGCTCATTGGCGTCATAGGCGCGGCGGGCCTCGGCCAGGGCGGTGCCGGCCGCGCTCCATTGCAGGTGCAGCAGCGTCGCCTCGACCTGGCGGATCTGCTCCGAGATGGTGCGATAGCGCACCGCCTGCCGCGCCTGCTTGCGCAGGCCGCCGAGCTGGGCGTCGAGCTGCACCAGCACGTCGTCCAGGCGGACCAGGTTCTCGTCGGCCGAGCGCAGCCGCAGCTCGGCCTCATGCCGGCGGCTGTGCAGGCCGGTGATGCCGGCCGCCTCCTCCAGGATCTGCCGCCGCTCGGCCGGCCGGGCCGAGATCATCGCCGCGATCCGGCCCTGGCTGACCAGGGCGGGCGAGGCGGGGCCGGAGGCGTTGTCCTGGAACAGCAGCTGCACGTCGCGGGCACGCACCGGCTTGCCGTTGACCCGGTATTCGGAGCCGGTGCCGCGCTCGATCCGGCGGACGATCTCGATGACGTCGGCGTGGTCCCAGCCGGGCGCGGTGCGGTCGCTGTTGTCCAGCGTGATCGTCACCTCGGCCAGGTTGCGCGCGGCCCGGCCGGTGGTGCCGCCGAAGATGACGTCGTCCATCTCCTGGCCGCGCATGCGCCGGGCGGAGTTCTCGCCCATCGCCCAGCGCAGCGCCTCGACCAGGTTCGACTTGCCGCAGCCATTCGGCCCGACCACGCCGGTCAGGCCGGGCTCGATGGCCACGTCGGTCGCATCGACGAAGGACTTGAAGCCCGACAGGCGGAGCCGGGCGAAGTGCACGGCGGCGCGCTCCTAGGCGGTCAGTTGGTGGCGACGCCCTTCTCGGCGAGCTTCTTGTCGAAGAGCGCCTTGAAGGTGTCGAAGCTGGCCTCGCCCTCGAGCTTCTCGCCCTCGACGACGAAGGTCGGGGTGGCGTTGACCTGGTAGGTCGTCTGCGCCGCCTGCATGCCGTTGACGATCGCGTCGGCGATGGTGTTGTCGGCCAGGCAGGCGTCGAACTTGTCCTTCGGCAGGCCGGCCATGCCGCCGATCTGCGCCAGGGCGCCGATCGGGTCGCCGGCGGTGGCCCAGCTCTGCTGCGTCTGGAACAGCACCTTGGCGATGTTGAAATACTGGTCGCGCGGGGCGCAGCGCGCCATCATCCCGGCCCGCAGGTCCAGCCCGTTCAGCGGGAACTGGCGGAACACGAGCTTCACCTTGCCGGTGTCGATATAGCTCTTCTCGATCTGCGGCAGCACGTCGTTGGTGAAGGCGGCGCAGTGCGGGCAGGTGAAGGAGGCGAACTCCAGCACCGTCACCGGCGCGTCGGCCTTGCCGAGCACGTAGTCGGTGTCGGTGATCTTCGGATCCCAGGGCTTCCCGGCGTCCTGGGCGGAGGCCGATCCGGCCATGAATGTCGCGGCGGCCAGGGCCAGTCCGGCGAGCAGGGTCTTCAGCATCCGACGGTCTCCATGGGTCCGGGCCTCGCGCCCATAAATGTCATCGCGGTGGCGTCCGGGCATAGAGCGCCCGTCCGAAGGCCGCAAGTCGGGATTTCCACTCGGCGTCGTCGACCGATTCGAGCGGCTGGGCCAGCATCGCCTCTTCCGCGGGGGTCAGGGAACGGCGGCGCGGTGTCGCGGGGCGGCGGCCCAGTGGTGCCTGCAGCAGCTTGATCCGGACGATCGCGGCATACCCGAAATGGCCGTTGATCCGCTCGATCAACCGGTCCTGGTCGTGCTGCAGCAGCAGCGCGTCGGCCGGATCGACCCGTAGCGCCAGGGTGCCGCCGTCGCGCTTGCCGGCCGGGAAACTCAGCTTCTCCGGCACCGCCTTGTCGGCCCAGTGGTCGCCGACCACCGCCGGCCAGTCCGCGAACAGGCTGCCGATGGCGCTGCGCCCGCCGCCCAGTGCCTTGCGGGCGAGGGCGGGGACCAGGGCGGCCATGGGTCTCGGATGGCTCATCGGCGGGGACACGACTGCATGATCGAATTGCGGGACTCGCCCCCCTATAGTGGCGCAACGCACCCCCGAGCGGCAACGCGAGCCATGCCCGATACAGCCACGTCCGCCGATTTTGCCCCTGCCGGCTTCGCCCCGGCCCTCCTGGACTGGTACGACCGGCATCGCCGCGTGCTGCCCTGGCGCGCCCCGCCGGGCCAGCGGGCGGACCCGTACCGGGTCTGGCTCAGCGAGATCATGCTGCAGCAGACCACCGTGGCGGCCGTGAAGGACTATTTCCTCGACTTCACCCGGCGCTGGCCGACGGTGGCCGACCTCGCCGCGGCGCCGGTGGAGGAGATCCTGGGCGCCTGGGCGGGGCTCGGCTACTACGCCCGGGCCCGGAACATGCATCGCTGCGCCGTCCTGGTGGTGGAACGCCATGGCGGAGTGTTCCCGTCCGAGGAGGCGGAATTGCGGCAGCTGCCGGGGATCGGCGACTACACCGCGGCGGCGATCGCGGCGATCGCCTTCGACCGGCCGGCCGCGGTGATGGACGGCAATGTCGAACGGGTGATGGCCCGGATCTTCGCGGTGGCGACGCCGCTGCCGCCGGCCAAGCCGATCCTGAAGACCCACGCCACGGCCCTGACGCCGCGGCGGCGGCCGGGCGACTACGCCCAGGCGGTGATGGATCTCGGCGCTACCATCTGCACGCCGCGCAGCCCGAAATGCATCCTGTGCCCCTGGTCTGTCCCCTGCCGGGCCCGGCAGCGGGGCATCGCCGAGGACCTGCCGGCCAAGCTGGCCAAGGCACCGAAGCCGACCCGCCGGGCCGTGGCCTTCTGGCTGACCGATGCGCGCGGCGACGTGCTGCTGCGCCGCCGGCCGCCCAAGGGCATGCTGGGCGGCATGATGGAGGTGCCGTCCTCCGCCTGGATCGAGCAGCCGATGCCGGATCTCGCCGCGGTGCTGGCCGAGGCGCCGGGCGGCAGCGGCTGGCGCCTGCTGCCCGGGTTGGTGCGGCATGGTTTCACCCATTTCGACTTCGAGCTGACCGTGGCGGCGGGCCGGATCGCCGGGCCGGTCGAGGGCACGGTGCTGGTGCCGCCGGACCGTCTGGGCGACGCCGGGCTGCCGACCGCGATGTGGAAGATCGCCCGCCATGCCCTGCGGCATCTTGAATGACCGGGCCGGCCGCCTCAAATCAGCCTTAGTCACCGTCCTCATTCCGACCTCGTCGGGACGGTGAGGTTGCGCAAGTAACCGGTCCGGGACGATCAGCGGCGATTGGCGTGCGACTCTGTGGCGCCAGGCTTCATCTTGATCTTCCGGGCCGTCGTCTTCATTCTGCCGGCGCCGCGGCCACGATGGCCGGGCATATCGAAGGAACCCGTGTCCATGTTCATCCAGACCGAGCAGACACCCAACCCGGCGAGCCTGAAGTTCCTGCCGGGCCGCGCGGTGATGGATGCGGGCACCGCCAATTTCCCGTCGGCGGACTCGGCGGCGCGGTCGCCTCTGGCGCAGCGCCTGTTCGAGGTCGAGGGCGTCACCGGCGTCTTCCTCGGCACCGATTTCGTGACCGTGAGCAAGGCCGACACCCTCGACTGGTACGTGCTGAAGCCCTCGATCCTGGGCGTCATCATGGAGCATTTCACTGCCGGCCGGCCGGTCATCCTGGCCGAGACGGCGGCGGAGGGCTCCGAGCCCCAGTCGGCAGAAGTGTCCGAGATCGAAGCCCAGATCCGGGAGCTGATCGACACCCGCGTCCGGCCCGCCGTGGCCCAGGACGGGGGCGACATCATCTTCCAGGGCTACGACCAGGGCGTGGTGTACCTGCACATGCAGGGCTCCTGCTCCGGTTGCCCGAGCTCGACCATGACGCTGAAGGCCGGCATCGAGAACATGCTGCGCCACTACATCCCCGAAGTGACGGAGGTGCGCGCCGTCGCCTGACGGCGGGCTGCGCTCCCCCCGGCGGCGCCCCTGAAGACGGGGGCGCCTGCGGATCCGGTCGTGCCGATAGGCGGGGCGCCCGGGGTCGCTGGTCCGGGCGCAACCAAGAACGAGGTCCATGCAGTTTCGTGTGTTTCGACCGGCCGCCGCCTTGGCCGGCCTTTTGCTGATCGTGCCCCTTGCCGCCCTGGCTGAGCCGGCGGCCCTTACCGATCAAACCTCCGCCGAGCTGCAGGTCGCCGACCTGCCGCCCCAGCAGGAACAGGCGCTGCCGGCCTCGGCCGTGCCGCCGATCGACAAGACCTCGGACCTCGTCCTCAAGGTCGACAGCGCGGGCAAGCTCAGCGAGATCTTCGACAGCGCCGATTACGCCCTCGCCGATGTGCGCGACGGCGGGGCCGACGTCCCGCGTCTGCTGGTCGAGGCGATGCCGGGCGATTTGCGCCGGCTGGACTCGGTCGATCTGCGCAAGGACGTGTTCTTCAACACGCTGCTGCCGCTGGTGCTGCGGGTCAACGAGGACATCCGCCACGACCGCGACCGCCTGCTGGCCCTGCAGGGGCTGCAGCGGCTCGGCCTCGCGCCCTCGGCGGAGTCGCGGGCCTGGCTGGCGGAGCTGAGCGAGCGCTACGACGTCGCCGACGGCGATATCGACGCGCTGCTGCTGCGGGTCGACGAGGTGCCGCCCTCCCTCGCTCTGGCCCAGGCCGCGGTGGAATCGGGCTGGGGCACCTCGCACAGCGCCCAGCGCCGCAACGCCCTGTTCGGCCAGACCGCGGGGTCGGCGGTGCGCTACGCCGCCTTCGACCGGCTGATCGACGGCGTCGCCTCCTACGCCCGCAACCTCAACACCCATCCGGCCTATGCCGGCTTCCGCGCCCGCCGCGCGGCGCTGCGAGCTGCGCGGCTGGAGCTTGACGGCTATGATCTGGCGTCGACCCTCATGCGCTATTCGACGCGCGGGACGGCCTATATCCGCGACGTTCGGGCCATGATCCGTGGGAACGACCTCGTCGAGCTCGATTCGGCGCGGCTTGCCGCAGACCGCGCGATCGGCTTACCTGCCGCCAGCTGAGATTATCTGCGACAGATGGCCATGGCGCTCGACAAGATCGCGCTCGACACGCTGTTCCGCGAGGCCCGCGCCCGGTGCGTGTTCCTCGACGAAGCGATCCCGGAGGCGACGCTCCGGGCGATCTACGATCTGATGAAGCGGGGGCCGACCAGCGCCAATTCCTGTCCGGCGCGGATCGTCTTCGTCACCTCGGAGGAGGGCAGGGCGGCGCTGCGCCCCTCGGTCGACCCCGAGG
>JAEKLZ010000473.1 GCA_019508225.1 Inquilinus limosus | reverse complement strand
GTGGCCGAGGTGATCTTGAACTGGATCGGCACGTCGACCGGCGCCGCCAGCTCGTTCACCGAGGCGATGCCCTGCTCCGGGTAGAGGAACAGCCATTTCCAGTCGAGCGCCACGACCTCGACGGTCAGCGGCTTCACATCGGCGGCCACGGCGCGCTCCGAATCGATCCGCTCCAGCGGCCGGTAGGGATCGAGCGTGTGGGTGCTGATCCAGGTCAGGGCGCCCAGCGCGATGATGATCACCAGCGGCGCCGACCAGATCACCACCTCGAGCTGAGTCGAATGGTGCCAGTCGGGGTCGTAGGGGGCGTCCTGGTTCGACTGCCGGTACTTCCAGGCGAAGAACAGCGTCAGGGCGATCACCGGCACGATGATCAGCAGCATCAGGATCGTGGAGATCACGATCAGGTCGCGCTGTTGCACCGCAATATCGCCGGAGGGAGACATGACCACCATGTTGCACCCGCCCAGGAGGACCAGGGTCGGAAGCGCAGCGAGGCGGCCTAAGGCTTTGATGGGCATGCCGTTGCCTGACAGAGAAAGTACGAAGGGCGGGGGCTGCATTACAGAAGCGTAACGGGATGTAACAGTGGACAGTTTGTCCTACCAGATGCCCGATGGGTGCAGTGCAACATCGCCGCACCCGGGTTGACGGCAGGGTCCCGGGCGATTCCGGCGCCGGCGTGAGGCCGCTCCGGCTCGCTCGGCACGATTTTGGCCACTGTCAGTCGAGAACTCGGGTCCCCGACCGCCGCGCCACGGCACCGCGCAGGTGTCCCCCCCGGCGAGATCGCGATCGGCGTCGTGATCGGCCGGACCGCGGAATTCTTCGACTTCTTCGTCTACGCCATCGCCTCGGTGCTCGTGTTCCCGCGGTTCTTCTTCCCGCATGCGACACCGCTGGACGCGATGCTCTACTCCTTCGCCGTCTTCGCGCTGGCCTTCGTCGCCCGCCCGTTCGGGTCGGTTCTGTTCATGGAGATCGACCGGCGTCACGGCCGCAGCGTCAAGCTGACCATAGCGATGTTCCTGCTCGGCGGCTCGACCGCTGCCATGGCTTTCCTGCCCGGCACTGCCGACATCGGGCCGGCCGCGATCGCCCTGCTGGCGCTGTGCCGCATCGGCCAGGGGTTGGCTTTGGGCGGCGCCTGGGACGGCCTAGCCTCGCTCTTGGCGCTCAACGCGCCGCAGAACCGCCGCGGCTGGTACGCGATGATGCCCCAGCTCGGCGCCCCGCTCGGCTTCATGCTGGCCAGCGCGCTGTTCGCCTTCTTCCTGGTCAACCTCTCGACCCCGGACTTCGTCGACTGGGGCTGGCGCTACCCGTTCTTCGTCGCCTTCGCGATCAACGTGGTCGCCCTGTTCGCGCGGCTGCGCCTGGTGGTGACCGAGCAGTTCGAGCGGCTGTACGAGAGCAAGGACCTGGAAGCGCTGAGCGTGCCCGAGACGCTGAAGCACCAGGGCCACAACATCCTGGTCGGGGCGTTCGTGCCGCTGGCCACCTTCGCCCTCTTCCACCTGGTGACGGTGTTCCCGCTGAGCTGGGTGACGCTGTACACCGACCACAATGCCGGCAACTTCCTGATGACGGAGTTCGTCGGCGCCATCCTCGGCACGGTGATGATCGTCGTCTCGGGGCTGATCGCCGACCGCACCGGCCGGCGCACGCTGCTGGCCGCCTGCGCGGTGCTGATCGCGATCTTCAGCTTCGTCACGCCGATGCTGCTCGGCGGCGGGCCGACGGCGCGGTCGGCCTTCGTCATCCTCGGCTTCGGCCTGCTGGGCCTGTCCTTCGGCCAGGCGGCCGGCGCGGTGGCGTCGAACTTCCCGAACAACCAGCGCTACACCGCCTCGGCCCTGACCTCTGACCTGGCCTGGATGGTCGGCGCCGGCTTCGCGCCGCTGGTGGCGCTGGCCTTGGCCAGCCAGTTCGGCCTGGCCCTGGTCGGCGCCTACCTGCTGTCCGGCGCCGTCTGCACCCTGGCGGCACTGCGGGTGAACAAGGAGCTGGAGCTGCGCGGCAACTGACGCGATCCACCCGCAGCCGGCCCTTTGTGCCGGCTGCGGGCTGCCGTTCCATGACCGCATCACCAGGCTGCTGCGGTCGACCTTCCGGATGGTGCCGATGCCGGTCAGCGCCATGCTGACGCCCAGCTCCTTGCCATGATCACCAGCGCCTCGGTCACGCCCAGCGCCATCAAGATCAATGCGACGGCCGACCTCTATCCTTCAGCACCACCCTTGACCTGGTCGAGCGACAATTCGCATTTCCAGTGAAAAGTGATGGCCTTGAGGTTATCCCAATTCGTAGGGTCTCCGGGCTTTACACCAGCAAAGCCTGTCAGCCCGACCAAGCGAGTGTCGACACTTCCCTCCAATGGCTGCACGTCAAACCGATCCTTCTCGTAGCCGCCGTCTTTGCCGCCGTAGATCGATTTGCCGTTGCTCGCGGTAAACCCCAGAGCATTGATGAGGCCGGTTGCATAGCCGTTCGCTGCCACGATCCGCTCATCTTGGGCCAGATTCAGTGCTTTATAACCGCCGTCGCCATCGCCGCCGACGCGGCCTTGCCCAACACCATCTATGTACAGCTCGAGAGAATCGACCAAATCACCTGTCCACAAGGCGACCTCGGTGACTCGGCCGCTCTCCGTCATTTGGACGAACCGCTCAACCTTCTGATACCAGCCGAAAGGCCCTATGGCATAGCTCAAGGTCGGCAGCGGCAGGGGATCTGGGACGATCCTATCGGGATCAAAATACACCCAAAGTTGCCCAATGGCGTTGTGGACGTCCAGGGTGAACGCCAGCTGATTTATCACTTTGTCAGTGTACATCTCCTGAATATACGTTGCATCATCACGACTACTAGCGCCTTGCGCATATCCGTTATATAGATCGACCACCCTGTAGGGATACGGAGACCGCGCGGATTCGATCACTATCTGTTGCTTACGGGTGTTTACGATTCGATTTCGCGCGTCGCTGAGCAGCTTCTGGTACAGGGTGATGGAATCCTGAATCTCCTTTGTCAGCATTCGACGCAACTCGTCCGATGGCTCACTGCCATAATAGTAATCATAGTGCTGCAGGTTTTCTCGCAAAGTGGCCAAGCGCAAACTGGCGTATGGAACCAGAAACGAGTACCTCTTCTCCGGCGCGCTCTCGTCGACAAAGAATGATTCCGTGTTGTTGACGAGATCATACAGATTGAGGAAACTCTGCTTCTTGAATTCGTGATCGCTATTCGGCGTTTTGACATAGCCGTCAGCCGCATTGTAGAGGGACTTGAGAATATCATTGAGAGATTCGTATGTGAGCTGCCAGTAGACGCCAGCTATGGCTTGGTTAAGGTAGTTCTGGTAGCAGGCCCAGGTCTGATCTCGATTCTTGGCATCGGGCCAAAGTCCACCAATAAGGGTGCCAATAGCACCCCCAACTTCGGGAATGAGGTTGAAGGCCGCCGCGACAACAGTTCGGAAGTAATTGTTGACCGTCTGAGCGTTGACAATACCGTCGTCGGTCTCGATGGTGGTCGGGTTCCCTTTAGCCGAGTCGACGAACCAGCTCGGCCTAGTGTCGTAGAGCTTGAAACTGCTGATATTTCCGCCGACACCATACTTGTCGAGGTCGTTGATCTGTGAGTTGGGGCCGAAACTGGCGCTGCCACCCTCGTAGTTGTCATCCTTGTAGACGACCAACCACGAGCGTGAGCCGGTCTCCAGAGAATCCGGTTCGTTTCCCTCTTTGTCACCGTCGGATTGCAGGTAGTCGTCCAGGTTATTGACGGACCTCGAACCGCCCTCGGCGTCGAACCTCTTGGTCGCGCCTCTGCAATCTTCATCATCCCAGAATTGCACCCAGCAACCATCGCTCATGAGTCTTCCTCCACTTGTGTCACGAGCCTGCCGGCTGGAGTTGCCTCCTGCCAAACCGGACGCGCAACGGGTTGGAAAAGGATGTCCTCCCGGAGTGAGCGACAGCTCAGCCGGGAATGCCGATGCACGGGGTTGTAGCCCCAAGTCAGTTATTGATGAGGGCGAGAGCAGAAGCGGGAATTAGATACTGCAGCTGCAAGCCCCCTGCCTGGCCCGACCTGCCTGCATTACCCGGCGACAACGCTCGCCTTTTGCGTCTGGCGGAATGGTGCTATTGGTTCCTTCTGGAGGATAATAAATACCGCCGTCTTGACGTTGATCCTATATCGTTACGGTGACCGGCACGCGCGTCCTATTCGATGAAGCGGCCAATCAAGTCGATGAAGC
This sequence comes from Inquilinus limosus, assembly GCA_019508225.1. Taxonomy (GTDB): domain Bacteria; phylum Pseudomonadota; class Alphaproteobacteria; order DSM-16000; family Inquilinaceae; genus Inquilinus; species Inquilinus limosus_D. The sequence goes on along the minus strand of JAEKLZ010000473.1, from coordinate 3,799 downwards.
GACATTTCCACGGCCGGCCTGTCGCCGCATCATGGCGGCGCCGCCCTTGGTGAGAGATTCAACCGGATCTCCGCCGGATATCGGAGACTGGCTGACTTGCTTCCCTTCGCAGCTGCAGATGGAGCGACGGACGGCCTTCCGTCGGCCCCGATATCATTCTGGCGCGCAAACGCGGCGGCCTGGGCGTTCATCGCGTTCTTTGGCCTGGTCTCACGGCTCGTCGCCTTCAACGACGTCGCGCTGACCGCGGCGCTGACCCTGGTGCTCGACCCTATCGGCTTCGTCCTGACGACGGCGGCGTACAAGCTCTACCTCCAGCGGACCCCGCATCGGGGAGCCGTCATCGCGGCCTGGGCGCTGGCCTGCTCCGTCCTCGGCGGAATCCTGCAGATGGTGATCGCCAATGCGGTCAAGGACGGCCTGTTTCCCGACATCCCCGAGGGCAATATGGCGGCCAGCGACGCCGTCCCGGCGGTCTTCTACACGGCGGTCTTTCTCGGCTGGTCACTGGCCTATTTCTGGATCCGGGCGGATGTCGTCGCCCGGTCGGAGCGGGCGCGGCGCAGCGAGGCGCAGGCGGCCGCAACCCGGGCGGAGCTGCAGCGCCTGCGCCTGCAGCTGGACCCCCATTTCCTGTTCAACGCGCTGAACACCGTGGCGGCCGAAATCCCGGACAACCCCGATTCCGCACTGGAGATGACCCACCGCATCGCCGCCTATCTCCGCTATTCGCTGGATCCGCAGACCCGGCCGGTGTGCCCCTTGACCGACGAGATCGAGGCGGTGCGGGCCTTTGTCCGCATCCAGGAGCTGCGTTTCGAGGACCGCCTGCGCTGCGTCGTCGAGATGGATCCGGCGGTGCGGGCGGTCCCCGTCCCGCACCTGATCGTGCAGGGGCTGGTCGAGAACGCGGTCAAGCACGGGCTGCGGTCGTCCGCCGAGACGCTCGAGATCCGCGTGACCGCCAAACGGGCAGCCGACGATGGCGTGGCGATCGAGGTCGTCAACCCCGGCCGGCTGGCCCCGCGCGCCGGCGACCGGCCGGCGGTGGGCCTGGTCAACACCCGGCGGCGGCTGGAACTGCATTATCCGTCGCGCCACGAGCTGTCCCTGGTCCAGGACGGCGACGCCGTGGTGGCGCGGCTGCTGCTGAAGGGGGACGCATGCTTCGCGTGATGGTGGTGGACGACGAGCCGCCGGCCCGCCGCGGCCTGCAGCGGCTGCTGCGAGCGCATTCGGATGTCGAGGTTGTGGCCGAGGCCGGCACGGTGTCCGAGGCGCAAGCGCAGGCGGCGGTGCTGCGCCCCGATGCGATCTTCCTGGATGTCGAGCTGACCGACGGCCGCGGCTTCGACCTGGTCGCACAGCTGTCGCCGGCGCCGGCGGTCGTGTTCGTCACCGCACACGATCTCTATGCGGTGAAGGCGTTCGACGTCTCGGCCGTCGACTTCCTGCTGAAGCCCGTCGATCCGGCGCGGCTGGCGGTGACGATCGAGCGGCTGCGTCGGCACCGGCAGGACACGGCCCGCGCCGCGGCCCCCGGCCGGGAACGGCAGGACGACGTCGAGCTGGATGTCGATCCACAGCGCGGCGGCCCGCAGCAGCGCATCCATCTGCGCATCGACGGCAGATCGGTAATCGCGCCGCTCGGCACGGTCACCATGCTGGCAGCGGAGGCGGATTTCACCCGAATCTTCCTGAAGAGCGCGCGGGATTATCTGGTCTGCCGGCTGCTCCGGCATTTCGAAGCCCAGCTGCCGACGCCGCCCTTCGTCCGCATCAGCCGCTCGCTGATCGTGAACCTCGATCAGCTGGAACGTGTGGACTGGCAGGAGGCCGGGCGCTGCAGCCTGTCGCTGGGCGACGGCATCCGCCCGGTCTCGCTCGGCCGCATCGCGGCCCGGCGGCTGCGGCAATACATCGGTGGCAACCTGATGATCAGGATTTAGCCTGGTATCGTCTCGCCGACCGACAATCCGCTTCATAGGCACGGGCAGCAAGCGTCAGGTTCTGCCGTTAGCGAGGGCTTCTCACAACGCTCATCCCGTCATTGCGAGGAGGCGAAGCCGACGGAGCAATCCAGGGGCCCTGCGAGCTGCCCCTGGATTGCTTCGCTTCGCTCGCAATGACGTGTTTGGAGTTCTGAAAAGTCTCGTCAGCCCCGCATCACCAGGCTGCTGCGGTCGACCTTGGTGATATCGCCGGTGCCGGTCAGCGCCATGCTGATGTCCAGCTCCTTGCGCATGATCTCCAGCGCCTTGGTCACGCCGGCCTCGCCCATCGCCGCCAGGCCGTAGAGGAAGGCCTTGCCCATCAGGCAGCCGCGGGCGCCCAGCGCCACGGCCTTCAGGATGTCCTGGCCGGACTGCACGCCACCGTCGAACAGGATCTCGGTCCGGTCGCCGATCGCCTGGACGATGCCCGGCAGGGCCGAGATCGACGACCGGGCGCCGTCCAGCTGCCGCCCGCCATGGTTGGAGACCACGACCGCGTCGGCCCCGGTCGAGGCCGCGATCTTGGCATCCTCCTCGTCCAGCACCCCCTTCAGGATCAGCTTGCCGGGCCAGATGCTGCGGACCCATTCGACGTCCTTCCAGCTCAGCGAGGCGTCGAACTGGCTGGCGGTCCATTCCGAGAGGGTCTTGAGGGTGTCCGCGCCCTTCACATGCCCGTCCAGGTTGCCGAAGCTGCGGCGCTTGCCGAACAGCACCTTCATCGCCCAGGCCGGCTTGGTGGCGATGTCGAGCGCGTTGGCCAGCGTCAGCCGGGGCGGCACGGCCAGGCCGTTCTTCAGGTCGCGGTGGCGCTGGCCCTGGATCTGCAGGTCGAGCGTCAGCACCAGGGCCGAGCATTGCGCCGCCTTGGCGCCCTCGATCAGCGACTGCGAGAAGCCGCGGTCGCGCATGACGTAGAGCTGGAACCAGAACGGCTTCTTCACCGCGCCGCGCACATCCTCGATCGAGCAGATCGACATGGTCGACAGGCAGAACGGGATGCCGAAGGCCTCGGCGGCGCGGGCACCAAGGATCTCGCCGTCGCCGTGGAACAGGCCGGTCAGGCCGGTCGGCGCAATCGCCAGCGGCATGGTGACGTCCTCGCCCAGGATCCTCGTCGCGACCGAGCGCTTGTCGACGTCGATCATCACCCGCTGGCGCAGGCCGATCGCGGCCAGGTCCGCCCGATTGGCCCGCAGCGTCACCTCGTCATAGGAGCCGCGGTCGGCATAGTCGAAGATCGCGCGCGGGATCCGCCGAGCCGCCAGCGCTCTGAGGTCCTGGATACTGGTGATCGTGGGCATGGGGTTCTTCTAGGCAAAGTTTTATGTCTGATAAATCGCACGGAAGCCGCTGTCACCCGCAATTCCGGCCGCGGGCATCTTTACACATCCCGGCCGGGGCGCCAGGGTGGCGGCCATCATGACGACCACGCTCTCGCGCCTCGACCGCGCCCTCGCCTCCCTTCCCCGCAGCTTCCCCGGCCCCGGCGGCGCCGCCGCCGTGCTGCGGGACGGCGAGATCCTGGCCCGCCACGCCTGGGGCTGGGCCAATGCCGAACGGCGCATCCCGTTCACGCCACAGTCGCTGTTCCGGATGTGCTCGGTCACCAAGCAGTTCACCTGCGGCCTGGTGCTCGACGCCTTCCCGGACCCGACGGTGCTGGACGCGGATATACGCGCCCGCCTGCCGCTGCTGCAGGGCGAGGCGCCGGGCGCTCTGCACCTCTGCCACAACCAGTCCGGCCTGCGCGACTATTGGGCGGTGGCGATGCTGCATGGCGCGCCGGCCGAATCGCCCTTCGG
>JAEKLZ010000472.1 GCA_019508225.1 Inquilinus limosus | reverse complement strand
GGAGAGGTCGGGCTCGCGTAGCGAGACCGGGTGAGGGCGGGCACCGGCCTCGACAAAACGCCCTCACCCGGAGGCGCAACCGCCTCCGATCTCTCCCGTAAACGGGAGAGGCAAAACCATCCGAGATGTCGTGAGAGGGTGCTGTACGACGGACGGCCTTCAACTGCTGTCCTGCTTCCATGGATTCGGCAGACAGCGGCCGACGGCAGACTCCTCCACCGGACGAGGCCAGCCTTTCCCGGATAACGGTTCGGCGGTCTCCGCCGGCACGGCGTCGAGGGCGGCCCCCTCGACGACATCGGCCCAGCCTTGCGGCAGCCAGGCCGGATCCGGCGGATAGCCGATCTTGCGGCAGACCTCGCGCACGAAGTCTTCCTGCGACAGCAGGTCGATCCGCACGTCCAGGATCTCGTCCTCGACCAGCGTCTCCCGCACCATCGACCGCACGCGTTCGACGTCCCCGGCCTCGTCCGGCCTCGCCACCGCCTCGACGACGGATTCAGTGGCCTGCTCCCGCCGCTGCCGGTGGCGCTCCTGCTCGCCCGACTCCTTGCGCTTCGCCTTGCGCATCAGGTGGTCGGCGCGGATCCGCTCGGTCATGGCGATCGACAGCCGCACCGACCGCGACAGCCGCGACTGCATCAGCGGATAGTCCGGCATCTCCGACCCCCGCAGGATCCGCTCCTGCTCCCGCACGGTCATCCGCTTGGTGCGGATGTCCAGGTCGACGATCTCGCGCAGCTTGTCCAGCGCCCACCCCGTCCAGTGCATGTCGGGGTCGGTCGGCTTGATCTCGCCAGGGTCGGAGGCGGATTGCGTCCTGTTCATAGAACATATCATGAACTAGAAAGGCCGGTTAAGGCAATGAAACATTGCGTGTGTCCCGCTCCAGCCACCGGTCTAGGCTGCCCCTGATGGCGGCGGAGGAAGTGGGATGGCACAGGTCCTGGCCGAATGGGGCATGGCCGGCATCGACGCCTTGCGGAGCCAAGTCGCGGTGCTGGTCCTCGTCGACGTGCTGTCGTTCTCGACCGCCGTCGACGTGGCGGTGTCGCGGCGCGCGCAGGTCCTGCCCTTCCCCCTGGGCGACGACCCGGCGGCCGCCCGGCTGGCGGCGGAGCATGCCGGCGCCGTCCTGGCGCTGCCGCGGCGGGCGGGCGGCGGACAGTTCAGCCTGTCGCCGGCGAGCCTGCTGGCGATCCCGGCCGGGACCAGGCTGATGCTGCCCTCCCCCAACGGCTCGCGGCTGTCCCTCGCCGGCGCCGGGACGCCGGTCCTGGCCGGCTGCCTGCGGAATGCGGCCGCCGTGGCGCGGGCGGCGCGCGGCCTGGCCGGGGACAGCGCCATCGGCGTCGTTCCCGCCGGCGAACGCTGGCCGGACGGCAGCCTGCGGCCCGCGATCGAGGACCTGCTCGGCGCCGGCGCGATCATCGCGGCGCTGGGCCTGCCCTGTTCGCCCGAGGCGCAGGTGATGCGGGACGCGTGCCGGATGGCCGGGGCGGAGCTGCCCCGCCTGATTCGCGAGTCGGTGTCCGGCCGCGAGCTGGTGGAGGGCGGCTTCCCGCACGACGTCGCGCTGGCCCTGGAGCGGGAGGTGAGCGGCACCGCGCCCCTGCTGGTCGACGGCGCCTACCGGGCCGGGTGAGCCGGGCTCTCGGGGCGCCGCCGCGCTTCATCAATGCCAATGCCGCCTCGCCTTGACGGCATGCCGCCACTGGCCTTGGATCATCCCTCTTTGGGGAGGGGATCGATGAAGACGTGGCTTTCGCTTCTGGTCGCCATAGCGCTTGCGGGCTGCGCGCGCGCCGGCACGGATGCCTTGAACGAACACGGGACGGTACGGACGCTGAGCGTCGCAGGCACGCCCAATCTGCTCGCCGACTGCCTGACCACGAAGCTGGACGAAGACGACCTGGCCGGCATCAAAGTCACGCGGTCACGCATCCTGCCCAACGGCGCCATCGAGCTGCAGGGCAAGCACCACACGGGGGTCCAGCTGATCTGGATGGCGCTCCTGACTGCGACAGGCCCGAGCGCCACTCGCGTCGATCTGACGACGCGAAACTTCGCCTATATCGACATGTCCGGGGACGAGGTCGCAGCCCACATCCAGGGCAAGCTGGCCACATGCGCGAAGGGGTAGCCCATTCTTCCGACATCGACATGAATGAGCCGAAACGGTCTTCGGTTGCGACGGCGGCCGGCGGGGCAAGCGGCGCCGGCTGCCACGGCCGCGCCTTGATGCGCATTTATCAGTCGGTATGTGCGCATACGCCACGTGACGCGGGGAGCCGCCATGCCGTCGATCGTGAAGGACACACGCTTCTGGGACCGCGGCGCGGCCAGATATGCCGCCAGCCGGATTTCGGACATCGCCGGCTACGAGCGCACGCTGGAGCGCACGCGGTCCTATCTCAAGGCCGGCGATGCGCTCTTCGAATTCGGCTGCGGCACGGGCACGACGGCGCTCAGGCTGGCGCCGTCCGTCGGGCGCATCGTGGCAACCGACATATCGGGCGAGATGATCGCGATCGCCAGTCGCAAGGCCGAGGCCGCGGGATGCGGCAATGCCGAGTTCAGGGTCGGGACGCCCGATGCGCTGGCCCTGCCGGACGGGACCTTCGACGCCGCCCTCGGCTTCAACGTCCTGCATCTGGTGGCGGCGCGGGACGCGGCGCTGAGCGGCGTCCACCGGCTGCTGAAGCCCGGCGGGATCTTCATTTCCAAGACGCCATGCCTCAAGGAGACGACCCCGCTGCTGCGCCTCGCCTTGCCCCTGATGCAGGCTGTCGGCAAGGCGCCCTCCGTCAGCTTTCTCGGCGCGACCGAGCTGGAGCGCGAGATCGCGGCGGCTGGGTTCAAGATCATCGAGCGCGGACGCCATGCCTCGCGCGGCAACGACATCCGCCCGTTCCTGGTGGCGCGGAAGCGCTGAATCCTTCCCGCCTGCATGGGTGTCGCAGGGCTCAGGGATCGAAGACTGCTCGCGGGAACGGCGATGCGGCGGGGACGGTAGCTCGCGGCCGGCGCGCGCAAGAGATCAAGCGGGCGAAGCAAGCGTCCACTGGTCCCATGGCATCGAGAGATTGGGAATGCCGAGCTTGCCCGGCGCTTCTCTCAGTCCCTTGACGCTGTCGCATCGCCCGCAGAACGGCCCGGGCTCGTTCCAGAGGCTGATCGACTCCATACCGGATGCAGACGACGGATCCGGCGACTGCGGACCACCCGCGCAGGCTGCAACAACAAAGAGCGTGATGAGGACCGGACCAATGACGATCGGTCGATGACCGCTGCCAGACATTCGGTTTCTCCCCATTCGGTCAAGAATGTCAGTGCCGCTATCCGCCGGCAAGACCTCGAGCGGGGCCGCGACATTGCTCCCGAAGGCCAAGTTTATCTCATGGCTCAGGGAAGTATTCCTCGTTTGGCTGGGGCCGGCGCTTGCGCCTATCCAGGGACAGGCGGCGCGCACGGCACGCCGTCCCGGACGGGGCGCCGCCCTGCCGGCAGCCAATTGTCCATGGAGACAGAATGATCCCGGAATCGGTCCGGCGGGCGCTGGCCCGCACCCTGCTTGCCGTCCCCGTGCTGGGATGCCTCCTGGGCGCCGGCGCCCAGGCCGCCGACAGCCGGCTGGCCGGCGTGGTCGACTCGGCAATCCGGCCGGTGATGCGGGAGCACGACGTCCCGGGCATCGCCGTGGCGGTCACGGTCGGCGGCCGGCAGCAATTCTTCAGCTACGGCGTCGCCTCGAAGGAGACCGGGCAGGCGGTCACCGAGGACACGCTGTTCGAGCTCGGCTCGGTCAGCAAGACCTTTACCGCCGTCCTCGGCGCCACGGCGCAGTTGCAGGGCACCATCTCGCTCGCCGACAGCACCAGCCGGCACCTGCCGGCGCTGGCCGGCAGCGCCTTCGACCGGATCAGCCTGCTCGACCTCGCCACCTACACCGCGGGCGGCCTGCCGCTGCAGTTTCCGGACGAGGTCACCAATGACGACCGGATGATCGCCTGGTACCGCGGCTGGAAGCCAGACTGGGCCCCCGGCACCCGCCGGCTGTATTCGAACCCCAGCATCGGCCTGTTCGGCTATCTCGCCGCCCGCAGCCTGGGCCAGCCCTTCGACGCGCTGATGCAGCAGCGGATCTTCCCGGCGCTGGGCCTGTCACGGACCTTCATCCGGGTGCCGCCGGAGCAGATGGACCGCTATGCCTGGGGCACCAGCAAGGCCGGGAAGCCGGTGCGGGTGACGCCGGGCCCGATGGATGCCGAGGCCTATGGCGTGAAGTCGAGCGCGGCCGACATGATCCGCTTCGTCGAGGCCAATATCGACGGCGCCGGGCTGGACGACACCACGCGGCGGGCCATCGCCGCGACCCATGCCGGCTATGACCGCATCGGCGACATGACCCAGGGGCTGGGCTGGGAGATGTATGCCTGGCCGGTCGGCCTGGACCGGCTGCTGGCCGGCAACTCCGCCGAGATGAGCATGAAACCCAATCCGGTCAGCCGGCTGGACCCGCCGCTGCCGCCGCAGGAAGACGTGCTGATCAACAAGACCGGCTCGACCAACGGCTTCGGCGCCTATGTCGCCTTCGTCCCGTCCCGGCGCATCGGCGTGGTCATCCTGGCCAACCGGAACTTCCCGATCGCCGACAGGGTCACGGCCGCCCACAAGATCCTGACGGCGCTGGACGGCGCGACCGACTGACCCCGGAAACGACAACACCCGCCGCGTGGCCCGCGACGGGTGCTGTCCGACCGGATGCTCCTGCTACTTCCGCGCCTCGACCGTCAGGGCGCCGAAGCCGCCGCGGGCGTTGTATTGCGGCCGGTACATGTCCTCGACATAGGGCGCCGGCAGGGCGAAGCGGCCCGGGGTCACGGCGCGGGCCAGATAGGCCACCGTGAAGGTCCGGGTGTCTCCGGTCAGGTCGATCGCCGCGATGTAGCGGTCGTCCCGCATCTCGACATGCTGCGTGTCCGACAGCGTGTCGGCGATGTCGCCCAGCTTGGCGCCGTTGCCGACCGACGGGTTCTCGATCTCCAGCCCCGCCGGCAGCAGGTCGACCACCAGCGCCTGGTGATCGAGGTCGTCGGTGGCCCGGCCGCGCAGCAGCACGGTGACCAGGTCGCCCTGCTTCACCGCGGTCTTGGCCGGGTCGATGGGGTGGCCGTCCCGGTCGAGATAGGTGCGGATGATCTCGAAGCCGTCACCGCCCGCCGGCAGCGGCGCCGCCGGCACGCCACGCACCGTCAGCACCTGGCGCATCGGCCCGCTGCCGGTGTTCTTCACCGCGATGCCGGCCGCCAGGGCCGCGGCCCCGGGGTTCAGGCGGTAGAGGGTGCCCGGATCGGCCACCGCCTGGCCCGCGATGTCGAGCGACAGCGGCGTGGCGCCGTCCAGCGCCGCATCGGCCGCGATCAGCAGCCAGGTCATGTCCTGGGTGCTCCAGTACCGATCCCGGGCGAACAGGTCGGCGGCGACGTCGACCTGCTGCAGCACCTCGTCCTGCGGCTGCTTGGCCTCATGCAGCAGCGCCGCGGTGGCGGCGTGGTCGCGCAGCGGCGAGCCGTAATCGCCATAGAAATTCTCCGGCCGTTCGGTCGAGGCCGCCGCGGCGAAGGCCTTGGCGGTGCGCGCCGTGTCGCCGAACTGGGCGGCGGCCGCGGCGATCTGCGCCTGCGACACCGGGGTCTGGTACTTCACCAAGCAGTTGTCGACGTAGTAGCGCATGGTGCCGACATCGCCGCCGCCGGCCCGGGACACGACGTAGAGCGCGTAGGCGCTGGCCGGGGTGCAGTCCGTCCGCGCCTCGTACCAGTCGAGGTAGTTCGACAGGTACTTGATGCCGCGCTGATACGCCCGCTCCGGGATGCGGTAGCCGCCCTCGGCCCGCGCCCGGGTCAGGAAGTCGAGCGCATAGGCGGAGAGCCACGGGTTGGTGTCGCCGAAGGGCGACCACATGCCGAAGCCGCCGGCCGGCTGCTGCGCCGTCATGATCCGGTCGATCGCGCCCTGCACCTTGCGATGCACGTCGTCCGGCTTGAAGCCGCTGTCGACCTTCTCCGCCACCTTGGCGACGTAGAGCAGCGGCAGGGCCTTGCTGGTGGTCTGCTCGACGCAGCCATAGGGGTAGTCGTCCAGCGTCTTCAGCAGGCCCGGAATGTCGAAGGTCGGGCGGGTGGAGAAGCTGGCGAAGACCTGGACGGTGTCGGGCAGGAAGCCCTTCACCAGATCGGCGTTCAGCACCACCGACTGGTTGGGCTGCACCAGGGTGGCGATGCGGTCGGTGGTCAGCGCCTGGGCCGGGCGCACCGACAGGTCCCAGTCGCGGTCGCGCTGGAAGCCGTCGGGGCCGGTGACGCTGATCCTGATCTTGCCGACACCGGTGGCGGTCGCGGTCACCGGGATCGGCCGCCGGATCTCGGCCCCGGCCGCGACCGTCGCGGTGAACTGGGCCGAGGCGGCGGCGACCGTGAGCGGGCCTTCGACCGCGACGCGCACGCCGTAATCGCCGGCCGGGCCGGACAGGTTGCGCAGCGAGAAGGCGACGTCGGCCTTGTCGCCCGGCGCCAGGAAGCGCGGCACGCCGATCTCGGCGATCACCGGGTCGCGCACCTTCATCGCGGTGGAGGCGGCGCCGAGCGCGGTCGGCGTCCAGGCCACCGCCATCAGCCGCAGCTCGCCGTCGAAATCCGGCAGGTCGAGCGGCACGGAGACGCGGCCGTCGGCGCCGACCGGCAGGATGCCGCTGTAGAGGGCGACGGTGCGGGTGGAGCGCTTCGGCAGGCCGGACATCTGCTGGGCCGCGGCGTCGCCGCCGGAGCGGACCTGGCCGCGGCGGCCGTCGCTGATGATCAGCCGGCCATAGGCGTCGCGCATCTCGACCCCGAGGGCGCGGCGGCCGAAATAATGGTCGGTCGGGTCCGGCGACTGGAAGTCGGTCAGCAGCAGGATGCCCTCGTCGACCGCGGCCAGGGTGACCCAGGCGCTCTGCCCCTGCGGCACGCCGGTGACGGTCAGCGGCAGGTCGAGCCGCTGGTTCGGCTTGATCTCGGCCGGGGCATCGATCGAGACGCCCAGCACCCGCTCGGTGACGTCGATGCCGAACCAGGCGACGCCGACGGCGCGGCCGGGGCCGTGCCGGCGTTCCCCGCCCTCGCCCGAGGGGCGGAAGGCGGTGGCCAGGACATAGGCGCCGGCGCCCCAGTCGGACGAGACCGGGATCTCGACCGTGGCACCATTGGCCGGGACGGCGACGTCGCGCGTCTCCAGCACCCGGTCATTGGCGATGAACAGCAGCACGTCGCCGGCGAAGGGCGGCTCGATCCGCACCCGGGCGGTGTCGCCGGCCTTGTAGCTGGTCTTGTCGAGGGCGACGGTCAGCTTGTCCGGGGTCGGGTTCGGGTCGTCCGACACCCACCAGCCGGCATAGAAGCGGGCCGAGGTGGCGCCGCCGCCCTTGGGGTCATAGACGTCGAGCCGGAAATTGCCCGCGCCGACCGCCTGGCGGATCGCCGCCGGCGCGTTCGGAGCCACGTCGACCGTGCCGTCCGCCACCTTGCGGTCGCGGGTGACGACCTTGTAGTCCCAGTGCCCGTCGGCCGAGAACCACTGGTAGTCGTGGATCTCCTCCACCAGGTCCCAGCGCAGCCCCTTGATCGCGGCCGGGCGGCCGCCGGCGTCGAGGCCAATGACCTCGAAGCGCGCGTCGGCGCCCTCGGCCAGCGAGCCCGAGAACAGCGGCTTGAGGCCGATCCACGGGTGCTCCTGCCGCACCGGCAGGGTGGTGGTCTCATTGGCGGTGCGGCCGCTGGAATCGAACACCGCGGTGCGGATCTCGGCCTCGAGCGGCACGGTGGTGTCGGGCAGGCCATCCAGGAGGATGTCGACCCGGCTCTGGCCCGCCGCGTCGGTCGCCGGGGTGGTGATCGGCCGGGTGCGCGGCGCGAAGGCGTCCTGCACCAGGCCGAACCTGTAGTCGGAGAAGTCCGGGAAGGGCTGGGCCGCCTGCTGCAGGGTCAGGCTGGCCTCGGTGGCGAGGTCGGCCGCAGGCGCCCCATACAGGAACTGGGCGTCGATATTGACGACCGCCGGCTTGGCGACGCGCAGATCCTTGGCCTCGGTCTTCAGGTCGACGCGGATCCGCGCCGGCACGAAATCCTCGACCTGGAACGGGGTGCTGCCGATGGCCTGGCCCTTCGGATCGACAAAGGCCTCGGCGGTCCAGGTGCCGGTATAGGCGCTGTCGGCCAGCGGCACGTCGATGCTGTAGGAGCCGCCGCCCTGGTCCGTCGCCTGCTCGACCCGGGCCTCGACCCCGTCCGGCCGGCTGACCTTGATGGTCAGCGGCACGCCATCGATCGCGGCGGCGCGCTCGTTGCGCAGCAGCGTGGTCAGATGCACCGTCTCGCCCGGGCGGTAGACGCCGCGCTCGGGGTAGAGGAAAGCGTCGAGCGGACCCGGCTCGGCCCGGCCGCTGACGCCGCGGTCGGACAGGTCGAAGGCCGGGCCGGTCAGCTCGAGGAAGGTGAAGTCGCCGGAGCCATAGGCGTAGACCGCGGCCGGCCGGTTGCCGCCCTGCCCGGCCATCACCCCGGCCGGGAAGGCGGCGAGGCCGCCGGCATCGGTCTCGGCCTCGCCCAGCACCGAGTTGTTGCGGGCCAGCAGCGACAGCTTGACGCCCGGTTGCGCCTTGGCCGAGGACAGCGCCCGCGCCGCCACGGTCAGCCCCTGCTGGCCGGAGAAGGTGGCGAGGCCGAGATCGGTGACCACGATCCACTGCGTGCCGGGGGTCTGGTAGCTGTCCTCATCGGCCTTGGCGTCGACCGCCGAGAGCAGGTAGACGCCCGGCTTCGGCTGCGACAGCACCGTGTCCATCGGCACGCCGGTGACCACCGCCTTGTTGGTCTCGCTCTCGACCGGCATGGTGCCGGCCCACACCTGCTCGCCGGCATCCTGGGCCAGGCTGTCGACGTCGTAGCCCTCCAGCGTCTGGCCGATGCGGCCCTGCGCCACCTGGTCGATCAGGTTGCGGTCGTTGATGCGCAGCAGGCGCAGCCTGACCTCGGAGATGTTGACCGTGGTCACCGGCACCGTGCCCTCGCCGCCCTTCGGCAGAACATAGGCGCTGCCGCGGAACACCACGCTGGCCGGGCGGTCGTCGACCGTCAGGTCGAAGCTGTCATCGGCCTCGAGCACGTCGCCGTCGACCGACTTGATGCCGGCCAAGAGGGTGACGGTGTAGGCCTGGCCGAAGGACACGCCTTCGAGGCAGAGCTGCTTGTCGGACGGGATCACCTCGACCGGCACGGCCGGCTCGATCCGGACATAATCGGAGTAGCGGACGGTGCGGCCGTCGACGATCGGGTCGGAGAAGTCGGCGCAGAGCTGCGGCGCGTCGCGGTCGTTCTGGGCGTAGGTCGAGGTGACGCGGAAGCCGTATTGCTGGCGCAGGTTGCCGGCATATTCGGTGTTGTCGTCGCTCGGTGCCAGCTGCGCGCCCTCGGCCGCGACCTTGATCGCCTCGCGGCCCTTGTCCTGCTGCTCCAGCCCGCGGGCCAGCAGGATCAGGGCGGCGCCGCGCAGCTTGTCGGTGCCGGCATTCTCATAGGCGGCATAGGCGGCGGTCAGGCCGTCCTGCGAATAGGGCGAGCTCTGCTGCAGCGCCTGGGCCAGGCCGAACCAGACGCCGGCATCGGTGGGGCGCTGGCCGAGGATCATCTGGTAGGCGTTGATCGCGTCGTCCCAGCGCTCGCCCTGGACGGCGTCGGCGGCGCGGGACCGCAGCACCTTCAGATCGTCCCGCTGCTCCGGCGGGACGGCACTGACCTTCTGCTGCAGCTTCTTGGCGAAGATCGCCATGTTGGCGGCGAGGCCCGGCGCCTCGTAGGCGGAGGCGGCGGAGGGCAAGGCCAGCGTCACGGTCAGGAGCGCCGCCGCCGCGGCAAAGGTGGCGAAACGCAACTTCAAGGCCATGAGATCCCCCGTCGTCCCACCCCGGGTTCCGGACCGGGGCTTGGCGACAGACTACACGTCGGATCACGTCGAAACCATGACGCAGGCGCGGCGATGGAACGGCCCTCCCCCCGCCGCGGCGACACGACTATGATCGCGCGTCCTTCCCGGAGTCCGCGATGATTCGACCCCTGGCGATCGTGCTGCCGCTGCTGTTGCCCGCCACCGCTTTGGCCGCCGATGCGCTGACCGGCGCGCAGATCCAGGCCCAGATCGTCGGCAACACCGTCGAGGGCACGGCCGGCGACGTCGAATACACCGAGTTCTACGCCACCGACGGCACCATCCACGGGCTGGGCGACGACGGGCCCTATGCCGGCCAGTGGTCGATCGAGAACGACCACATGTGCTTCGACCTGGGCGAGACCAAGGAATGCGACAAGGTCCAGCTGGACGGCAGCAGGATCCAGCTGTTCGGCGACGACGGCGCGCTGGTCGCGATCGGCGAGCTGAAGCCGGGGAATCCGGG
>JAEKLZ010000471.1 GCA_019508225.1 Inquilinus limosus | reverse complement strand
CCGGGCCCTGCCGCCCTGCCCCGCCCGTTAGCCAATGGATCTCCCGGCCGCATGGACTCGCAACCTTTCGACAATCCGCTGATCGTGCCCTCGCCGCTGCAGGACCAGGCGGTGCCGTTCGACCGCATTCAGGTCGAGCACTACCTGCCGGCGCTGGACCATGCGATCGCCGAGGCCAAGGGCCGGATCGAGGCGATCCTGGCCAACCCGGCAGCGGATTTCGAGAACACCATCGTGGCGCTGGAGCAGGCCGGCCAGGAGGTCGATCGCGTCTCCTCGGTGTTCTACAACCAGCTCTCGGCCAAGACCTCGGACGAGTTGCAGGCGCTGGCCGCCGATTTCGGCGCGAAGAGCGCCAACTTCTCCTCCGACGTCTCGCTCGACCCGCGGGTCTTCGCCAGGGTCAAGGCGGTGTGGGACAAGCGGGAGACGCTCGATCTCAAGGGCGAGAAGGCGCGGCTGCTGGACGATACCTACAGCGGCTTCGTCCGCAACGGCGCGCTGCTGTCGGACAATGAGAAGGGCGAGCTGCGGTCGATCGACGAGCGGCTGGCCAAGCTGACGCCCGACTTCCAGCACAATGTGCTGAAGGCGACCAACGCCTTCACGCTGTGGATCGAGGACGAGGCCGACCTGGCCGGCCTGCCCGAGGGCGCGGTCAAGGCGGCCAAGCTGGCGGCGGAGGAGCGCGGCCGGGCCGAGGCCTGGGTGGTCACGCTCGACGCGCCGAGCTACGTCCCGTTCATGACCTATGCCGACCGCCGCGAGCTGCGCGAGCAGCTGTGGCGCGCCTTCAACGCCCGCGCCTTCGGCGGCGAGTTCGACAACCAGCCGCTGGTCAAGGAGATCGCGGCGCTGCGCTTCCAGCGCGCCAAGCTGCTGGGCTATCCGACCCATGCCGCCTTCGTGCTGGAGAAGCGGATGGCGGAGACCCCGGCCTCGGTGCACGCCTTCCTCGACCGGCTGCTGGCCGCGTCGAAGCCGGCGGCCGAGCGCGACCTGGCCGACATCCAGGCCCATGCCACGACCCTGGGTGGGCCGTCGCCGCTGCAGCCCTGGGACGTCGGCTACTATTCCGAGAAGCTGAAGCAGCACCGCTTCGACTTCGACGAGGAGGCGCTGCGCCCGTATTTCCCGCTGAGCCAGGTGATCGACGGCGTGTTCGAGCATTGCCGGCGCCTCTACGGCCTGGTGTTCCGCCCGTCCGACGCCTATCCGGTGTGGCATCCGGACGTGAAGGCCTATGAGGTCTATGACGAGGCCGAGGACCGCTATGTCGGCCTGTTCTATGCCGACTTCTTCCCGCGCGCCTCGAAGCGCAACGGCGCCTGGATGACCACCTATCGCGACCAGGGCCTGTATGCCGACGGGATCAAGCGGCCGCATGTCGCCATCGTCTGCAACTTCACCAAGCCGACCGCGGACCGGCCCTCGCTGCTGTCCTATGACGAGGTGCGGACCTTCTTCCACGAGATGGGCCACGCCCTGCATGGCCTGCTGTCGCGCTGCACCTACCGCTCGCTCGGCGGCACCAACGTGTATTGGGATTTCGTCGAGCTGCCGTCGCAGATCTTCGAGAACTGGGTGCAGGAGAAGGACGGGCTGGACCTGTTCGCCAAGCACTACCGCACCGGCGAGGCGATGCCGGCCGACCTGGTGCAGAAGATCCGCGACAGCGCCCGCTTCATGGCCGGCTGGCAGTCGCTGCGCCAGACCGCCTTCGCCCTGCTCGACATGGCCTGGCATGACGGCGACCCGACGGTGATCGGCTCGGTGCCGGAGTTCGAGCGCGGCGCCACCGCCCGCGCCCAGGTCTTGCCGCCGGTGCCGGAGGCCAACACCTCCTCCGGCTTCAGCCACATCTTCGGCGGCGGCTATGCCGCCGGCTACTACAGCTACAAATGGGCCGAGGTGCTGGACGCCGACGCCTTCGAGCTGTTCCGCGAGAAGGGCCTGTTCGACCCGGAGACCGCGCGCAGCTTCAAGGAGAACGTCCTCGAGCGCGGCGGCACCGAGCACCCGATGGAGCTGTACAAGCGCTTCCGCGGCCGCGAGCCGGACCCGGACGCGCTGCTGCGGCGGGACGGGCTGATGTAGCGGTTCGCTGACCCAGCGGTTCGCCCTTTCTCCCTCCCTGTCATGCCCGGGCTTGACCCGGGCATCCAGAAGTTGTCGACATCCTCTGGATTGCCGGGTCAGGCCCGGCAATGACACTTATGAATGTCATTGTCACGACCATGCCTTCGAACATCGACCCGATCGAGCGCCGCCGCACCTTCGCGATCATCGCCCACCCCGACGCCGGCAAGACCACCTTGACCGAGAAGCTGCTGCTGTTCGGCGGGGCCATCCAGATGGCGGGCGCGGTCAAGGCCCGCGGCGACCAGCGCCGGGCCCGGTCCGACTGGATGAAGGTGGAGCGTGAGCGCGGCATCTCGGTCACCGCCTCGGTGATGACCTATGACTACGACGACCACACCTTCAACCTGCTGGACACGCCGGGCCACGAGGACTTCTCGGAGGACACCTACCGCACCCTGACGGCGGTCGACAGCGCGGTGATGGTGATCGACGCGGCCAAGGGCATCGAGGAGCAGACCCGCAAGCTGTTCGAGGTCTGCCGCATGCGGAACGTGCCGATCACGACCTTCATCAACAAGATGGACCGCGAGAGCCGCGATCCCTTCGACCTGCTCGACCAGATCGAGCAGGAGCTGCAGCTGCACGTCACCCCGGCGACCTGGCCGATCGGCAGCGGCCGCGGCTTCCTGGGCTGCTACGACCTGTTCCACGATCGGCTGGTGCTGATGGCCAAGGGCTCGAAGGGCGCCCTGCCGGAACTGGGCGAGACCTGCACCGGCCTGGACGACCCCAAGCTCGACGCGCTGCTGCCGGCCGATGCCGTCGCCACGCTGCGCGAGCAGGTCGAGATGGCCCGGGCGCTGTGCCCGGAATTCGACCTGGAGATGTTCCGCGAAGGCCATCTGACGCCGGTGTTCTTCGGCTCCGCGGTCAACAATTTCGGCGTGCGCGAGCTCTTGGACGGCATCGGCGCCCTGGCCCCCTCGCCTCGGCCGCAGCCGACGGCGGGCCGCACGGTGGACCCGACGGAGGACAACGTCTCGGCCTTCGTGTTCAAGATCCAGGCCAACATGGATCCGAAGCACCGCGACCGCATCGCCTTCGTCCGCCTCGCCTCCGGCCATTTCAAGCGCGGCATGAAGCTGAAGCATGTCCGCTCCGGCAAGCTGATGAACATGCACAACCCGGTGCTGTTCCTGGCCCAGGACCGCGAGCTGGCCGAGGAGGCCTGGGCCGGCGACATCGTCGGCATCCCCAACCATGGCAATCTGCGCATCGGCGACGCGCTGACCGAGGGCGAGGATCTGCGCTTCACCGGCATTCCCAGCTTCGCGCCGGAGCTGCTGCAGCGGGTGCGGCCGGACGACCCGATGAAGGCCAAGCATCTCGGCCGGGCGCTGGAGCAGCTGGCCGAGGAAGGCGCGGCCCGGGTGTTCAAGCCGGTGCTCGACGCCAACTGGATCGTCGGCGTGGTCGGCGCGCTGCAGTTCGAGGTGCTGGCCGACCGCATCCGCACCGAATACGGCATCCCGGTGCATTTCGAGCCGGCGCCCTACTACACCGCCCGCTGGGTCGAGTCGGAGGATGCGATCGCGCTGAAATCGTTCCAGGACGGGCTGCGCAGCGCCATGGCCGAAGACCATGACGGCGCCCCGGTGTTCCTGGCCCGCAACGCCTGGCATCTCGACACGGTGACCAAGGAGAACCCGGCGCTGCGCTTCCTGAAAACCAAGGAGCAGACGGCCTAAGGAATAGCTCGCACGAAGGCCTCGATCACACCGCGCAGGGCGTCGGCGACCTCGGCATCGGCCAGCATGCCGCCGTCCGGCAGCTTGCGGCCGAGCAGCGGCACCGCGATCGAGGCCTCGGGCACCATTCGCGCCGTCATCACCACCAGCGTCTCGGTCAGCGCCTCCTGGGCGTGATGCGCCCGCGGCGAGGCATTGATCAGCGCCACCGGCTTGTCGACGAACTCGCCGGTCGCTACCACCCAGTCGAGCGCGTTCTTCATCACCCCGGCGACGCCATGGGCGTATTCCGGGCTGGAGATCAGCACGCCGTCGGCCGCCGCCAGCCGGGCCCGGAAATCGACCACCGCCGGAATGGATTCGGGATCCAGGTCGGGGTTGAAGTGCGGCAGGTCGGCGAGGCCGCCGAAGAGCGAGACCTCGATTCCGGCCGGCGCCAGGGCCGCCATGGCGTGCAGCAGGGCGGTGTTGGACGACCCGGCGCGCAGGCTGCCGGAGATGGCGAGGATCTTCACGGCGTCACCGCGGCTGTTGGCCCGACAGGATCATAGGCCGGTCCCGCCACCGCCCTCCAGACGCCTTGCTGCAGGCTCAAAATACAAACCGATCGACAAAATCGATCGGATTCAAAAAATATATGCGTTGGATCGGTTGAAAATCGGCGTCCATGTTTGTGACAGTTCCGCATCGAGACTGTCATGGCGATCGTTGATCCGCTCCGGCCCTCCCTCACCCCCTCGACCAATCGCCTGGCGACGGCCCTCGGGTCGATCCCGGGCGGGCGGCTGGTGCCCGGCCTGCTGCTGTGCGGCGCGGTGACCCTGGCGGCGTTGGGGCTGGAGCGGGTCGAGGCCGGGCTGTTCGGCCATGCCTGGCTGGAGGCGCTGGTGCTGGCGATCCTGGTCGGCGCCCTGGTGCGTACGGTCTGGAGCCCGAGCCAACGCTGGACGCCCGGCATCAGCTTCAGCGCCAAGACGCTGCTGGAGATCGCCGTCGTCCTGCTCGGCGCCTCGGTCAGCGTCGGCGCGATCGTGTCCGCCGGCCCGCTGCTGCTGGTCGGCATCGCCGCCGTGGTGGTGATCGCCATCGCAGCCAGCTACGGCATGGGCCGCCTGCTGGGCCTGCCCCACCGCATGGCGGTGCTGGTCGCCTGCGGCAACTCGATCTGCGGCAATTCCGCCATCGCCGCCGTGGCGCCGGTGATCGGCGCCGACGGCAAGGAGGTTGCGGCCTCGATCGCCTTCACCGCCGTGCTCGGCGTGCTGGTGGTGCTGGGCCTGCCCTTCCTGCCGGCGCTGATCCATATCAGCGAGGTGCAGTACGGCGTGCTGGCCGGGCTGACCGTCTATGCCGTGCCGCAGGTGCTGGCGGCGACGGCGCCGATCGGCGCGATCGCGCTGCAGCTCGGCACCCTGGTCAAGCTGGTGCGCGTGCTGATGCTGGGGCCGCTGATCCTGGTCCTGACCCTGGTGACCCGCCGCCGGAATGACGGCGCTGCCGCCACCGCCGGCCGGATGCCGTGGCACAAGCTGGTGCCCTGGTTCATCGACGGCTTCCTGCTGCTGGCCGTGTTGCGCTCCTTCGGGCTGCTGCCCGAGGCGATGCTGGCCCCGGCCGCCACGGCGGCGACCGCGCTGACCGTGATCTCGATGGCCGCGCTGGGCCTCAGCACCGACCTCGGCAGCGTCGCCAGGGCCGGCGGCCGGGTCACGGCGGCCGTGACCCTGTCGCTGCTGGTGCTCGGCGCCATCAGCTTCGGCCTGATCCGGCTGCTCGGGATCGTCTGACGTTCAGATACCCACTTCTCATCGTCATTCCCGCGAAAGCGGGAATCTCTGTCCGGTCGAACGAACCGTCACGAGATCCCCGCTTTCGCGGGGATGACGACTCTATGATGGGGCCTGCGGCCTCAGAAAATAGACGCCCCTGTGTCCGCCCGGCCGGCGGCGTGGCGGAAGGCGGCGAACAGCTCGCGGCCGACGCCGACATGCGACGGGGCGAGATCGGCCGTGGCGTCCTCGCGCGCGGCCCATTCCTCGGCGTCGATGTCGCGGATCTCGAGCCGGCCGGTGACCGCGTCGATGCGCAGGATGTCACCGTCGCGCAGCTTGGCGATCGGGCCGCCGACCGCCGCCTCCGGCGTCACATGGATCGCCGCCGGTACCTTGCCCGAGGCGCCGGACAGGCGGCCGTCGGTGACCAGCGCCACCTTGCGGCCGCGGTCCTGCAGCGCGCCCAGCGGTGGCATCAGCTTGTGCAGCTCGGGCATGCCGTTGGCCTTGGGGCCCTGGAACCGCACCACGGCGATGAAGTCGTGGTCCAGCGCCCCGGCGCGGAAGGCGGCCTGCAGCTCCTCCTGCGAATGGAAGATCCTGGCCGGCGCCTCGATCACATGGCGTTCCGGCGCCACGGCGGACGTCTTGATCACCGCCCGGCCGAGGTCGCCGTCCAGCACGCGCAGGCCGCCGGTGGCCTGGAACGGCTCGGCCGCGCCGCGCAGCACCGCGGTGTCGCCGCTGGCCGTGGCCGCGTCGCGCCACACCACCTCGCCCTTCTCATCCAGACCGGGCTCGACCGTGTAGCGGTCCAGCCCGCCGCCCCAGATGGTGGCGACGTCGCCATGCAGCAGGCCGGCGCCGATCAGCTCGCGGATCAGGAAGCCGGTGCCGCCGGCGGCGTGGAAATGGTTCACATCGGCCTTGCCGTTCGGATAGACGCGGCACAGCAGCGGCGTGACCTCGGCGAGGTCGGCGAAGTCGTCCCAGGTGAGGGTGATGCCGGCCGCCGCGGCCATGGCGACCAGATGCATGGTGTGGTTGGTCGACCCGCCGGTGGCGTGCAGCCCGACCACGCCGTTGACCACCGCGCGCTCGTCCATCAGCCGGCCGACCGGCATGAACGCGTTGCCCAGCGCCGTGATCGCCAGCGCCCGCTTCGCCGCCTCGATCGTCAGGGCGTCGCGCAGCGGCGTGTTCGGGTTGACGAAGGACGAGCCCGGCAGATGCAGGCCCATGATCTCCATCAGCATCTGGTTGGTGTTGGCGGTGCCGTAGAAGGTGCAGGTGCCCGGCCCGTGATAGGATTGGGCCTCGGCCTCCAGCAGCGCATCACGCCCGACCTTGCCCTCGGCGTAGAGCTGCCGGGCCTTGGCCTTGTCGTCATTGGGCAGGCCCGAGGGCATCGGCCCGGCCGGGATGAACACCGCCGGCAGATGACCGAAGGACAGGGCACCGATCACCAGGCCCGGCACGATCTTGTCGCAGACGCCGAGGAACACCGCGGCGTCGAACATCTGGTGCGACAGGGCGACCGCGGTCGACAGGGCGATGACGTCGCGCGAGAACAGCGACAGCTCCATCCCCGCCTCGCCCTGGGTGACGCCGTCGCACATCGCCGGCACGCCGCCCGCCACCTGCGCCGTGCCGCCGACCGCCCGCGCCGCCTGCCGGATCAGGTCCGGATAGCGCTCGAAGGGCTGATGCGCCGACAGCATGTCGTTGTAGGAGGTGACGATGGCGAGGTTCGGTCCCTCGCCCTCGCGCA
>JAEKLZ010000470.1 GCA_019508225.1 Inquilinus limosus | reverse complement strand
GGCCGCGCCCACAGCCGCTCCAGCGGCGCGCGGTCGCGCTCGCCGGCCGGGACCGACAGCCCGATCTGGCGCAGCGACTCGGCCTCGTCGAAGCCCATCGACTGCCACTGCGCCTTCAACTGGGTCGGCGCCTCCGCCACCCCGTCATAGAAGCCGGGCACGGTGATGCGGCCGTCATCGTCGCGCAAATCGGCCAGGATCCGGGTCAGGACATGGATCGGGTTGCGGGCGGAGCCGCCATAGATGCCGGAATGCAGGTCGCGATTGGCCGCGGTGATCGTCACCTGCTCGTAGACCATGCCGCGCAGGCTGGTGGTGATCGCCGGCGTCTTCGCGTCCCACATGCCGGTGTCGCAGATCAGGGCGAGGTCCTTCGACAGCTCCTCGCGATTGGCCTCCAGGAACGGGTTTAGGCTCGGGCTGCCCGATTCCTCCTCGCCCTCGAAGAACACGGTGATCGGCAGCGGCAGCGACCCGGTCACCGCCTTCCAGGCGCGGCAGGCCTCGACGAAGGTCATCAGCTGGCCCTTGTCGTCCGACGCGCCGCGGGCGCGGATGCGCTTCACCCCATCGGCGCCGGTCTCGATCCGCGGCTCGAAGGGCGGCGCGTGCCACAGCTCCAGCGGGTCGACCGGCTGGACGTCGTAATGGCCGTAGAACAGCACCGACGGGCCGGCGCCGGCGGTGACGGCATGGCCGACCACCATCGGATGGCCGGTGGTCGGGCGCACCTCGGCGGCGATGCCGGCATCGGCCAGGTCGGCCGCGAGCCATTCGGCGGCGGCACGGCACTGCGCCTTGTAGGCGGGATCGGTCGAGATGCTCTGCAGGCGCAGGAACGCCATCAGCCGGTCGAGGCTGGAATCGAGGCCGGCGTCGATCGCCGACAGGACCTGGTCAAGCGTGCTCACGGGAAGAATCCTCCGGAATTCGTTGGGCCGACCCTAGAGCAGATCCGACCCTGGCGGAAACGGGGAAGGGAGCGTTCTCAGCCCTTCCGCCCTGCCATGTGGCGCAGATAGGCGATGACCTGGTCGATCTCGCGGTCGCTCATCTGCTCCGGCGTGAAGCCCTGCATCTTGCGGTCGGGCCAGTCGCGCACCGTGGCCGGGTCGCGGATCAGCGCGTGCAGCGCCGCCGGGGTCAGATACTGGGTCGGGTTCATCGGCCGGTTCAGATCGGGCCCGACCTCGGCCGATCCGGCGCCGCTGAACTTGTGGCAGACCAGGCACTGGGTGACGAACAGCGTCTGGCCGCTGCGGATCGGATCGGCCGCCGGCAGCGCCGGGTCGACCGCCAGCTCCGGCCAGCGCGCGGCGGGGGAGGGCTGGGTCGCCAGTTTGGCCATCTGGTAGGGCCATTGCTCGCTGCGCACGGTCGCCGCCTGGTCGCCGGTCCACACCAGGTAGAAGGTGCCGGCGCTGACCGTCTTCTCGGGCAGCTTGGGCCAGGGGGCGTCCGCCGGCTCGATCGCGATCCAGGCGATCACGGTCTTCGGGTCGGTGCTGAGGATCAGGTCGACCGGCAGCTGCGCCGCGTAGCCGTCGCTCGCGATCGCCTCGACCACGGTGTCGGGTGGCGGCGTCAGCCCGGCGATCAGCGCCGCCAGCGGCACGGCGCGATAGGTCATGGCGCGGCCGTAGATGGCGTCCTTCGCCACCTCGATCGTGGCGGCGTCGGGCCGGGCCAGCAGCTGCTCACGGGTGAAATGGCGGCTCTCGCCGCCGATGGTCAGGTCCAGCGCCGGCTCGGCAGCACCGGCAGTGGCAGCCCACAGCAGCAGGCCGATGACAGCGAAGATGCGCATGATGGACTCCCCCTCGCGGCGGAAATGCGCCGCGTGAGGGATAGGAAACCATGCCGCCGGGGTGAGTCGCCAGCGCGGGAAGGGGTCAGGCTGCCTTTCCGGTCGACCCGGCGGGGCGGACCGGGGTCTCGCCGGCCAGCAGCGGCCCGGCATCGCCCTCCAGCGCCTCCAGCCGCAGCAGCGCCAGGCCGATGCCGTCGCGGCTGGACCGCATCTCGCCGGCCTCGCGGCCCTCGCGCAGGATCAGCGTGCCGGGCTCGGGGGCCGGGCCGTCCAGCAGCACCGGCGCCAGCCGCTTCTTCAGCAGGCCGCGATAGCGGGTGCGGGCGGTCAGCTCCTGGCCCATATAGCAGCCCTTGTCCCAGGCGATGGCGTTCAGCGCATCGTAGTTGGCCTCCAGCAGCACCGTCTTCTCGGGCACCAGGTCGCGGGTGCCGTCCGGCACGCCCAGGGTCAGGCGCAGCCGGTCCCAGGCCTCCGGGCCGGTCTCGGTGAGGCCGAGGCCCGCCAGCGTCGCCCCGGCCGCCGCCTTCGGCAGCAGTGCCCGGGCGCCCAGCGCCGCTGTCCGGGCGTCGACATGGATCACGCCGTCGGCCAGAGGGCGCGCGGCCCCCGGCTCGTTCGGCAGATCGAGGCTCACGCCCGGGATCGCCGCCACCGCCCAGTCGGCGGTGACGTCGGCCAGCTCGACCTTGGAGCGCAGCTTGTACATCCGCAGCCGCCGGAACAGGTCGGCGCCGCGCCCGGCCTCGCAGTCGATCAGCCAGGCATCGCCCAGCGCGACCACGTGGAAGTCGTGCAGATACTTGCCCTGCGGCGTCAGGAAGGCGGCGAAGACGGCGCGGTCCGCCGCCACCTTGCGCATGTCGTTGGAGACCAGCCCCTGCAGGAAGGCGGTCCGGTCCTCGCCGGTCAGGCGCAGGACATCGCGGTCCAGGAAGGTGAAGTCGGCCATGGCATCGCCCGGTTGCGGAACGGCATCTGCACAAGAGGTGGGCCAAGTCCCGGGGTCGCGCAAGCGTCCGCGAGTCCGACTTGCGACGGAAGCGGCGCGATCCGTCGTGAAGGGAGCATCAGGCACCCATGGCGGTGCGCAATGTCGAGAGCATCATGAAGACGAAGTGGATTGTCGGTTCGGCACTGCTCGCCCTCGTCGCCGGCACCGCCATCGCGGCGGCCCAGGGCGCGCCGGAGGGCGGCTGGCGCGGCGGCTTCTTCCGCCAGCTCGACACCAACAAGGACGGCAAGATCGAGCGGACGGAGGTCCAGGCCTCGTCCGAGGCCCGGTTCAAGGCGCTGGACACGGCAGGTGACGGGGCGCTGACCAAGGAGCAGTATGTCGACGCCATGATCGCGAAGATCCGCCCCCGCCTGGAACAGCGCTTCGACAAGCTCGACGCGGACAAGGACGGCAAGGTGACCGCGGCTGAATTCGAGGCGCCGGCTCTGGCCCGCTTCGACCGCCGCGACACCGCCAAGACGGGTGTGCTTTCGATCGATGACCTCAAGACCCACAGCAACTGAAGCGTGGCCGAGAGCGACGATGCCCTGGTGGCGGCGGTGGCGGCGGGAGATGCCGCCGCCTGCCGCCGCCTGGTCGACCGGCATCTCGGGCGTCTGCTCGCCTTCGCCCAGCGCATGCTGGGCAGCCGCGCCGATGCCGAGGACGTGGCCCAGGACGCGTTCCTGGCCCTGTGGAAGGAGGCCGGGCGCTGGCGGCCGGACGGCAGCGCCACGGTTTCGACCTGGCTCACCCGCGTCACCTACAACCGGTCGATCGACCGGCTGCGGCGGCAGCCTTCGGTCGCGCTCGATGCGGTGCCCGAGCCGCCGGATCCTGCCGCCGGAGCCGAGGCCGGGCTGCAGCGGGCCCGGGTCTCGCGCCGGGTCGCCGAGGCCCTGGCGCAGCTGCCCGAGCGGCAGCGTGCCGCCATCCTGCTCAGCCACTACGAGGGCCACGGCAATCGCGAGATCGGGGAAGCGCTCGGGGTCGGGGTCGAGGCGGTCGAATCACTGCTGGCGCGCGGCCGGCGCGCTCTCCGCCAGGCCCTGGCGGCGGAACGGGCCGATCTGATGGGAGAGGTGTGACATGGCCGAGATGACGCTTGATCGGTTCCTCGATCTGCTCGACCGGCACGGTCCGGTGATCGACCGGTGGCCGGCGCCCGACCAGGACGGCGCGGAAGCGCTGCTGGCCGCCTCGGCCGAGGCGCGATCCGCCATGGCCGACGCCCGGGCGGTGGCCTCGATCCTCAACGATCTGCGGGTGGCGCCGCCCTCGGCGGCGATGCTGGGCCGCATCCTCGACGCCGCGCCGCGGCCGCGCCGCTGGATTTCCGAGATCCTGTCCTGGCGGCCGGCGATCGCCTTCGCCGCGGCGCTGGTGGTGGGCGTCTACCTCGGCGCGATGGTGCCGACGGTGCAGGCCAATGACGACGACTGGCCGGGGACCCTCGGCTATGCCCTGGCCGACGACGCGTCGCCCTTCGGAGGAACGCCGTGACCGTACGCTCCTGGCGCTGGGCCTTCGTCGCCTCGCTGGCGCTCAACCTCCTGTTGCTCGGCGTGATCGGCACCTGGCTGTGGCGGTCGGATTCGCGGTCGGATTCGCGCTCCGATCCGTCGGCGCTGGCCGAGGCCGTGGCCACCCTGCCGGAGCCCGACCGCACCACGCTGGGGCATCTGCTCGACCAGCGCCGGGCCGAGGGCAAGGCGATCTGGGACGAGTTGCGCCAGCTGCGCACGGCGGCGAACGAGGCGTTGTCCGCCGACCCCTACGACCCCGCCAAGGCGACGGCGGCGCTGGCGGCGATGCGCGACAAGTTCCAGGAGCTGCGCGACGTGGTGGAGGGGACGGCGCTCGAGATCATGCCCAAGCTGCCGGCCGAGCAGCGGCGGAAGATGCTGGAACGGCGCAGCGCGCTCTGGCGGCTCTAGGCTCTCGCCCTACTGCGGTGGGATCGGCCGCAGGATCAGCACGTTGAGCTCCGCGCTGGGGGTGAAATCGGTCTTCCGCATCTCGAACCGGGTCGGCGAGATCTTCTTCACCCCGTCGCCGCAGAAGCTGATCAGATTCTTGGCGTCGCCCTTGTCGACCACCAGCCGGAAATCCTTGATCGGCGCCGCCCAATTGGCCCCGGTCGTCAGGATGTAGGAGACCCGCTGCTCGCTGAACGGCATGCCGTCCTGGCCAGCCTTGGCCTTGGCCCGGCCGACCGCGGCGAGGAAGCCCTGGTCGATGCAGTAGGTCCGCAGGTCGTCCGCATATTCGGGGGTGCCGGGAGCGTAAAAGGAGCCGACGACCGACCCGACGCTTTCGCCGGTGCCGGGCGTGTAGCGGTGCTCGATCACCACCTCGCGCCCGGCGGGGAAGGTCTGCCGGAAGTGGTAAGTGGTCTTCAGCGTCCACATCGGGACGACATGCTGCTCCCAGCCCTTGCCGGAATCGAATTCGTTGACCGCGGCGAGGCCGAGCCCGATCAACTCGTCCTGCTTGGCTTTTGGCAGCGCCGTCAGCCCGTCATAATCGGCATCGGGATATATCGGCACGCCCAGCTTGCGCAGCAACGCCGTCTGCTCGACGCCGTTGCCGAAGGCCTTGATCTCGACCTCGGTCGCCACCGGCTTGCCATCGGCCTTGGTCGAGAAATCCAGGAAGTTCTCGCTGCCGGGATGCGGCACCGCGGTCATGCCGTCGATGAAGTCCAGCGTCACATCCGGCATCGGGAAGGCGACGGTCACCGTCTTGTCCTCCGCCGACCGGTTGAAGAAGTGGTAGGTGACCCGGATCTCCTTGGCCGAGACGAAGAGGTCCTCGGACTGCATCTCGATATCGGCGGTCCTGGTCAGGACGAGGCCGCCGGCGGCGAGCTCCGCCGTCGAATCATTGGCCCGCGCGGCGGCGAGCGGGGCGAGGAGGGCGGCCAGGCCGATCGAAAGGGCGGTAAGGCGGGCGGTCACGATCGACTCCGGCTGTCGGTTCGGCTGCACGGTCGCGCGGCAGACCGGCATTTCTAAGGCATCCGGCCGCGAACGCCCAGGCGTTCCCCGCGGAACAGGCAGGGCGGCCTAGCATCTGCGGTCCGGCAGACGGTTGTCGCAGACGCCGACAGCGCTCAGGAGCGCGATAGCCTCGTCGCGCATCTCCGCCGTCACCGGCAGTTCCGCACTCGCCGTCGCCGGCGGTAGGCGCCGGGATCGCTGGACGTCGTAATAGGCATCACGGCCCTCGATCACCCGGTGCGCCATGTACTCGCCTTTGCCCCAGCGTTCGGTCCTGCCGCAGAGAACCGCCTGGACGGCATAGGGATAGGGATCGTCGGACCGGACCGTCGGCGACTCCACGATCGGCGTCACGGCGCATCCCGCCCCGGACCGGAACCTCTGATCCAGTCTCTGCGCCAGCACCGCCAGCGAAGGCGCGGTCCGGCGATCGATGGTCATCACCGTGATCATGTCGGCCCACTGGTCCGCGGTCTGGCCGGCGGGAACGTATTCGGACAGGATCATCTCAGGCGTCGCGCTGCGACTGGCCAGAACCCAGCCTTGGGGAATGGGGACCTGAAGCAGCTCGGCCATCCGGTCCTTCTGGGCGGTGCCCTGCGGCGCGGCCGGGGGCGGCTCGGTCTTCGGAGCGCAGCCGGCCGCTGTGGCGGCCAGCAGGATCGGCAGCAGCATCGGCAGCAGCATCCCGGAGCGCCGTCCGCCCGGGCCGCGCGTCGAAAGGTGCCCGTGGTCATCCGGTTCCAGCGTCATGGCCGCTCCCCCGTTCGATGGTGTCTGCGGCACAGAAGGCGGTGGGAATGGGGCTGAATTGGGCTGATGGAGAGATGAAAGGGAGGCGCTCGGATGCCGTCTTCTCGCCCGCGCAGGACCGGTCGAATCTCCGCCATACTCTGATCCCCTTGCGTTCCTGCCCCGTTCGGCGGTATCAGGGCGCCGCATGCCGCAATGTGCCGGCCGTCCGGGCCGGGCGTTGCGGCACCCCGATGCCGCGAAGCGAAGCGGCGTCCGGGGGCGCCGGATCTTGTGTGGTCGTCAAAGTGCAATAAAATCAGCGGGTTGCGATGTACGATCCGCGCATCGTTTCGATTGTTTCCGATCCTGCGTCTCCCTATACTCCGCGCCGCCCAGGCTCGGAAGAAGGCGGGCACGTCAGACCAGTGAGTGGTTGTTGCGATGACAGCGATGCTTCTGCCCCCGGATTATCGGCCGTCGGATGATGAAGATTTCATGAATCCGATGATGCTGGAGTATTTCCGGCGCAAGCTTCTGAAGTGGCGGGCCGACCTTCTCGCCGAATCCAACGCGACCCTGAACAGCCTGCAGGATGGCGGCATCCAGGAGCCGGATCTGACCGATCGGGCCTCCGCGGAGACCGACCGCTCGCTCGAGCTCAGGATCCGCGACCGCGAGCGCAAGCTCCTGTCCAAGATCGACTCCGCGATGCGGCGGATCGAGGACGGCTCCTACGGCTTCTGCGAGGAGACGGGCGAGCCGATCGGCGTCAAGCGGCTGGAGGCGCGGCCGACCGTGACCCTCAGCCTCGAGGCGCAGGAGCGCCACG
>JAEKLZ010000469.1 GCA_019508225.1 Inquilinus limosus | reverse complement strand
CGGACCTCTACCGTGAGGCCGCCTGGGACCTCGGCTATCCGGCGCCGGCCGCTGACAGCAAGGCCGAGGGGCTGCATGACGGCCCCTGGGTTCTGGCCGACCCGGCCGGCGACGTGGCGCTGGGCGCCGACCGCTTCTGCGACGGCCGGATCTTCGATCCCGCCGTCCTCGACACCGATTTCGCCGGCCTCGCCGGCGGCAATGCAATCGCTGCGGCGCAACGCGGCTGACCGAACCGAAGGGGGCTTTCATGACCGGACGCGACCGCACCATTACCAACCTCACCCGCCGCAGCCTGCTGCAAGGCACGGCAAAGCTGACCGGCGCCGCGGCAACCATCGCTGCGTTCCGCACCGCCTTCCCCGCCGGCGCCTTCGCACAAGGGACCGGGCCGGAGACGACCAAGGCGACGCTGGGCTTCATCGCGCTGACCGATTCCGCCCCGCTGATCATCGCCAAGGAGAAGGGGCTGTTCGATCAGGTCGGGCTGACCGAGGTCACGGTCAGCAAACAGGCCTCCTGGGGCACCACCCGCGACAACCTGGTGCTGGGCTCGGCCGGCGGCGGCATCGACGGCGCCCACATCCTGACGCCGATGCCCTATCTGATGACGCTCGGCACCATCACCGCGGAGAACAAGCCGCTGCCGATGCAGATCCTGTGCCGGTTGAACACCAACGGCCAGGCGATTTCCGTCGCCAAGGACCTGATGCCGGCCGGCGCCACGGTCGACGCCAAGGGGCTGAAGGCCGTCTTCGCCGACATGAAGGCGAAGGGGCAGGACGTGAAATGCGCCGTCACCTTCCCCGGCGGCACCCACGACCTGTGGATGCGCTACTGGCTGGCGGCCGGCGGCATCGACCCCAACAAGGACGTCAGCACCATCGTGGTGCCGCCGCCGCAGATGGTCGCCAACATGAAGATCGGCAACATGCAGGCCTTCTGCGTCGGCGAGCCCTGGGGCGACCAGCTGGTGCACCAGGGCATCGGCTATTCCGCCTGCACCACCGGCGAGATCTGGAAAGACCATCCGGAGAAGAGCCTGGCGCTGCGGGCCGACTGGATCGATGCCCATCCGAAGGCGACGGCGGCGCTGCTGCAGGCGGTGCTGGAGGCCCAGCGCTGGGCCGAGAAGCCGGAGAACAAGGAGGAAATGGCCCAGATCATCGGCCGGAGGGCATGGTTCAACGTGCCCCCGGCCGACATCCTGCCGCGCTCGCTCGGCACCATCGACTATGGCGACGGCCGCAAGGTCGAGAACAGCCCGTTCCTGATGAAGTACTGGCAGGACTTCGCGTCCTACCCGTTCCAGAGCCACGAGCTGTGGTTCCTGACCGAGGATCGGCGCTGGGGCTACATCGCCCCCGATGTCGACCTCAAGGGGCTGATCGCCAAGGTCAACCGCGAGGATCTGTGGCGCCAGGCCGCGCAGACGATCGGCGTTCCGGCTGGGGAGATCCCCACCGGCACCTCGCGCGGCAAGGAGACCTTCTTCGACGGCAAGGTCTTCGACCCCGACGCCCCCGACGCCTACCTCGCCAGCCTCGCCATCAAGACCGTCGCCTGACGCACCGACGACAGCCAGCCGGAGCCAGCCTCGTGCCTCAGTCAGCCCAGATCCTATCCGAAGCCCCCACCCCGGCCGCGAAGCCCAAGCCTGTCGGGCGAATCCTGTCGCTGCCGGTGGCGCGGCCGCCGCTCGGCCCGGTCCTGTCCCGCCTCGCCGTCGAGGCCGCAGCCCGGGTGATCCCGCCGCTGATCGTGCTGGCGCTGCTGCTGCTGGCCTGGCAGCTGCTGTGCTCCAGCCCGACCTCGAACCTGCCGTCGCCGCTCAAGGTGCTGGACGACACTTGGGACTTCATCATCGACCCGTTCTACGACAATGGCGGGGTCGACAAGGGCGCCTTCTGGCAGATCGCCACCAGCCTGTCGCGGGTGGCGATCGGCTTCGCCCTGGCCTCGGTGGTCGGGGTCGCGCTCGGCGTGCTGATCGGCCAGAGCGTCTGGGCGATGCGCGGGCTGGACCCGATCTTCCAGGTGCTGCGCACCATCCCGCCGCTGGCCTGGCTGCCGATCTCGCTGGCCGGGTTCCAGCAGGCCGAGCCTTCGGCGATCTTCGTGATCTTCATCACCTCGATCTGGCCGATCGTGATCAACACCGCGGTCGGGGTGCGCAACATCCCGCAGGATTACCGCAACGTCGCCCGAGTGCTGCGCCTGTCGCCCTGGGAGGTGTTCACCAAGATCACCCTGCCGGCCACCGTGCCCTACATCTTCACCGGCCTGCGCATCGGCATCGGCCTGTCCTGGCTGGCGATCATCGCCGCCGAGATGCTGATCGGCGGCGTCGGCATCGGCTTCTTCATCTGGGACGCGTGGAACAGCTCGCGCATCAGCGACATCATCGTGGCGCTGGTCTATGTCGGGCTGGTCGGCTTCGTCCTCGACCGCCTGATCGGCTTCGCCGGCGCGCTCGTCGCCCGCGGCACCTCGGCCTGAGGAGGACGCCCCATGGACAGCTATCTCTCGATCGAGCAGGTCGGCATGCGCTTCACCCGCGGCAGCGCGGTCAGCGAGGTGCTGGTCGACGTGAACCTGGGCATCGACCGCGGCGAGTTCGTGTCGATCATCGGCCATTCCGGCTGCGGCAAGTCGACCCTGCTGAACATCGTCGGCGGCCTGGTCCGCTCCACCACCGGCGAGGTGCTGCTGGACGGCCAGGTGGTCGACAGCCCGGGCCCGGACCGCGCCATCGTGTTCCAGAACCACTCGCTGCTGCCCTGGCTGACCGTCTACGGCAATGTCCGGATCGCGGTCGACAAGGTGTTCGGCCGGTCCAAGAGCGCCGCCGAGCGGCACGACTGGGTGATGCACAACCTGGCCCTGGTCCACATGGCCCATGCCAAGGACAAGCGGCCGGGCGAGATCTCCGGCGGCATGAAGCAGCGTGTCGGCATCGCCCGGGCGCTGGCGATGCAGCCCAAGATCCTGCTGATGGACGAGCCCTTCGGCGCGCTCGACGCCCTGACCCGGGCGCATCTGCAGGATTCGGTGATGGAGATCCACGCCGCGCTCGGCAACACGGTCCTGATGATCACCCATGACGTCGACGAGGCGGTGCTGCTGTCCGACCGCATCGTGATGATGACCAATGGACCCAGCGCCACCATCGGCGAGGTGCTGGACATTCCGCTGGAGCGGCCGCGCCGCCGCCTGGCGCTGGCCGACGATCCGACATACGCCGCGTGCCGCGTGCAGGTGCTGCGCTTCCTCTACGAGCGCCAGCGCTTCACCACCGCGGCCGCCTGAGGGGGGGAGGGGAACATGCCCGAAGGAAGCTGGGGGCCGCAGGAGCGGCTGGTGGTGGTCGGCAACGGCATGGCCGGGATGCGGGCGGTGGAGGAGCTGCTGGCCCGCGCGCCCGGCCGCTACGCCGTCACCGTGTTCGGCGCCGAGCCGCAGGTGAACTACAACCGCATCATGCTGTCGCCGGTGCTGGCCGGCGAGAAGCGGTTCGACGACATCGTCATCAATGACCGCGCCTGGTACGACGCCAACGGCATCGACCTGCGCGCCGGGGTGCGGGTGGCGGCGATCGACCGCGAGGCGCGCGAGGTGATCGGCGCCGACGGCAGCAGGTGCCGCTACGACCGGCTGCTGCTGGCCACCGGGTCCGACCCGATCGTGATCCCGGTGCCGGGCCGCGACTTGCCCGGCGTCGTCACCTTCCGCGACATCGCCGATGTCGAGGCCATGCTGACGGCGGCGCGCGAGGGCCGCAGCCGTGCCGTGGTGATCGGCGGCGGCCTGCTGGGCCTGGAAGCCGCCAACGGCCTGCGCGCCAACGGCATGGAGGTCACCGTCCTGCACCTGATGCCGGTGCTGATGGAGCGGCAGCTCGACCCCGCCGCCGCCTACCTGCTGCAGCGCGAGCTGGAGCGGCGCGGCCTGACCGTGCTGACCGAGGCCGATACCGCCGCGATCGAGGGCGACGGCAAGGTCGAGGCGGTGCGGCTGAAGGACGGGCGCGTGATCCCGGCCGACATCGTGGTGATGGCGGTCGGCATCCGCCCGGCCACCACCCTGGCCCGCGAAGCCGGCTTGGCTGTCGAGCGCGGAGTCGTGGTCGACGACCGGATGACCACCTCCGATCCCTGCATCCTGGCGGTCGGCGAATGCGTCCAGCACCAGGGCCGGACCTACGGGCTGGTGGCGCCGCTGTACGAGATGGCGCGGATCTGCGCCGACCAGCTGGCCGGCACGGCGGAGAGCGAGTATCGCGGCTCCGTCACCTCGACCAAGCTCAAGGTCACCGGCATCGACGTGTTCTCGGCCGGCGACTTCCAGGGCGGCGAGGATTGCGAGGACATCGTGTTCCGCGACGCCGCCCGCGGCGTCTACAAGCGGCTGGTTCTGAAGGGCAACCGCATCGCCGGCGCCGTCCTGTACGGCGACACCGCCGACGGCGCCTGGTTCTTCCAGATGCTGCGCGAAGGCCTGGACGTCGCCGCGATGCGCGACGGGCTGATCTTCGGCCAGGCGCTGGCGGCCGCCGGGGGTGCGGCGCCGGACCCTAAGCAGGCCGTTGCCGCCCTGCCGCCGGAGGCGGAGATCTGCGGCTGCAACGGCGTCTGCAAGGGCACCATCGTCCAGGCGATCGGCGAGAAGGGGTTGACCAGCCTGGACGCGGTGCGGGCGCACACCAAGGCTTCGTCCTCCTGCGGCTCCTGCACCGGGCTGGTCGAGAGCCTGCTGGCGGTGACGCTGGGCGACGGCTATGCCGGCGGGCCGAAGATCAAGGCGGTCTGCGGCTGCACCGATTTCGGCCATGACGAGGTGCGGCGGCTGATCCTGGCGCGCGAGCTGCGCTCGATCCCCGCGGTGATGCAGGAGCTGGGCTGGCGCACGCCGCATGGCTGCGCCAAGTGCCGGCCAGCGCTGAACTACTACCTGATCTGCGCCTGGCCCGGCGAGTACATCGACGACCAGCAGTCCCGCTTCATCAACGAGCGGGCGCACGCCAACATCCAGAAGGACGGCACCTATTCGGTGGTGCCGCGGATGTGGGGCGGCGTCACCAGCGCCAAGGAGCTGCGGGCGATCGCCGACGTGGTCGACCGTTATCAGATCCCGTCGGTCAAGGTGACCGGCGGCCAGCGCATCGACCTGCTGGGCGTGAAGAAGGAGCAGCTGCCCGACGTCTGGCGCGACCTGAACGCCGCCGGCATGGTCTCCGGTCACGCCTATGGCAAGGCGCTGCGCACGGTGAAGACCTGCGTCGGGTCGGAATGGTGCCGCTTCGGCACCCAGGATTCGACCGCCATGGGCATTGCGCTGGAGCGGATGAGCTGGGGCAGCTGGACCCCGCACAAGTTCAAGATGGCGGTGTCCGGCTGCCCGCGGAACTGCGCCGAGGCGACGATCAAGGATTTCGGCGTGATCGCGGTCGACAGCGGCTGGGAGCTGCATGTCGGCGGCAATGGCGGCATTAAGCTGCGCGGCACCGACTTCCTGTGCAAGGTCGAGACCGAGGCCGAGGTGCTGGAATATTGCGGCGCCTTCATGCAGCTGCACCGCGAGGAATCGCACTATCTCGAGCGCACGGCGCCCTGGATCGAGCGGGTCGGGCTCGATCACGTCAAGCGCCGGGTGGTCGAGGACGCGGAATCCCGCAAGCGGTTGCACGCCCGCTTCCTGCATTCCCAGCAATTCGCACAGGTCGATCCCTGGGCCGAACGCGCCTCCGGCGCCGAGGCGCACGAGTTCCGCTCTCTGGCCGAGGTGGGCGCATGATGACCATGCCGCTGTGGATCGATGTCGGCGGGATCGAGGACATCCCGCCGATGGGTGCGCGGGTGGTGAAGAGCCCGGAGGGCGACATCGCCCTGTTCCGCACCGCCGACGACCGGGTCTTCGCGCTTTACGACCGCTGCCCGCACAAGGGCGGGCCGCTGTCGCAGGGTATCGTGCACGGCACCAGCGTCACCTGCCCGCTGCACGCCTGGGTGATCAGCCTGGAGACCGGGTCGGTCGAGGGGCCGGACGAGGGCTGCGTCCACCGCATCGCGGTCGAGCTGCAGGCCGGCCGCATCCGCCTCGGCCTGCCCTCACCGCAGCTGGTCGCCAATGGCTGAGATCCGCACCACCTGCCCCTATTGCGGCGTCGGCTGCGGTGTGGCCGCGGCGGAGGGGCGGGTGGCGGGCGACCCGATCCATCCGGCGAATTTCGGCCGGCTCTGCTCCAAGGGTGGGGCGCTGGGCGAGACGCTGGGGCTGGACGGGCGCCTGCTCGACCCGATGATCGGCGGGCGGACGGCGAGTTGGGACGAGGCGCTGGACCGCGTCGCGAACGGCTTCGCCGAGGCGATCGAACAACACGGGCCGGACTCCGTCGCCTTCTACGTCTCCGGCCAGCTGCTGACCGAGGATTATTACGTCGCCAACAAGCTGATGAAGGGCTTCATCGGCTCCGGCAACATCGACACCAATTCCCGGCTGTGCATGGCGTCCTCGGTCGCCGGCCACCGCCGCGCCTTCGGCGGGGACGTGGTGCCGGGCTGCTACGAGGATTGGGAGCAGGCGGACCTCGCGATCTATGTCGGCTCCAACGCCGCCTGGTGCCATCCGATCCTGCACCGGAGGCTGCTGGCGGCGCGCGAGAAGCGCGGCACCAGGATCGTCGTGATCGACCCGCGCCGCACCGCGACCTGCGACGAGGCCGACCTGCACCTCGCCATCGCCCCCGGCACCGACGTGCTGCTGTTCAACGGCCTGTTGGCCCATCTGGTGCGGACAGGCGCGCTGGACCGCGGCTGGATCGCCGCCCATGCCTCGGGCTTCGAAGAGGCGGCCATCGCCGCGGCCGAGGACGCGCCGGACATCGCCGCCGTGGCCCGCGGCTGCCGCCTGCCGGAGGAGGCGGTGCGGCGCTTCTACGCCTGGTTCGCCGAGACCCCGGCGACGCTGACGATCTATTCCCAGGGCGTGAACCAGTCGACCCAGGGCACCGACAAGGTCAACGCCATCATCAACTGCCACCTCGCCACCGGGCGGATCGGCCGGCCGGGCATGGGCCCGTTCTCGGTCACCGGCCAGCCCAACGCCATGGGCGGGCGCGAGGTCGGCGGCTTGGCCAACCAGCTGGCCGCCCACATGACCTTCGAGGATCCGGCTTCGCGCGACCGGGTGCGCCGCTTCTGGCAGGCGCCGCTTCTGGCGGAGCGGCCGGGGCTGAAGGCGGTGGAGCTGTTCGACGCCGTCGCCGCCGGCCGGATCAAGGCGCTGTGGATCATGGCGACCAACCCGGCGGTCAGCGCGCCGGACGCCGAGCGGCTGCGCCGCGGCCTCCGCGGCTGCGACCTGGTCGTCGTCTCCGAC
>JAEKLZ010000156.1 GCA_019508225.1 Inquilinus limosus | reverse complement strand
TACTGGATCTTCCAGCTACACCTGCGCACGCAGGACATTCCGGCCGCGGCTCTTCTGATGCTGCTCGTACTCGCCGCTTGGCTTGCTCCCGCTCGCGAAGCGCTCGCGCGGCTGGTGGAGGCGCTCGGGCGCCGGCCCTGGCAGGTCGCCGCGGCGGCATTTGTCCTGCTGTGCCTCGGCGCCCTCTCTGTCGAGCTCAACCATCCGGTCGCCCAGGACGAGTACGCAGCGCTGTTCCAGAGCCGCGCCTTTGCCGCCGGCCACCTCACCGGCCGCTTCCCCCCCGAGCTGATCCCGCGCCTGATTCCGCAGGAGTACCGCAACCATTTCCTGTATGCATCGGGAGAAACCGGCGCCGTTGCCTCAGCCTACTGGCCCGGCTTCGCCCTGCTGCTCACGCCATTCGCCTTTCTCGGCATTCCCTGGGCGTGCAACGCGATGCTCGCCGCGCTCGCGCTGGTGCTGATGGCGGATCTCGCAGTGCGACTGAGCGGCGACGTGCGCGCCGCCGGATGGGCGCTGCTCCTGGCCCTGGCGTCGCCGCAGTTCACGGCTAGCGCGATCACCTACTACTCGATGACGGCGCACCTGGTAGCAAACCTGGTGTTCGCGTCGCTGCTGCTGCAGGCCGGCGACCGGCGCGTGTTTCTCGCGGGCGTGGTCGGCTCCTTCGCGCTCGTGTTGCACAACCCGCTGCCGCATGCCCTGTTCGCCCTGCCGTGGATCGTCTGGCTCGCGCGCCAGCCAGCGCCGTGGCGCAGGCTCGCGATCCTGGCCGCCGGCTATGCCCCGGTGGCGCTTCTCATCGGCTTCGGCTTGCACGGCCTTTTCCCGCCGGACGCGAATCCGCTGCACCGCGCGCTCAACTTCCTCTGGATCTGGCACATCAAGATGCGCACCGTGCTCGCCGACTCCGACACCGGCGTGCTCGGCATGCGCGTCGCGGAACTGGTCCGGCTGTGGAACTGGGCGGTGCCGGGACTATTGGTGCTGGCGGGCGCAGGCTGGTGGCTCGGGCGGCGCGACCAGCGTGTCCTGTTGCTCGGCTTGTCGTTCGCCTGCACGGTGGCCGGCTATTTCATGGTCGGGTTCACGCAGGGCCATGGCTGGGGCGCCCGCTACGTGCATTCCGCCTGGGGCGCACTACCGGTGCTGGGCGCGCTCGCCCTGGTGCGTGCGCGCGGCCTGGGCTGCGAGGCGCTCGAACGCTATGTCGCAGCGCTCGCTGCACTCAGCCTGATATTCGCAACCGCGCTGCGCGCGGTGCAGGTGCACGGCTACGTCGAGGGGCGCCTCGCCAACCGCCCACCCTTCGCGCCGGGGGTGCGCCAGGTCGTGCTCGTGCGGCACGACAGCCGCCGCTATACGGCTGACCTGGTGCAGAACGATCCGCTCCTGCGGGACAAGGTGTGGTTCATGGTAGGCGTGCAGGCCGATAAGAACGCTGCGTTCATGCACTCGCGCTTTCCCGACGCGCGCCGCGTCATGAGCGACCAGCGCGGAGAGGTGTGGCGGCTCGAATGAAGGCGGCGAGCGCCAGCACGTAGCACGCCACGCCGCTCCAGAAGCTCGCCGAGATGCCGTAGGCCGTGGCGATCACGATCGCGGCCACCGAAGCGAGCACCGAGGTGGCGCCGTTGATGCCCCATAGCCACGGCCCGAGCGCCGGCCGCGTCGCCATGGCGAGGCGCATGCCGAGGGGGAACGCGGTGCCCATCGCGACGCCCATGAGAGCGAGCGCGGCGGCGGAGACCGCGATGCGCGCCGGCGTCGACGCGGCCTGGAAGGCGCCGACGATGAGCGGCATCAGCGCACCGAGCAGCGCCAGGATGACGGTGACCCCGGCAAGGACGCGCGGGCCGAATAGCGCCAGACGCTCCGGCGGCAGGCGCGTCGACACCGCGCTGCCCACGCCGCCGGCGAGCAGCAGCACGAACAGGATCACGCTCAGGCTGTACGCGGGATGGCCCAGGAACACCACCAGCCGCTGCAGAAGCGAGATCTCGATCAGCATGAACCCCACGCCGATCGCGGCGAAATAGCCGAGCAGCGCCGCGTCGCCGCGGCCCAGCCGCGTGCGCGCCAGCACGAGCGGCACGATGATGCACACCAGCGTGAGTGCGAACACGCCGACCGCCAGGTTCATCAGCAGGCCGACCGGATTGTGGGCGCCGTACAGCATCGCGTCGGTGCCGACGCGCTGCATGTTGAAGAAGAACGGGCGGTCGTCGGTCGGAGCGTCGTAGACCAGCCCGTCGTCGGGTCGTACCGCTTCGATCGGGCGGCCGGCGGCGAGCGCGGCGAAGAACGGCAGGCCGCGGCCCGGCTGCAGCTCGACATCGAACTGCAGGCGCGCCGCCGCGGCGCGCATCTGCGCGAGCTCGGCGGCAGGAAACGGCGTCTTGCGCACGAGCAGTACCGCCATTGGTCCGAACGAGTGCGGCGCGCGCGCGCGGTGGTTGACGACCATTGCCATGTGGCGCTCGGGCTCGGCCACGCCGCTGGCGAGCAACGCCTCGCGGCCGAGCGCGACCAGCCGGCCCATCTCAGGCGAAACCCCGCGCGCCACGGCGAGCACGCCGTCCGGGTCGAGGCGGTTGAGGAACACCGTCCAGCCTTCCACGGTGTACAGCGTGTTCTCGGTGAGCACGTAGGCGCCGGCCGCGGTCGCCGCCCAGGTGTCGATGAACGTGAGCTGGACGATGTCGCAGGTTTCGCGCGCACGCGTGAGATAGCTGCGCGCCTCGTCGTTGACCAGGCTGACGATCGGATCGCGGTCGAGGTGCCCCGTGTACTCGCCAAAACGGCGGTTGACG
>JAEKLZ010000468.1 GCA_019508225.1 Inquilinus limosus | reverse complement strand
GAGATCTTCCGCAGCGCCTCCTCGCCGGTGATCGGCAATGCCCAGGGCGACGTCACGCTGGTCGAGTTCTTCGACTACCAGTGCGGCTACTGCAAGCGGGCCCAGCCCGACCTGGAGCGGCTGGTGAAGCAGGACACCGGGCTGAAGGTGGTGCTGAAGGAGTTCCCGATCCTCGGGCCGGCCTCGGTGACCGCGGCCCGCGCCTCGCTGGCGGCGAAGATGCAGGGCAAGTATCTCGAGTTCCACACCAAGATGATGGGCCTCAAGGGCCAGCTGACCGATCAGGTGATCTACGACACCGCCCAGCAGGTCGGGCTGGACCTCGACAAGCTGAAGCAGGACATGAACGACGCGTCGGTGGTGGCCGAGCTGCGGGCCAACATGGACCTGGCCCAGGCGCTGGGCGTGCAGGGCACGCCGGCCTTCGTCATCAACGACCAGATCATCCCGGGCGCCGTCGGCTTCGACGCGCTGAAGTCCGAGATCGACAAGGAGCGGGCGGGCTGACGCCAGACGCGTCCGCGTAGGTTGGGTTCGCAGCCGCGAACCCAACATCGTTCCGCCGGCACGTTGGGTTCGCCAAGGCGAACCCAACCTACGCATTCCGGCCGGTCGGAGCCTCGTCATCGATGTGGTCGAGGCGCGATTCCAGGTCGCGGATGGCGCTGCGCTGGGTCAGGACCTGGACGCCGAGCCAGATCATGGCGGCGATCATCAGCAGGAACACGATCGGGTCGATCATGAGCGTCTCCTCACACTGAGACGGATGGGGGGATGCGGGTGTCAGGCGGCGGGGCCGCCGAGCGCTCGCAGGATGGCGCCGGCGATCTCGGGCGCGCGGTCGGCCAGGCCGCCTTCGAGCCGGCCGTAGAGCAGGAACACCGCCGGCTGCAGCACGCAGCCGAAGGCGATGGCGGTGGCCAGCCGGGGGTCGGCGATGGTCACGGCACCCTCGCGGATGCCGTCGGCGATGACGGCGCCGATGACGTCGCCGGGGTTGGGCTCGCCCACCGCGAAGCCGGGCAGTGCCCGGTGCTGGACGATCAACAGGAAGCGGAACAGTGACGGGTCGCGGTCGTGCAGCTCGCAGCAGGCCCGGACCATCGCCCGCATCCGGGGCGCGAAGCCGGCCAGCCCGTCCTGCGCCGCATGGACCTGGCGGCCGAGCGCGACATAGCGGTCGGCGAACAGCCCGGCCACGAACTCGTCCTTCGAGGTCAGGTGGCGGTACAGCGCCGCCTCGGTGACGCCGACCGCGGCGGCGATGTCGCGCACCGAGGTGCCCTCGACCCCGCGCTCGGCGAACAGGCGGATGGCCGCCTCCTCCATCCGCGCCTTGGTGTCCCTGCCCTTGCCGGCCATGCTGTGACTCAAGAAGTTAGTAATCGTTAACTAACTTATGGTGAGGCGGGTGGGGATGTCAATGCCTCGTGCGTCCACCCCAACCGTCATTGCGAGGAGCGAAGCGACGAAGCAATCCAGGGCCGGTGCGAGCGGCCCCTGGATTGCTTCGCTACGCTCGCAATGACGATTCTGGAAAGCGTCAGCGCCGGTTCAGTCCTTAGCGGCCATGAACCGCAGGATCGCCTCGGCGACGGCGTTCGGGGCTTCGCGCTGCGGGAAATGGCCGATGCCGGGCAGCAGGTCGCGTTCGTAGCGGTCGCGGAAGAATTTCTCCTTCCCGGCCGAGGTCGAGGGGTCGTTACACGGGTCGGAGCCGCCATGCAGGACCAGCGTCGGGACCGAGATCTCCGGATTCTCAGCCAGCCGCGCCTCGAGCTCCTCGTAGCGCGGGTCGCGCGACGCCAGGCCCCAGCGCACCCGGTAGGAGTGCAGCGTGATTTCCGCCCAGTCCGGGTTGTCGAAGGCCGCGGCCGTGTCCTCGAACTCCGCGTCCGACAGATCCCAGTCCGGGGTCCAGATCCGCCAGATGTGGCGGGTGAAGCCGCGGCGGTCGTTGCGCACCAGATCGGCGCCGCGGTCGAGCGCCATGTACCAATGATACCAGTAGTTCTGGACCTGGTTCAGGCTGAGCGGCTGGTCGGGCGCGTTGGTGCCCCAGCCGACCGACAGAGCGACGCAATGCGACACCCGCTCCGGCGCCACGGCGCTGGCGATATAGGCGGCGCGGGCGCCCCAATCGTGCCCGACCACCACGAAGCGATCGAGATCCAGCGCGTCGGCGAAGTCGAGCACGTCCTGCCCCAGCGCCGAGAGCTGGCCCGAGCGCATGGTGGCGGGGTCGCGGAAGGTGGTGCCGCCGAAGCCGCGGAGATTCGGCGCCAGGGTGCGGAACCCGGCCTCGTGCAGCGTCGGCAGAACCCGGTCCCAGGTGCCGAGATGGTCCGGCCAGCCGTGCAGCAACACCATCGGCCGGCCGTCGCCGGGCCCCGACTCCTCATAGGCGATGCGCAGCAGCTTGGTGTCGACGGACGCGATCCGGGTCACGGCTTTCTCCCTGGCCTCACTCCTTCACGGCGCCGGTCATGCTGGAAACGTAGTGCTCGACGAAGAAGGAGTAGAGCAGCACCACGGGCAGCGAGCCCAGCAGGGCGCCGGCCATCAGGGCGCCCCATTGATACGTGTCGCCCTGGACCAGCTCGGTCAAGACCCCGACCGGCACGGTCTTGCGCTCGGAATCCGAGATGAAGGTCAGGGCGTAGATGAACTCGTTCCAGGACAGGGTGAAGGCGAAGATGCCGGCCGAGATCAGCCCGGGCACGGCCAGCGGCAGGGTGATCCGGCGCAGGATCTGCAGCCGCGAGGCGCCGTCGATGATGGCGCATTCCTCCAGCTCGTAAGGAATGGAGCGGAAATAGCCCATCAGCAGCCAGGTACAGAACGGCACCAGGAAGGTCGGGTAGGTCAGGATCAGCGCCCATTGGCTGTTCAGGAGGCCGAGCTGGCCGAGTTGGACCGCCAGCGGGATGAACAGGATCGAGGGCGGCACCAGATAGGCCAGGAAAATGGCAAGCCCGACGACACGCGCGCCGGTGAAGCGCAGCCGTTCGATGGCATAGGCGGCAAGGACCGAGCAGACCAGCGCCAGCGTGGTCGACCCGACCGCGATCACCATCGTGTTCCACAGCCAGGCCGGGTACGAGGTCTCGAACAGCAGGAACTGGATATGCCGCAGCGTCGGTTCGGCCACCCAGAGCGGGTTGAAGTCCTTGTAGTTGTACAGCTCGGCATTCGATTTGATCGAGGTGATCCCCATCCAGTAGAACGGGAACAGCAGCACGAAGACGAACACCGCGAGCGGCAGGTAGACCGTCACCACCCGGC
Organism: Inquilinus limosus; assembly: GCA_019508225.1. GTDB lineage: Bacteria > Pseudomonadota > Alphaproteobacteria > DSM-16000 > Inquilinaceae > Inquilinus > Inquilinus limosus_D. Next base: position 4,729 of record JAEKLZ010000468.1, on the reverse strand, counting down.
GCGGCAGCCGCTCCAGATAGCCCATGCCGCCCTCGTCGCCGACGACATCGCTCTTGATCGCCATCAGTCGCGTCCCCCCTGCTGCCAGCGCTGCCGCTGCAGGCCGAAATAGCTGAACATCACCGCCGCCAGCAGGAACGGGATCATGGCCGAGGCGATCGCCGCCCCCTCCCCCAGCTGGCCGCCGGGGATGGCGCGCTGGAACGACAGCGTCGCCATCAGATGGGTCGCGTTGAGCGGGCCGCCGCGGGTCAGCACATAGATCAGCTGGAAATCGGTGAAGGTGAACAAGACCGAGAAGGTCATCACCACCGCGATGATCGGCGACAGCATCGGCAGGGTGATCCAGCGGAAGCGCTGCCAGTTGGTGGCGCCGTCCAGCACCGCCGCCTCGTACAGCGATTGCGGGATGGTCTGCAGCCCGGCCAGGAGCGTGATGGCGACGAAGGGGATGCCGCGCCAGATGTTGGCGGCGATCACCGAGGCCCGGGCGTTGGCGACGTCGCCCAGGAAGTTGATCGGCGTGTCGATCAGCCCGAGCTGGATCAGGGCCCAGGAGATCACCGAGAACTGGGCGTCGAAGATCCACCAGAAGGCGATGCCGGACAGCACGGTCGGCACCACCCAGGGCAGCAGCACGATGGCGCGCAGGAAGGCCTTGAACGGCAAATGCCGGTTCAGCAGCAGCGCCAGCCACAGGCCGAGCACGAATTTGAACAGGCTGGCGACGGTCGTGTAGAGGATGGTGTTGAACACCGACAGCCAGAAGATCGAGTCCTCCCAGAGGAACTCGTAATTCTCGATGCCGATCCAGATGCCGGGCCGGCCGAGGCGCGTGTCGGTGAAGCCGAGCCAGACGCCGAGGCCGAGCGGGTAGGTCAGGAACAGCAGCAGGATCACCGCGGCCGGCAGCAGGAAGGCCAGCCCCAACGCGTTGCGGCTTTCCATCATCCGCGCCATCCATGACGCGGTCGGGGGCGGCGATCTTCGCTGCGCGATCGTCGACATCTGTCCTCCACTCATGCGGCAGCATTCCGCGCACTACCGGCGCGGGACGGCCGGATCCAATCCTTTGACGGTGTCGAGCCCGATCGCGCCGGTCAGGACCGCTTGGCCGAAATCCGCCCCGGTGGCGTCGGCGCCGGTGAGATCCGCTCCGGTGAGATCGGCGCCGGAGAAGTCGACATGCAGCAGGCTGGCCCCGGTGAAGCGCACGCCCTGCAGCTTGGCGAAGCGGAACCAGGCGCGCCCGAGATCGGCCCGGGTGAAGTTGGCGCCCTCCAGCCTGGCGCTCGAGAAATCGGCCCGCATGATCCCCATCGACTGGTTGCGCATGTCGACCGCCAGCCTGGCGTCGGTGAAGTCGGCCCCGCGCAGGTCGAAGCCGCCGAAACGGGCGATCACCCGCGCCCCGACGAACTTCGTCCGGAGGAAGACCGGGGCCTCGGCCGGGTTGGTCTGCAGGCCCGAGGCCACGACCAGCCCCTGGACATTCGCGCCGGACAGGTCGGCCCCGGTGAAGTTCGCCCGGATCACCCAGGCGAGGCCGAGATTGGCGCCGGTCAGGTCGGCCCCGGTCAGGTTGCTGTCCTCGAACTTGGCCGCGAACAGATCGGCGCCGGCGAAGTTCGCCCCCGACAGGTCGAGACTGCTGAGATCGACCTTCTGCAGCGACCGGCCGGAGAAATTGGCCGGCGCGGCCGGGGAGGCGCGGGACAGCATGGCGACCACCTGGTCCCGCGTCAGATCGGCGCTCCACCCCGGCGCGGCCAAGGCGGCGAACAGCAGCGCCAGCACGATCCGCCCGCAGAACACCATGGCCCTCCCCGGCCGGCCGGTCACGTCACGGCCGACAGCTTACACCCGATAGTACCGCTCGGCCCGCTTCTGGGCGCGGGCGGCCGCGTCCTCCGGCGTGCGCTGACCGGTGGCGGCCTCGGCGACCATGTTGACGACGATGTAGTCCGCCATCGCCGCCGCCGAGGCATAGCCCAGGGGGCCGGCATAGCCGTTCGGGCGCAGCCGCGCCGAGGCGCCGGCATAGGCGGCGTGGTTCGGATCGGCCTTCCAGATCGGGTGGTCGGCATAGCCCTTCAGCGGCTGGCAGCAATAGCCGCTCGCCGCCTCCATCCAGGGGAAGAACTGCTCCTTCTCCCACATGAAGCGCAGGTACTCCTTCGCCGCGTTCGGGTACTTGGTGTAGTTGAACACGATCGCCGAGGTGGTCTGGCACAGCTCGACCGGCTTGCCGACCGGGCCGACCGGCAGCTGGACGCAGCGGATGTCCTTGGACATCTCCTTGAGGTTGGCGTCGTTCTTGGCCGCATAGTACAGCGACACGCCGTTCGCGGTCAGGCTGACCTCGCCGGACAGGAAGGCCCGGTTGTTGTTGCTGTCGAGCCAGGCCTCGGTGCCGGGGATGAAGGTCTTGTACAGCTCGGCCGCATATTTCAGCCCGGCGATCGTCTCCGGGCTGTTGATGACGACGTTGCCCTGCTCGTCGACCATCTTGCCGCCATGGCTCCACATGATCCAATGGCCGAAATTGTTGCCGTCGCCCACCGCGTTGCCGAGGGTGAAGCCGGGCGGGTGGCCGATCTCCTTCAGCTTGCGGCACAGCGCCAGGAAGCCGTCGGTGTCCTTCGGGAACTCGGCGAAGCCGGCTTGCTTGACCCAGCTCTCGCGGTAGCAGATGGCGTTGCCGATCGCCGCCAGCGGCAGGCCGATGAACTTGCCGTCGCGCTGGGCGTAGCCCTGCAGGCCCTCGTACCAGCCGCCGTATTTATTGCCGAGATAATTGGCCAGCTCGGTGACGTCGAGCAGCTTGTCGGGATACAGCTGGGCGTCGTCGAACCAGACCAGCACGATGTCGGGCCCGCTGCCAACATTGGCGGCCACCGCCGCCTTCGGCCGGATGTCCTCCCAGCCCTCGCTGTCGACCCGCACCGGGACGCCGTATTTGTCGCTGAACGCCTTGGTGTTGGCCAGCCACTGGGTCTCGTCGCCCTGCACGAACTTGGCCCAGCGCAGCACCCGCAGGGTCGCGCCCGATTCCGGGGTGTAGGACAGGTCCTGGGCGTGGGCCGGGCGGATCAGGCCGCCCGAACCGATGGCGCCGGCCGCGGCCAGCCCCGCCCCGGTCTTCAGAACGTCGCGCCGCGTGAAATCAGCCATGTTTCCTCTCCCGTCTGTCTTTGCTTGAAATCGCTGTCTGAAAGCCGCCGCCCGTCAGAGGCGGCGTTCGGTCTCCGCGTCGAACAGGTGGATGCGCGCCGCGTCGGACTGCAGCCGGATGGTGTCGCCGGGGCCGAAGCTCTGGCGCTCGTTGAACATGGCGCAGATCTCCTGCCCCGCCATGCGGCCGTAGACGAAGGTGTCGTCGCCGGTCGGCTCCATCACCTCGACCTCCGTCGGCAGCCCGGACCCGTCGGCGGCGACGCGCAGATGCGACGGCCGCACGCCGTAGCGCACCCGCTGCCCGGCCGTGACGGGAGCGCCCGGCGGCAGCGGCAGCAGCGTGCCATCGCCGGCCCGGACGCCACCATCGGCCACGGTGCCGTCGATGAAGTTCATCGCCGGCGAGCCGATGAAGCCGGCGACGAAGACGTTGGCGGGGTGGTCGTAGAGATGCAGCGGCGCGCCCGCCTGCTCCACCCGCCCGTCGCGCATCACCACGATCTGGTCGGCCATGGTCATAGCCTCGACCTGGTCGTGGGTGACGTAGATCGAGGTGGTCTTCAGCCGCTGGTGCAAGAGCTTGATCTCGGTGCGCATCTGCACCCGCAGCTTGGCGTCGAGATTCGACAGCGGCTCGTCGAACAGGAACACGGCGGGATCGCGCACGATGGCGCGGCCCATGGCGACGCGCTGGCGCTGGCCCTTGTCGGTCTTCGCCAGCATCAGGGCGAAGGCCATGTTGTCCCGCACCGTCATGTGCGGGTACAGGGCGTAGTTCTGGAACACCATGGCGATGTCCCGCTCCTTCGGCGCGACATCGTTGATGCGGCGGCCGGAGATGGAGATGTCGCCGCCGGTGATCCGCTCCAGCCCCGCGATCATCCGCAAGAGGGTGGACTTGCCGCAACCGGACGGGCCGACCAGCGCCACGAATTCGTGGTCGCCGATCTCGATGTCGACGCCATGGATGATCGGGACGGTGCCGAAGCTCTTGGTGACACCACGGATCGAGACCGAGGCCATTCCCCCTCCCTATTGAGCGATGCCGGAAGCGTCATGGCCGCCGATCGTTGCCGCAGAGGGTAGCGGATGGTCCGGCTCGGTCAAACGGTTTTGGGAGTTTGATCGTACAAATTTGTTACCGGTATCAACCGCTCACGGCGACGAGCGGTCGGCCGTAGGCTGGGTTCGCCGGTTGGCGAACCCAGCATCCCGATGCCGGCACAATGTTGGGTTCGCGCCGCGAACCCAACCTACGCCTTCGTCAATGGCGGCTCGGCAAAAAATCCTCGATGTAGTCCTCGACCACACGGTCGATGCTCTCGTCGATCGGCAGGCCCAGCGCCTTGGCGCGGTCCCAGGAGGCGTCGGTGGCCCAGCCGTCGACGATCGCCTGGATCACCGGGTCCGGCTTCGTCGTGATCGGGCCGTGCTTGATCTGGTACTTCTCGTCCACCCGCTTCACCGACGCGACCATGTCCTCGACGGTGTAGGCGCGGCTGGGCAGGTTGACGGCGCGGTCGTCGCCCAGCGCCGAGGCCGGGGCTTCGTG
>JAEKLZ010000467.1 GCA_019508225.1 Inquilinus limosus | reverse complement strand
CAGAACTCTTCCCGTTGCGACATCCGCGAACACTCCTGAAACGGCATGCGGCCTCCTTCGCCTCATGCCGCAAGTGTCCACCATGTCCCCGAACACCTGTTCACTATCTCCCCGGTCCATACACCCGCAAGGGGAGGGGAGACTAAGGTGTCTTGTAGTACCGCCCCTCCCGGGCGAGAATGGAACATACCCTGAACCGCCCGTAGACCACCCCATGGACACCCAGCCAGGCTTCCAGCTTCCGCCGCTCGCCGCGGTCCGGGTGTTCGAGGCGGCGGCCCGCCACCTCAGCTTCACCCGCGCGGCGGCGGAGCTGGGCATGACCCAGGCGGCGGTCAGCTACCAGATCCGGCAGCTCGAGGACCGGGTCGGCGCGCCGCTGTTCCACCGCCTCACCCGCAAGGTGGCGCTGACCGAGGCCGGGCAGCGCCTGGCGCCGGTGCTGACCGAGGCGCTGTCGCGCATGGCCGGCGCCTTCGCCGCGCTGCGCGACGATGCCGGCGGCGGGCTGCTCTCGGTCACCACCGTGCTGACCCTGGCCTCGAACTGGCTGGTGCCGCGGCTCGGCCGGTTCCAGGCAGCCCATCCCGGCACCACCGTCCGGGTCGACACCATGAGCGCGAAGGTCGACTTCACCCGCGGCGAGCACGATCTCGGCATCCGCGTCGGCAAGGGCCTGTGGCCCGGCCTGGCCGCGCATTGGCTGATGCCGGTCGATTTCGCGCCGATGTGCAGCCCGACTCTGCTGCAGCGCGCGGATGGCGGCCTGCGCCAGCCGCGCGACCTGCTGCGCCTGCCGCTGCTGTGGGACGACGCCGATGCCTGGCAGCGCTGGTTCGCCACGGCGGGGGAGGTGGTGCCGGCCTCGATCGCCGATGAGGGGCTGCGGCTCGACAGCCAGCAGATCATGGGGCAGGTGGCCAAGGCGGGGCAGGGCGTGGCGCTGCTCAACCCGCTGCTGTTCGCCGAGGACCTCGCCTCCGGCCAGCTGGTCCAGCCCTTCCCGATGCTGCTGCGCGAGGACGTCTCCTATTACATCGTCTATCTCGAGACCCGCCGCGACGTCCCCAAGATCGCCCTGTTCCGCGACTGGCTTCTGGCCGAAGCGGCCGAGACCATGGCGGTGCGAGGAGCCAGCGCCGCATGACTGCCGGGCCTTTCATCCTCCCCTGCGCTTGTTCGTTGCCTCTCCCGTTTACGGGAGAGGTCGGGCTCGCGCAGCGAGATCGGGTGAGGGCGGCTCGGTCTCGACACCGGGAGCGTTTCTGGACCGGGCGGATCGCATTCGCTCCCGGCAAAGTGGTGCTTTCGGCGAGGCCGCTATCCCCTCACCCGGACATCCTTCGGATGTCCGACCTCTCCCGCAAGCGGGAGAGGCAATCGGCTCACAAGCCCGCCATCGCTGTCATCGAGGAGGGGAGAGTGAATGGGGGGCTTCCCGTTCTCAGCTCCGATCGAACCCCAGATCCCGCCGCAGCTGGTCGGACAGCGCCTTCGGGTCGAGCACGCGGCCGGCGGCCGGGCGCAGCATCCGCCGGGCGGCGGCGCGGAGGATGGAGAGCAGGCCGCGCCGCGGGCGAAGCCGGGGGATCGGGCGCACGGGCGCCCGCTGGACGATGCTGGTCATGTCGGTCTCCGGATGGCCCGGATGCATCAGCCCTGCTGATGCGTGTCGACGGGCCGGCGTTGCGATGTGGTCTGTATGAGATGAATATCGGCGTTCGCCGGGCGTTCGACCAACGCGTTCTCGATAAGCAACGGATAAGCTGTCTTTATGGATGAAGGATCCCGCCTGCCGCCGCTGCCGGCCATCCGGGTGTTCGAGGCGGCGGCGCGCCATCTCAGCTTCACCAAGGCGGCGGCCGAGCTGGGCATGACCCAGGCGGCCGTCAGCTACCAGATCCGCCTGCTGGAGGACCGGGTCGGCGCGCCGCTGTTCCTGCGCCTGACCCGCAAGGTGGCGCTGACCGAGACCGGGGAGAGGCTGGCGCCGGCGGTGACCGAGGCCCTGGCCCGGCTCGCCGGCGCCTTCGCCGCGGCGCGCGACGACACCGGCGGGCTGCTCTCGATCACCTCGATCCACACCTTCGCCACCAACTGGCTGGTGCCGCGGCTCGGCCGGTTCCAGCTCGCCCATCCCGGCATCGCCGTGCGGCTCGACACCAAGACGACGATGGTCGACTTCACCCGCGGCGACAGCGATATCGGCATCCGCCACGGCATGGGCGTCTGGCCCGGCCTGGCCGCCCATCCGCTGATGCCGATCGAATACACCGCCCTGTGCAGCCCGGCGCTGCGCGACCGCGCCGGCGGCCTCAAGGATCCGCGCGACCTGCTCGAGGTGCCGCTGTTCTGGGACGACGGCGACGGCTACTGGCAGCGTTGGTTCGCCGCCGCTGGCCTGGCCGTGCCGCGCACCGTCTCCGACCGCGGCCTGCGGCTCGAGAACCAGCAGATGATGGGCCGCGCGGCGCAGGCGGGGCAGGGCGTGGCCCTGGTCAACCCGACCTTCTTCCTCGATGAGCTCGCCGCCGGCGACCTGGTCCGGCCGTTCCCCTACAGCATCCGCGACGAGGGCTTCTATTACCTCGTCTACCTCGACAGCCGCCGCGACGTCCCGAAGATCACCGCCTTCCGCGACTGGGTCCTGGCCGAAATCGCCGCGGATGAATGTCAGGAAGGGCGTGTCACCCCGTCATAGGTCAGGATCGCCCCGTACAGCTCCGGCCGGCGGTCGCGGAACAGGCCCCAGCTGGCGCGCTGGGCGCGGATGGCGTCGAGGTCGAAGCGGGCCACCTGGCTGTCCAGCCCGCCATCCTGCGGCTCGCTGCCGATCGCGGTCGGGTACAGCAGCACATCGGCGCCCATCAGCGCCATGCAGCGCGCCGTCTCGGGGTACCACTGGTCCCAGCAGATGCCGCAGCCGACCTTGCCGTAGCGGGTCTGCCAGACCTTGAAGCCGGTGTCGCCGGGGTTGAAGTAGAACTTCTCCTCGTATCCCGGCCCGTCCGGAATGTGCGACTTGCGGTAGACGCCCAGCACGCTGCCGTCGGCATCGACCATGGCGATCGAGTTGTAATAGGCGTTGTTGGCGCGCTCGAACACGCTGACCGGCATCGCCACCTGCAGCTCCGCCGCCAGCCGGCGGAACCGCTCCACCACCGGATGGCCGTCGATCGGCCGGGCCAGGGCGAAGTGCGTCTGCAGCTCGTCGCGGCAGAAATAGGGGGCGGCGAACAGCTCCTGCGGCAGCACGATCTGGGCGCCGCGGCCGGCGGCCTGGCGCACCAGCGCCTCGACCCGGTCCAGCGTCTCGGCCTCGTTCCAGGTGCAGAAGGTCTGGGTGGCGGCGACGGTGACGGTGGTCATGGCATGTCCTCAGACGGGCTGCGGCTGGCGCCGGCGCGGCCGGCTGTCGGCGGCGCTGGTGCGGCCGCGGGTGCGGCGCCGCTCCTTCAGCCGCTGCAGGGTGGCCAGCCGCCAGTCGTTGTCGGCGTCGCGCCAAGCCGCGATCTCGTCGGCCGTGCGCAGGCAGCCGGCGCACAGGCCGGTCTCGGCCTCGAGCGTGCAGATGCCGATGCAGGGCGAGACGATGGGCGGGAGATCGGAGGTCATGGCCCTCTCCACGTAGCCCGGCGGCGGGCCGGGTTCAAGCCGGCGCGTGCGGCTGCCGGGCAGGGTGTCGTGAGCGGGCGAGGCCGGGTCGCAGGCGCGATGGTCGCCGGAGCCTCGCGGCGTAGCATCGGGACTCTGCGAGAAGGAATGCCCGCCATGACCGACGCTGCCATCCCATCGGACGACACCCCATCGGGTGACACCCAGGAGACCGGCCGGGCTGGCCGGCGCGGCCGCGGCGGCGCCGAGGCCCGGCGCGCCCTGCGCCGCGGCGGCGGGCTGCAGCAGCTGAAATACATCTCGCGCAAGATCCCGCTCTATGAGGTGCTGAAGACCGACGGTCTGGAGCTGATCGAGCACAACGCCGACACGGTGCTGGAGGAGATCGGCCTCGAGTTCCGCGACGACGAGGAGACGCTGGAGCTGTGGAAGGCCGCCGGCGCCGACGTCAAGGGCACCCGCATCCGCTTCCCGCGCGGCCTGTGCCGGCAGCTGGTGCAGGCGACCGCGCCGCGCGAATTCACCCAATATGCGCGCAACCCGGACCGCAACGTGCAGATCGGCGGCGGCAACACCGTCTTCGCCCCGGTCTATGGCCCGCCCTTCATCCGCACCCTCGACGAGGGCCGCCGCTACGCCCGGATCGAGGATTTCCGCAACTTCGTGAAGCTCGCCTACATGACGCCGGTGATGCACCATTCCGGCGGCACCGTGTGCGAGCCCGTCGACCTGCCGGTGAACAAGCGGCATCTCGACATGGTCTATTCCCACATCAAATACTCCGACAAGCCGTTCATGGGCTCGGTCACGGCGCCGGAGCGGGCGGAGGACACGGTCGCCATGGCGCGGCTGGTGTTCGGTGAGGAGTTCGTCGACCGGAACTGCGTGCTGATCAGCCTGATCAACGCCAACTCGCCGATGGTGTGGGACGGCACCATGCTGGGCGCCTTGAAGACCTATGCCCGGGCCAACCAGGCGGTGATCGTCACGCCCTTCATCCTGGCGGGCGCGATGGCGCCGGTGACCAGCGCCGGCGTGCTGACCCAGACCCTGGCCGAGAGCCTGGCCGGCATGGCCACGGCGCAGCTGTGCCGTCCCGGCGCGCCGGTGGTGTTCGGCTCCTTCGCCAGCTCGATCTCGATGCAGTCGGGCGCGCCGACCTTCGGCACGCCGGAGCCGGCACTGGTGCTGTACGGCGCTGCCGCCCTGGCCCGGCGCCTGGGCGTGCCGTTCCGCTCCGGCGGGTCGCTCTGCGGCTCCAAGGCCGCCGACGCGCAGGCGGCGTTCGAGAGCGCGAACACGCTGCTGCCGACCATGCTGGGCGGGGTCAACTTCGTGCTGCACGCCGCCGGCTGGCTCGAGGGCGGGCTGGTCAGCTCCTACGAGAAGTTCATCCTCGACACCGACCAGCTCGGCATGATGCAGGTGATGGCCGAGGGCATCGACCTCAGCGAGAACGGCCAGGCGATGGACGCGATCCGCCAGGTCGGCCCGGGCAGCCACTACCTCGGCTGCGACCACACCCAGCGCAATTTCGAGAACGCCTTCTACCGGTCGACCGTCGCCGACAACAACTCCTACGAGCAGTGGGAGGCCGAGGGCCGGCAGGACGCGTCGCAGCGCGCCAACACGATCTGGAAGCGCATGCTGGAGGAGTACGAGGCGCCGGCGATCAACCCCGCGATCGACGAAGCGCTGCAGGACTTCATGCGGCGCAAGAAGGACAGCATGCCCGACGCCTTCACCTGAGGCCTACTCGGGCTCCCAGGCGAACAGCTCCAGCGGCTCGGCGAAGCCCTTCAGCGGGTGCGGGCCGATGCTGCGGCTGCCCGGCCGGTCCAGCAGTGCCGCGAAGTGCGGCGACATCAGCAGCGGCTGGCCGGTGGTGGCGCAGGCGGTCTGGATCCGGCTGACCAGGTTGACGTCGCGGCCGATCACGGTGAAGTCCAGCCGTCCGCCGGAGCCGATATTGCCGTAGGCGACCTCGCCATGGTGCAGCGCCACCCCGGCGCTCAACGGCGTCCCGGCCTGGGAGACGGAGTGGATGTTGGCCAGGGCCTGTCGCGCCGCCGCGAAGGCCGCGGCGCAGCTGGCCGCCGGCCCGTCCTGGTGGTGAAAGAACGCCAGCACCGCGTCGCCCATGAACTTGAGCACCTCGCCGCCATGGGCCGCGATCGGCGGCACCAGCTGGTCGAAATAGAGGTTGAGCCGGTCCAGCATCTGCTCCGGCGGCAACCGGTTCGACAGCACGGTGAAGTCGCGGAGGTCGCACAACAGCAGCGCCGCCTTCAGCGTCTCGACGTCGCCGCGCCGGATATGGCCTTCGAGGATGCGGCGGCCGGTGAGCGGGCCGACATAGGTGTCGAGCAGCGTCGCCTCGGCCAGCTGCAGCAGGCGGATCTCGCAGGCGCCGCGCAGGGCCGGGACGATGCGCTGCAGCAGGGCGCGGCCGTCCGGTCCGAACCCCTCCGGCCGCCGCGTGGCGAAGACGACGGCGCTGGCCGGGCCCTGGCCCATCAGCAGCGGCACCACCTCCGCCACCGCCAGGTTGCGGTCTTGGAAGAAGTCCAGCTCCTCCAGCTTGGCGATCTCCTCCGGCGTCGAGAGGCTGAGCCAGCGCCGCGCCTCGGTGGCCCGCCGGATCGGGTTGCCGGCGAAGAAGGGCAGGCGCTCGATCGAGTTGTCGCGGTCGCGCAGCTCCACCGGCTCGCCTTCGGTCCAGGCCAAGGTCCGGGCCAGGATCTGCGGGTGCAGCGTGCGCAGATGCAGGCTCAGCCGGTCGAGCGGCAGGCCCAGCCTGCGCAGCCGCCGGCCGAGCCCGGCCAGCAGCTCGGCACCCGGGGCGTCGTGGCACTCGTCGCCCGACAGCCATTCGATCAGCTCGGCGACACCGGTCGGCGCGGGATTGGTCATCATCGATCAGCCTGACAGGGTCTGCGCCTTGCGCAGGGCAGGGAACAGTCGCATCCACAGGATCGCGATCACGACGGTGCCCACGCCGCCGAGGATGCCGGCCGGCACCGCGCCGAGCAGCCCGGCGGCCATGCCCGACTCGAACTCGCCGAGCTGGTTCGAGGTGCCGATGAACAGCGAGTTCACGGCGCTGACCCGGCCGCGCATTTCGTCCGGCGTCAGCAGTTGCACCAGCGAGCTGCGGATCACCACGCTGACATTGTCGGCGGCGCCGAGCACGGCCAGCGCCACCAGCGACACGGCGAGGCTGGTGGAGGCGGCGAAGACCACGGTGGCGGCGCCGAACACGATCACCGCGGTGAACATCTTGTGGCCGACGGCGCGGCGCAGCGGCACCCGGGTCAGCACTGCCGACATGGTCAGCGCCCCGACGGCGGGGGCGGCGCGCAGCAGGCCCAGGCCCCAGGGACCCGTCTGCAGGATGTCGTGGGCGTAGATCGGCAGAAGGGCCGTGGCCCCGCCCAGCAGCACGGCGAACATATCGAGCGAGATGGCGCCGAGGATCATCGGCTGGCTGCGGATGAAGGCGATGCCGGAGAACACCGAGCGCAGCGTCGCCGGCTCGCGCCGCGGCGCCGGCCGCTCCAGCCGCATCAGCAGCATCAGCGCGCCGGCGCCGAGAAAGCTGGCGGCAGCGACGGCGAAGGGCACGGTGGTGCCGACGGCGTAGAGCAGCCCGCCGATCGAGGGACCGACGATCGTCGCCGTCTGCATCGCGGAGGAGGAGACGGCGAGCGCCCGAGGCAGGATGCCGGCCGGCACAACCGCCGGCAGCAGCGCCGCCATGGTCGGCTGCTCGAAGGCGCGGGCCGCGCCCAGCACCAGCACGGCGGCGAAGATGCCGGGCACGGTCAGCCAGCCATCCAGGATGCCGAGCGCCAGCACCACCAGCGTCGCGCCTTCGACGAACAGGCAGATCTGGACGATCCGGCGGCGGTCGTAGCGGTCGGCGACATGGCCGACCAGCAGCGTCAGCACCACCATCGGCAGGAACTGGAACAGCCCGACCAGCCCCAGGCTGTAGGCGCTGCCGGTCAGGGCGTAGACCAGCCAGCCGATGGCGACGGCCGACATCTGGAAGCCGATGGCGGACAGAACCCGCGCGCCCCAGAACACCAGAAAGGAGGGATGGTCGAGCAGGCGGTCGCTGCCCAGGGCTGTCGTCGTCACGGGATGGTGGTCTCGAATGAGAAAGCTGGCAGCTTAGCGGCCGCCTCGTGGAGCACCAATCGAAAGGGCGCCGGGCTGACCCGCTCCACGCTCCGCTGTTGCGGCGGGGGCGGAGGCGTCCGATAACCATGCGTTATCAAGCCGCATTCCGGAGGCCCGATGGTCATCCGCCAGCTCGAATACCTCGTCGCGCTCGCCCGCGAGAAGCATTTCGCCCGGGCGGCGGAGGCCTGCCGCGTGTCGCAGCCGGCGCTGTCGACCGCACTGCGTCAGCTCGAGGAGGAGCTGCAGGTGCCGATCGTCGAGCGCGGCCACCGCTTCCAGGGCTTCACCCGTGAAGGCGCCTTGGTGCTCGAGTGGGCCAAGAAGATCCTGGCCGATCGCGACGGCCTGGCTCAGGAGCTGGCGATGCTGCAGCAGGGCCTGGCCGGCAAGCTGCGGATCGGCGCCGTGCCCTCGGCCCTGCCGATCGTGTCGCTGATCACCTCGCCCTTCGCCCAGGGGCATCCGGCGGTCACGGTCTCGGTGCTGTCGCAGACCTCGATCCAGATCGAGGCCGGGCTGGAGAATTTCGAGATCGATGTCGGCGTCACCTATCTCGATAACGAGCCGCTGCGCCATGTCCGCAGCCTGCCACTGTATCAGGAGGACTATATCCTGCTGATGCCGGCGGATCAGGCGGCGGCATCGCGCCGCACCATCCGCTGGGCCGAGGCGGCGGAGCTGCCGCTGTGCCTGCTGACCCCGACCATGCAGAACCGGCGGATCATCGACGGCATCTTCCGCTCGGTCGGCTGCTCGCCGCATGCGGCGGTCGAGACCGACAGCATCATCAACCTGTGCTCGCATGTCCGCTCCGGCCCCTGGTCCAGCGTCATGCCGCGGGCGCTGCTGCACCTGTTCGGGGTGCCGGCCGGGACCCGGGCGCTGCGCCTGGTCGAGCCGGAGGCGACCCGCACCGTCGGGCTGGTGATGGCCGACCGCGACCCGCCATCGCCCTTGGCCCGCGGCCTGTTCGACACCGCCCGCACCCTGGATCTCGACGCCGAGCTGCAGGGCACGCCGCTGCAGCCGCCTTCTTCATAAGCACTGTTTATCAATTCATCCGGGCTTTGTATTTGAATCTGGTATACGCCGCCGACCATCCTATGTTTATCGGGTGGCAGCCAAGGGCCGCCCGGACCAACGAACCCGAAAAGGGAGTGGGACGGATGCCCGAACACCGGGGCTGGGACGCCGAGGTGGCGCGTGACGTGATCGCATCGCATGGTGCGACCGAGGGGCCGCTGTTGCCCATCCTGCACGACCTGCAATCGGTCTTCGGCCATGTGCCGCGCGAGGCGGTGCCGCTGCTGGCCGACGCGCTGAACCTGTCCCGCGCCGAGGTGCACGGGGTCATCACCTTCTACCATGATTTCCGGACCGAGCCCGCTGGGCGCCACGTGCTGAAGCTGTGCCAGGCCGAAGCCTGCCAGTCGATGGGCGCGCGTGATCTGGCCGAGCATCTGCGCCGGCGGCTCGACATCGGCCTGCACGAGACCACGGCGGACGGCCGGATCACGGTCGAGCCGGTCTACTGCCTCGGCAACTGCGCCTGCGCCCCGGCGGCGATGGCCGATGGCCAGCTGGTCGGGCGGATCGACACCAAGCGCCTGGACCGCCTGGTCGACGCCATGGAGGCCGGGCGATGAAGGTCTTCGTTCCCCGCGACGCCGCCGCCATCTCGGTCGGCGCCGATGACGTCGCCCGCGCGATCCAGGCCGAGGCCGCCGCCCGCGGCATCGAGCTGCAGCTGGTCCGCAACGGCTCGCGCGGCCTGCTGTGGCTGGAGCCCTTCGTCGAGGTCGAGACGCCGGACGGCCGCATCGGCTACGGCCCGGTCGAGGCCGAGGACGTGCCGGGCCTGTTCGCCGCCGGCTTCGCCGAGGGCGGCGACCATCCGCTGCGCCACGGCAAGCCCGAGGAGATCCCTTATCTCGCGAAGCAGCAGCGCCTGACCTTCGCCCGCTGCGGCATCACCGACCCGCTGTCGCTGGACGATTACGAGGCGCATGACGGGCTGAAGGGCCTGCGCGCCGCGCTGGCGATGGAGCCGGCGGCAATCGTCGAGACGGTCACGGCGTCCGGCCTGCGCGGCCGCGGCGGCGCCGGCTTCCCGACCGGCATCAAGTGGCGCACCGTGCTGCAGGCCCAGGCCGATCGGAAATACATCGTCTGCAACGCCGACGAGGGCGACAGCGGCACCTTCGCCGACCGCATGCTGATGGAGGGCGATCCCTTCTGCCTCATCGAGGGGATGGCGATCGCCGGCATCGCCACGGGGGCGTTCAAGGGTTTCGTTTATATCCGCTCCGAATATCCGCACGCCGTCGCCGCCATGGAAGCGGCGATCGTCGCGGCGCGGCGCGGCGGCATGCTCGGCGCAAGCGTCCTGGGCTC
>JAEKLZ010000466.1 GCA_019508225.1 Inquilinus limosus | reverse complement strand
AGGTCGAGCGCGACCCGAAGGTGCTGCTGGTCGGCCAGCCGACCCGCGGCGTCGACATCGGCGCGATCGAGGCGATCCACCGCCGCCTGGTGGCGCTGCGCGACAGCGGCAAGGCGATCCTCTTGGTGTCGGTCGAGCTGGACGAGATCCGCTCGCTGGCCGACCGCATCCTGGTGATGTTCGACGGCATGATCGTCGGCGAGGTCGCGGCCGACGGCGCCAGCGAGCAGTCGCTGGGCCTGATGATGGCCGGCGTCCAGCAGGAGGCGGCGGAATGAGCTACGCCGTTTCCTCCAGCAGCCGGCGCGTCCCTTCCGGATCAGCGGCGATCACCTTCAGCAAGGCCATCCCCGCTTCGTCCGGCACGCGTCGGCGCTGTTCCCAGTTCCTCACCGTGGCCAACGGTAGGCCATACCGTCGCGCGAACTCGGACTGGGACAGCCCCAAGGACCGCCGCAACGCTTTGACCCGGAATCCGGGCGCAGCGACGCGGTGCGAAATCATGAAAACCCGCCGGACCTGGGGCAATGTGAGATCGGGAGCAGCATCCGGATCATCAGCGATGCGGACAGCGATCTCCTCATCCGTCATAGCATCGATCGCCGCCCAGTCGGTCGGCGCCGGCGCATATGGAGTCTCGCTGCCATCATCGTGGACCACGACAAAAGATCCATCAGGTTTGCTGCGGACCATGTCAGCCATAGCGCCTGACCTCCCGACTGTTGGCCTTGCGAAGCGAAATGATGCGACGCCTTCCATCGCGCTCGGTGTAGACACAGACGAAGAGCCGCCCGTCGACATCGCCGTGGGCGATGCGCCGCTCTTCGGCATAGTCGCGACGGAGATCGATCCGATCCGAGGTGAGATTTGCGAACAAGGACACCGCTCGAGCCGGCGATACGCCATGCTTTTTGACGTTGATGGTGTCCTTGCCCGGATCGAACTCGATCTGCATTGCACAGATAGTACGCCAATGGCGCACCTTCAACAACCCGGCTCGCTTGCAGGCGGCGTGAGTCTCGTCCATGCCATGCGAGGCAGGAAATGAGCGTCCTCGGCCGTCCGGCCGATGTGCCGCGCTGGGTGTCGATCGGGCTGATCCCGCTGGTCAACCTGGTGCTGGCCTTCGTCGCCGCCGGGCTGGTGGTGCTGCTGATCTACTGGGGCCAGTACGCCGACGGCACGCTGCCGGGGGCGGACTACCTCTACACCCCGGTGCGGGCGGCGGGGCTGCTGCTGAAGGGCGCCTTCGGCACCTTCCCGAACTGGAGCTACACGCTCTACTACACCACCAACTTCATCTTCGCCGGCCTGGCCGTGGCGGTGGCCTTCCATGCCGGGCTGTTCAACATCGGCGCCGAGGGCCAGGCCTATGTCGCCGGGCTCGGGGTCGGGCTGGTCTGCCTGTATCTCGACTTCCTGCCCTTCATCCTGGTGCTGCCGCTGGCGATCATCGCCGCGGCGCTGTTCGGCGCCGCCTGGGCCTTCATCCCGGCCTATCTGCAGGCGAAGCGGGGCAGCCACATCGTCATCACGACGATCATGTTCAACTTCATCGCCTCGTCGCTGATGGTCTATCTGATGGTCCATGTGCTGATCGCGCCGGGCCAGCAGTCGCCGGAGAGCCGGGCCTTCGCCGCCGGCACCGTGCTGCCGACCATCAGCGAGGTGCTGTCCTGGTTCGGCATCAAGATGCGGCGGCTGCCGTTGAACCTGTCCTTCCTGTGGGCGCTGGCCTGCTGCGTCTTCGTCTGGATCTTCATCTGGCGCACCCGCTGGGGCTATGCCCTGCGGACCGTCGGGCTGAACCCCCGCGCCGCGGTCTATGGCGGCATCTCGGTCGCCGGCATCATCATCCTGGCGATGTGCATCTCCGGCGCCCTGTCCGGCTTCATCGCCCTGAACGAGATCATGGGGGTGCAGCGGCGCATCCTGCTGAACTTCGTCGCCGGTGCCGGCTTCGTCGGCATCGCCGTGTCGCTGATGGGCCGCAATCATCCCTTCGGCATCATCTTCGCGGCGCTGCTGTTCGGCGCGCTGTACCAGGGCGGGGCCGAGCTGAACTTCGACATGCCGGAGATCACCCGCGACATGGTGGTGGTGATCCAGGGGCTGGTGATCCTGTTCGCCGGCGCGCTGGAGAACATGTTCCGGCCGCGGATCGAGGCGCTGTTCCGGCGCCGCGGCCCGGCGCTGCAGGCGGCGAAGGGGACGAGCGCATGACCCTGCTCGACGTCGTCGCCCTGCTCGACGCCACCATCCGCACCTCGACGCCGCTGGTGCTGGCGGCCCTCGCCGGCCTGTTCGCCGAGCGGGCCGGGCTGGTCGATATCGGGCTCGAGGGCAAGATGCTGGCCGCCGCCTTCGCCTCCGCCGCCATGGCCGCCGGCACCGGCTCGGCCTGGGCCGGGCTGGGCATGGGCGTGGTGGTGTCGGTGGTGCTGGCGCTGCTGCATGGCTACGCCTCGATCACCCATCGCGGCAACCAGGTGGTCTCCGGCCTCGCCATCAACATCCTGGCCTCGGGCCTGACGGTCACGCTGGGCATCGCCTGGTACCAGCGCGGCGGCCAGACCCCGCCGCTGGAGGGCGACGCCCGGTTCCAGCAGATCGCGCTGCCGCTGGCCGACACGCTGCGCGACGTGCCGGTGATCGGGCCGATCTGGTCCGAGCTGATCTCCGGCCATTCGGTCCTGGTCTATGCCGCCTTCCTGGCCGTGCCGCTGGTGTCCTGGATCGTCTACCGCACCCGCTTCGGCCTGCGCCTGCGCGCGGTCGGCGAGAACCCGGCCGCGGTCGACACCGCCGGCATCTCGGTGACGGCGCTGCGCTACCAGGCGCTGATCCTGACCGGCGTGCTGTGCGGCCTGGCCGGCACCTATCTGTCGGTGGCGCAGAACGCCTCCTTCGGCCGCGACATGACCGCCGGCAAGGGCTACCTGGCCCTGGCCGCGCTGATCTTCGCCAAGTGGAAGCCCTGGCCGGTGATGCTGACGTGCCTGCTGTTCGGCCTGCTCGACGCGCTGGAGGCGCGGCTGCAGGGCACCATTATCCCCGGCTTCGGCGAGGTCCCGGTCCAGCTGATCCAGGCGCTGCCCTATATCCTGACGGTGGTCCTGCTGGCCGGCTTCATCGGCCGGGCGACGGCGCCGAAGGCCAGCGGCGTGCCCTACGTCAAGGAACGGTGATCCCCATGGCGGACAAAGCCTTCGACGCGCTGTTCCAGGCGGCCGCCGCCGCCCGGGCGCATGCCCATGTGCCCTATTCGCATTTTCCAGTCGGCGCCGCGATCCGGACGCCGGACGGGACGATCCATGCCGGCTGCAATGTCGAGAACGCCGCCTATCCGCAGAGCCAATGCGCCGAGGCGACCGCGATCGGCATCATGGTCGCGGCAGGCGGCCGGGCGATCGAGGAGATCGTGGTGATCGGCGGCGAGGCCGGCGACACCCTGCTGTGCACGCCCTGCGGCGGCTGCCGCCAGCGCATCCGCGAATTCGCCCGCGGCGACACGAAGATCCATGTCTGCGGGCCGGAGGGGCTGCGGATGACCACGACGGTGGATGCCCTGCTGCCGCATTCCTTCGGGCCGGAGAACCTGCGGGACTGACCCGGCAGAAGCGCTCTGGCGTCCGCCCCCGTCCCGTCCTAGTAAGAACCAACCGTGTCCAAACGGATTCGCCCGAGGGGTCGCCATGTCCGAGTTCGCTGCCGCGTCGGCGGAGCGCCGCTGAGATGGCGCTGCTGCCGCAGGAGATCATCCGCCGCAAGCGCGACGGGGCCGTGCTCGCCGATGCCGAGATCGAGGCGATGGTGCGTGGCGCCGTCGATGCCAGCGTCACCGACGCCCAGATCGCCGCCTTCGCCATGGCCGTGTTCTTCCGCGGCATGACCATGCCCGAGCGGGTGGCCTTCACCCGTGCCATGGCCCGGTCCGGCCGGGTGCTGGACTGGTCGGGCGCCAATCTGCCCGGCCCGGTGCTGGACAAGCATTCGACCGGCGGCATCGGCGACAAGACCAGCCTGATCCTGGCCCCGATCGTCGCCGCCTGCGGCGGCTTCGTGCCGATGATCTCCGGCCGCGGCCTGGGCCACACCGGCGGCACGCTGGACAAGATGGATGCGATCCCCGGCTATGTCAGCCAGCCGGAGACCGACGTCCTCGACCGGGTGGTGCGCTCGGCCGGCTGCGCCGTGGTCGGCGCCACCCGCGACATCGCCCCGGCCGACCGCCGCATCTATGCCATCCGCGACACCACCGGCACGGTCGAGTCGATCGACCTGATCACCGCCTCGATCCTGTCGAAGAAGATGGCGGCCGGGCTGGGCGGGCTGGTGATGGACGTCAAGTTCGGCACCGGCGCCTTCATGAGCGACATCGGCGATGCCCGCGCCCTGGCCCGGTCGATCGTCGACGTGGCCAATGGCGGCGGCCTGCCGACCGTGGCGCTGCTGACCGACATGAACCAGCCGCTGGGCCGCACCGCCGGCAACGCCGTCGAGGTCCGGGAATCGATCGACCTGCTGACCGGCGGGCGGAAGGACGAGCGGCTGTGGGAGGTGACGGCCCGGCTGGCCGCCGAGCTGCTGGTGATCGGCGGCCTGGCCGCCGATGCCGAGGCGGCCCGGATCAAGGTCGAGCATGCCCTGGCCAGCGGCGCCGCGGCCGAGCGCTTCGCCCGCATGGTCCGCGACCTGGGCGGCCCGGCCGACATCCTGGAAAAGGCCGACCGCCACCTACCGACGGCGCCGGTGGTCCGCCCGATCGCGGCGGAGCGCGACGGCGTCGTCGCCGCGGTCGACGCCCGGGCGATCGGCGTCGCCATCGTCGCGCTGGGCGGCGGGCGCACCCGGCCGGAGGACGGCGTCGACCATGCCGTCGGCCTTACCGACATCGCCGCCATCGGCGAGGCCGTCGGCGCCAGGGGCCGGCCGCTGGCCCTGCTGCACGCCCGTGACGAAGCCTCGGCCGCCGCGACGGAAGCCGCGATCCGCGCCGCCGTGACCGTGGCCGGCACCGCCCCGGCCCAGCCGGCGCTGGTCGCCGAGCGGATCGCCTGAACATGGGCACGCAGGCCGCGACAGCGCCGCCGCAGGCGAGGCAGTCAGCGGCACAAGGGATCGCCCTCTATGCCGGCGGCGTCTTCATCCTGTGCGTCATGGACGCCATGATCAAATGGCTTTCGGCCGATTATCCGATCGCCCAGATCGTGTTCTTCCGCGCCTCGATCGGGCTGATCCCGACCCTGGTGCTGCTGTACCGGCCGCCCGGGCTGAAGGCGTTGCGGACCCGGCGGGTCGGAGCACATTTCCTGCGCGGCCTGGCCGGCGTCGTCGGCACCTTCGGCTTCTTCTGGGCCTTCGCGGTGATGCCGCTGGCGGACGCCTACGCCATCGGCTTCGCCGCGCCGATGTTCATCACCGCTTTGTCGGTGCCGATCCTGGGCGAGAAGGTGGGGATGCGGCGCTGGCTGGCCGTGCTGGTCGGCTTCGGCGGAGTGCTGATCATGATCCGGCCGGGCGGCGAGGGCAGCAGCTTCGGCGGCGGCGCCGCCGTCGCCCTCCTGGCCACCGCGGCCTATGCCCTGTCGATGGTGATGGTGCGGCTGTACAGCCGCACCGAGACCAACGCGTCGATGATCTTTTATTCCACCATGGTGATCGTGGTCGTCGCCGGGGTGCAGATGCCGTTCGTCTGGGTGACGCCGAGCTGGCCCGACGCCGGCCTGCTCGCCGTGCTCGGCCTGCTCGGCGGCATCGGCGCGATCATGATGGCGCAGGCCTATCGCGTGGCCACGCCGTCGATCGTGGTGCCGTTCGAATACACCGGCATGATCTGGGGCGTCGGCCTGGGCTTCATGCTGTGGGGCGACGTGCCCGATCTGTGGATCTGGGTCGGCTCGGCGGTCGTGGTCGCCAGCGGCCTGTACATCCTGCACCGCGAGACGCGGAGCCGGTCGTCCGCCTCGCCGCCCGGCGGGGCGACCGACCCGGCCGGCGAGAGCGGAGTCCCGGTATCATGAAAGGCGCGGCGATGCTGCCGAAGGCGGAGCTTCACCTGCATCTGGAGGGCGCGGCCAGCCCGGACCTGGTCCGCCGCCTAGCCGCGCGGCACGGCATGGCCCTGCCGGCGGACCTGTTCGACGCCGAGGGCGAGTTCGCCTGGAGCAATTTCCTGCACTTCCTCAAGGTCTATGACGCCGCCAGCACGGTGATCCGGACCGAGCGGGACTATCGCGACGTCACCTACGAATACCTGATGGCCTGCGCCGCCGAGGGCGCGATCTATGTCGAGCTGATGTCGTCGCCCGACCATGCCGCGGCGGCAGGCCTGTCCTATCAGGGCCATCTCGACGGCATCGTCCAGGGCATCGAGGATGCGCGGGCCGAGACCGGCATCGAATCCCGCATCATCGTCACCTGCGTCCGCCATCTGGGGGCGGAGCGCGGGGTCGAGGTGGCGAAGCTGACGGCGAAGCACCCGCATCCGCTGGTCACCGGCTTCGGCATGGGCGGCGACGAGGCCGGCTTTCCGCCGCGGCTGTTCGGCCAGGCCTTCCGCATCGCCCATGACGAGGCCGGGCTGGCCTGCAACGTCCATGCCGGCGAGGCGGCGGGGCCGGAGAGCGTGTGGGCCGCCCTGCGCCTGCCGGTCGCCCGCATCGGCCACGGCGTGCGCTCGATCGAGGACCCGGTGCTGGTGCGCGAGCTGGCCGACCGCGGCATGGTGCTGGAGGTCTGCCCGACCAGCAACGTCGCCACCAAGGTCTATCCCGACTATCGTGCCCATCCGCTGCGCCAGCTGATGGCGGCCGGGGTGAAGGTGACGCTGAACAGCGACGACCCGCCCTATTTCGCCACCACCATCGGCCATGAATACGCGGTGGCGGAACGACATTTCGGCCTCGACGAGGCTGCCCTGCGGCAGGTGACGCGCACCGCGCTGCAGGCCGCCTTCGTCGACGAACCCACCCGGGCCCGGCTGCTGGCCGGGCTCGACTCCTGATCCATCCCAAGAAAGAAAGAGGATTCCATGACCATCAAGCGCATCGGCGTCGGCCCGCGCATGAGCGCGGCCGTCATCCATGGCGACCGCGTGTTCCTGGCCGGCCAGGTGGCCGAGACCCCGACCCCGGACGTGACCGACCAGACCCGCCAGATCCTGGCGACGATCGACGGGCTGCTGGCCGAGGCCGGCACCGACAAGACCAAGCTGCTGACCGCCAATATCTGGCTGGCCGACATCGCCGATTTCGCCGCCATGAACGCGGCCTGGGACAAGTGGGTCTCGCCCGGCAACACCCCCGCCCGCGCCACGGTCGAGAGCAAGCTGGCCGGCCCGGAATACCGGGTCGAAATCCAGGTCACCGCGGCGATCTGACCGCAGCGGCCTTCAAAGGACCGTCATT
>JAEKLZ010000465.1 GCA_019508225.1 Inquilinus limosus | reverse complement strand
CGGCCAGCGCCCCGTTCACCAGCCCCTCGCTGCGCAGCAGGGTCAGCCAGGCGAAGGCGCGGACCAGCACCGACACCCAGAACGGCACCAGCACGAAGGCGGTGATCCAGACCCGGTGCCGCGGCGAGGCGTGCAGCATGACATAGGCGACGAGGTAGCCGAGGACCACGGCGCAGACCGTGGTCCAGGCGGCGACGCGGAAGGTGGTCCACAGCACCCGCTGCATGGCGTCGGACTCGAGCAGCCGCTGGTAATTGCCGAGGCCGGGCGCCGGGTCGGTGACGCTGATCCACAGGATGTTCGCCAGCGGCACCAGGTACAGCAGCAGCAGCGCCGCCATCAGCGGCAGCACCAGCCCCCAGGCCGACGCCGGCGCGCGGCGCCGGGCGACGGCTGGAGGTGCGCTGTCGAAGGCGGCGCGTGCTGTCAACCCTCAGCCCGCCATCAGGTCGAGGAAGTCGTTCTGCACGGTGTCGTAATTCTCGGCGTACCAGGCGCTGTCGATCGGGATCTGGCGCTTGTAGTTCGGCTCGTAGCCGCAATCGATCTTCTGCAGCTCGGGCGTCAGGCTGGCGCTGGCGGCCGGGTTGGCCGGGCCGTTGCCGAGCAGCTTCAAGAGCTCGACCTGCCGCTCCGGTACCTGGGTCGAGGCGATGAAGTCGAACACCGCCGGCCCGGCCGGGTTCTTCACCAGCACCGGCAGCACGCCGGGCGCGACGATGCCGTGATCCCAGGTCCAGGTGATCTTGCCGCCGGAATCCCGGTCCAGCACCGAGGCGCGGGTGCACCAGATCGGGCCCATCGTCACCTCGCCCTCGCGGAACAACTGCTGGCTCTCCGCCCCGCCGCCCCACAGCAGGAACTGGTCGCGGTTGTCCTTGATGATGGCGAAGGCCTTCTTCACGTCGAGCGGGTACAGCTTGTCCGGCTCGACCCCCGACCCCAGCAGCACGGCCTCCAGCGACCCGACCAGCCATTTGTAGATCGCCCGCTTGCCCGGGAAATCCTTGAAGTTCAGGTAGTCCTTGAAGCCGTTCGGCACCTTGCCGCCGGTCTTCTCCAGGCTGTAGGCGTTGACGGTCGAGTACATGTAGGTGGCACAGCCGTACTCGAACACGAATTCCGGCCGCACCTTGGACTTGTCGACCTTGGCATAGTCATAGGGCTGGATCAGCCCCTGCTTGCTGAGGATCGGCAGGTAGAAGCCGTCGGCGTCGGTGCAGTCCCACACCACATTGCCGCTCTCGATCATGGCCTTGATCGCGCCCGGCGTCGGCTCGGCGCCCAGCACCGTGACCTTGATGCCGCTGTCCTTGGTGAAGGGCTCGCCCCAGGCCTTGCCCCAGGTGGGCACGGCGTCGCCGCCGAAATTCACCACCACCACCTCCTGCGCCGCAGCCTCGGCCGGGCCGGAGACCAGCAGCGGCGTGACGCCGAGCGCGCCGAGCACGGCCAGGAAGCTGCGCCGGTCGATGTGTCCTGCCGCGAACCGCTCCGCCGCGATGGAAGCGAGATCCACGCGATATCGAGATGCCGTCATTGGAACCCCCTGTCTGTGTCAGGCCGATCGGTCGTCGGCTTCGTCTTCGATCAGAACGGTGGCCTCCGGCGCCCAGCCTACCCAGGCGGCGGCACCGAGGCCGAGATCCGGCGCCGCCTCCCAGGCGAAGCCGGTCGCGGTCAGCGGGCCGAAGGCGTCGGTGCCCACCACCACCTGCCTTGTGGCGCCGAGATAGGCGATGTCGAGGATGCGGCCCGGCACGCGGTTGGCCATCTCGTGCGGCTCCCGCGGCGTCACCCGCAGCTTCTCCGGCCGCAGCGCCAGCAGCACGCCGCGGCCCTGCGGCGGCGTCACAGCACCGCGATGCACCACCGCGGCGCCGCCGGTCTCGAGCCGGATCAGCTCGCCATCGCGGCCGGCCATGCGGCCGGCGATGCAGTTGCTCTTGCCCAGGAACTCGGCGACAAAGCGGGTGCGCGGCTGCTCGTACAGCTCGTCCGGCGCGCCGGCCTGGACCAGCCGGCCGCGATTCATCACCGCCACCCGGTCGGCCATCGACAGCGCCTCGTCCTGGTCGTGGGTGACCAGGATGAAGGTGGCGCCCAGGTCGCGGTGCAGCGTCTTCAGCTCCAGCTGCATCTCGGCGCGCAGCTGGCGGTCGAGCGCGCCGAGCGGCTCGTCGAACAGCACGATGTCCGGGTCGAACACCAAAGCGCGGGCGACGGCGACGCGCTGCTGCTGGCCGCCGGAGAGCTGCCTGGGGTAACGGTCGTCGAAGCCGTCCAGCCGCACCCGGGCGATGGCGCCGGCGACCTTGGTCGCGATCATCGCCCGCGACACGCCGCGGACCCGCAGCGGATAGGCGATGTTCTCGGCCACGGTCATGTGCGGGAACAGGGCGTAGCCCTGGAACATTGCGCTTCTCCGGCGGCATGGCGGTGACATCGCGGCCGTCGACCGCGATCCGGCCGGCGCTGGGCGCGACGAAGCCGGCGATCATCATCAGGAGCGTGGTCTTGCCGGAGCCGGAGGGGCCGAGCAGGGTCAGGAACTCACCGCCCGGGATGTCGAGCGACACATCGTCGACGGCGCGGACCGGGCCGTAATGGCGCGACAGCCGCGTCAGCGCCAGGCTGTGCGCCCCCTGCCCCGCCCGGGGCGCCGGAGCCTGCGATCGGTCGGCCCTCATCAGCATCGATCCCTGCCTCCTGCTGAGCCGTCTTTTCACTCTTGTGAAAACAACCTGGAGAGGATGACAAGGCGTGTCAAGGGACAGAATCGGCCGGCTACTATAGCTTTTTTCTCACTGCGCGAGCGTCTCGGCCGCTTTCCTAAGCACAAGCGTTCTTTCAATCTGGTGAAAGTGGAGCTGCGGCTGGGCCTGGACATTGCCGCGCCGCGGCGGCTTCATCGACGGATCGCCGGCGCACCCCCATTTGAATCGCCATGCCACCCGACGGGCCCGACAGCATCCTGAACCGCATCACCATCCGCCCCGCCGCCGGCAGCAAGCCGGGGATCGAGGCGCGGTTGCCCTATGATCGGGGCATGATGCAGCGGCTGATGGCGGCCTTCCCGCAGGCCCGGTGGCGCGAGGCGGCGGGGGTCTGGTTCATCCCCGGCACCACGGCCGAGCGCCGGCTGACCCGCTTTCTGGCCCAGCAGCTGCCGCCCGGCGGCGACCATGCCGATGCCAAGGGCCGCGACGCCCATGAGTTCGACCCGATCGAGAGCCCCTATCTCGAGGTCGCCGACGACCTGCTGGTCCGCACCCCCTATTCCCGCACCGTGGTCGCGCAGATGCACGCCATCCCCTGGTCCTGGTGGGACGCCGAGACCAAGACCTGGCACGTGCCGTTCCGGTCCTATGACGAGCTGTGGCAGCGCTGGCCGGAGATCGAGGCCGCGGCCCGCCGCAACGAGCCGGAGGAGCGCCGCAAGCGCCGCGAGGCGGAGTGGACGCCGGAGCGGCAGCGCCGTGCCGCCCTGGTCGCCGCCGAGCGCCGCCGGCACCGCTACCCGGTGCTGGCCGGCGACCTGCCGCCGCCGGACCAGCCGGTGATGACCGAGCGGTTCGGCATGCTGGTGTTCACCGAGATCGACGGCGAGATCGCGGATGTCCCCGACCCGGCCGGCGTCTACGCCCATGCCGACCCGGCGGCCGGCGACTATGTCTGGGCGGGCTGGCGCCGGCCGGCGCTGGAGGAGCTGATCGGAGTCTGGGCCAGCCGCACCGAGGCCGGGCCGGCGGAGAGGACCCGCGGCTGGTGGCGCCCGACCCGCGAGGAGCTGCGCCACGCCCGCCGGGAGGCCCGGGTGCGGGACCGGATCCGCGAGCGCCGCCGGCTGGATGCGGAGGCGGCGTCCTAGCCGCGGCGCCGGCGACGCAGCGCGCGGCGCAGGCCGCGTTGCGAGCGCAGGCGCGGATTGGTCAGCTCGTCGATCGCGTAGTTCAACAGCGAGAAGGCGAAGGCGACGATGGCGATGCAGGCGCCCGAGGGGACGAAGGTCCACCACGCCCCGGTCAGCAGGCTGGAGTTGTTCGCCGCCCAGTACAGGTTGGTGCCCCAGCTGACGGCGCTGGTGTCGCCGAGGCCGATGAATTCGAGTCCGGCCTGGGCGCCGATGCCGTAGACCACCGAGCCGACGAAGCTGGCGGCGACGATCGACAGCATATTCGGCAGGATCTCGACGAAGACGATGCGCAGGCGGGTCTCGCCCAGCATCTCCGCGGCGATGACGAAATCTTTCTCGCGCAGCGCCAGGGTCTGGGCCCGCAGCACCCGGGCCGGCCAGGCCCAGCCGGTGACGGTCAGTACCAGCACGATGGTGGCGTGGCCCGGCGGCAGGAAGGCGGCCAGCACGATCAGCAGCGGCAGGCTGGGCATGATCAGGAACACGTTCACGACCAGCGACAGCACATCGTCGGTCCGGCCGCGGAGATAGCCGGCGGTCATGCCGACCAGGGTGCCGAGCGCCGTGGTCAGGATGCCGACCAGCACGCCGGCGCTGAGCGAGATGCGCGAGCCCCACACCGTCTGCGCCAGCACGTCCTGGCCGGAGCTGGTGGTGCCGAACCAATAGGCGGCCGAGGGCGGCTGGTTCGGCCGGCCGACAAAATCGTTCGGGTCGCCCGGCACGATCACCGGCGCCAGCAGCGCGATCGCCGCGGCCAGCAGCAGGATGATCGCGCCCGCCAGCGCCTTGCGGTCGGACAGCAGGGTCCGGACGAGGGTGCGGCCGGCGGAGCGCGGCGGCGCCGCCTGGCCGGGCGTGACGGACGGAATCACGGAGTCCGTCATCGCAGCCGCACCCGCGGGTCGAGCCGGACGTACAGCAGGTCGACCACCAGGTTGGCGGTCAGCACCGCCGCGGTGATCAGCAGGAACAGCCCCTGGATCAGCGGATAGTCGCTGCTGCGCACCGCGGTCAGCAGCAGGAAGCCCATGCCGGGATAGGAGAACACCACCTCGGTCAGCAGCGAGCCGCTGAGAATGAAACCGAGCGACATGCCGAAGGCGGTGACGTTGGGCAACAGGGCGTTGCGCGCGGCGTAGGACAGCATGACCCGGCGCATCGTCAGGCCCTTGGCCTCGGCCATGGTCACATAGTCCTCGGCCAGCACGCCGATCATCGAGTTGCGCATGCCCAGCAGCCAGCCGCCGATCGAGACGGCGACGATGGTCAGGGCCGGCAGCGCCAGGTGATGGGCGACGCTGAGCAGGAACTCGGCCGTCAGGCCCGGCTGCAGCGTGTTGTCGTAGCCGTGCCGCAGCGGGAACCAGCCGGTGCGGAAGCCGAGCAGGTACAGCGCCAGGGTCGCCAGCCAGAAATAGGGAAAGGAGTGCAGCAGCATGGTCACCGGCGGCAGCACAGCATCGGCCAGCCGGCCGCGCTGCCAGGCCGAGAGCACGCCGAGCAGGCTGCCGATCACGAAGCTGAGCAGCAGCGCGGTGAGGCCCAGCAGCAGGGTCCAGGACAGGGCCGAGCCGATGACGTCGATCACCGGCGCCGGGAAATAGCTGATCGAGGTGCCGAAATCGCCCTGCAGCGCATGTGCCAGATAGGTCAGGTACTGCACCGGCAGCGGGTCGTCCGACAGGCCGTAGGCGGTCTTCATCGCCGTCAGCGCGGCCGGGTTCAGCTGGCCGTGGAAGCGGGCGAAGATCGCGATCGACGGGTCGCCGGGCATCAGCCGCGGCAGGACGAAGTTCAGGGTCAGCGACGCCCAGGCCGCCACCAGGTAGAAGCCCAGGCGCCGCGCGATGTAGGACATCTCAGGCCGGCGTCAGCGCGGTCAGGACCAGCAGCGATTCCGAGGAGATGTTCGGGCCCAGCAGCGCATAGGGCGCGTCGGCCGAGGGGAAGCCCTTGAACTTGGCCGTGCTGCATTCGCCCCATTGCGGGCCGGGATACAGCGGGATGGCCGGCCATTCGTCGAGGAAGGCCTGCTGCATCTCGCGGGCGAGGCCCTTCTGCTGCGCCTCGTCGGCGGTGGCCGCGAATTTCTCCAGCAGCCCCTCGATCTTCGGGCTGCCGTAGCGGTGCCAGTTGACCGCCGCGACCTCGCCGACCGGCCGCGTCACCTTGGCGGACATCATCGACTGGAAGTGGTCATAGGGCGTCGGGTTGATGCTGGTGCTGCCGAGCGAGAGCTGGAAGGAGCCCTTATAGGTGGCGTCGTACCAGGCCGTGACCTCGACCCCGCGCAGCTTCACCCGCACGCCGATGTCCTTCAGGTTCTGGGCGATGATCTGCCCGGCCTGGACCCAGTCCGACCAGCCCGAGGGCATCACCAGCTCGAACTCTAAGGGCGTGCCGTCCGGTGCCTTGCGGACGTCGCCATCGAGGACATAGCCGGCGGCGTCGAGCATCTCCCTGGCCTTGGCCGGGTCATGCGAGACCAGATCCTTGCCGGCCTCGATCACGCCCGGGTCCTTCCACTGCGCGTAGAGATCGCTCATGCCGGTGGCATCGGCGGGCTTCGTGTAGTCGTAGACCGCGACGGTGCAGATCTGCTGCCGGTTGACGCCCATGCCGATCGCCTTGCGCAGCACGATGTCATCGAGTGGCTTCGTCGCCGTGTTGGCATACAGCATCACCATCTCGCCGATCAGCGGGTACCAGTAGCGGAAATGCTCCGGATTGCGGGCGACGAAGGTGTTCTCGACGTCCGGGATGAACAGCTGCATCCACTCGAAGTCGCCATTGATCAGCCCGAGCGTGCCGGCGTCGTTCGAGGCGTAGGACGGGAAGGCCAGCCCCTCGATCCCCGGCTTGCCCGCCTGCCAGTAGTTCGGGTTGCGGTGCAGCTCCCAATATTGCGGCTTGAACACGGTCACCTGCGTGAACGGGCCGGTGCCGACCGGGTTTTCGTTGGCATGCGTCACCGGGTCGGCGACGTCTTTCCAGAGATGCTCCGGTACGATCGACTGCTGGCCGATGGCGTAGAGCGCCGGGGTGAAGGCGCGGCTGAAATCGACCGTGCAGGTGCGGTCGTCGGTGGCCGCCGCGCCGGTCATGGTGTCCATCACGCCGCGGATGCCGCCGGAGCCGGACAGGCCGGGGTTCTGCTTCAGCAGGTTCAGGGTGAAGGCGACGTCGCGGGCGGTGAAGGGCTGGCCGTCCGACCATTTCACCCCGTCGCGCAGGGTGAAGGTCAGCCGCTTGCCGTCGTCGCTGAAGCCCCAGCCGGTGGCCAGCCAGGGCGTGGTCTTGCCGGTGGCGGTGCTGAACACCAGCATCGGCTCATGGATCGCATACTGGGTCGGGAACAGCGAATCCGGCACCAGCGGGTTGAAGTTGCGCACCCAGGAGGCGGCCTGGCCGGCGCCGATCCGCAGCAAGGGTGCGCCGGAGCCGTCCTGCGCCCGGACGAAGCGCGCCGAGCCGGCCAGGAGTCCGGTGGCGGCCACCGCCTGCAGCAGGCCGCGCCGGGTGAGATCAAGTCCCTGTTTGTGATGGCGAGAGATCGTCTTCATCGCGGTCCCTTTCGCTCTGGTTGAAGTCCTTTGGGGTCAGAGACCGTTTGGAAATGCGCTGGTGTGAGTCGGCTGGTGGTGGTTTCGAGAACCGGCGCGCAGCGGACGTTTGGGTCCGTGAGCACCGGAAGCGGAGAAACCGCCACCAGACGGCCGCGCCAGTAGCATTTCCAAACGGTCTCTCAGATCGCCTCCAGCAGCTCCCGCACATAGCGGATGGCGCCGCGGGCGCTCTCCGCCTCGTCCGTGCCGATGCCGGCCTCGATGCACAGCGGGCCGCGATAGTCGGCCGCCTTCAGCGTGCGCAGGATCTCCTTCAGGTCGGCGCTGCGGTCGCGGCCGTCATGACCGGTGCGCGGCTGCTGGCCGGCGCCGTCATAGGCGGTGACCTTGACATGGCAGGTGAAGGCAGCGGGTGCCATCACCCGGATGCCGTCGCGCCAGGTGCCGCCGACGAAATTGCCGGTATCCGGGCAGGTGCGGAACCAGGTCGACCCGACCGTCTTCAACAGCCCCTGGACATGGCCGGGATCGAAGGACGCGCCGCCATGGTTCTCGATCAGCAGATGCACGCCGGTGTGCTCGGCCTCGGCCGCCAATTCCCGGTAGCTCTCGACGATGCGGCCCAGCTCCTCCGCCGTGGTCGGCTCGCTGCCGCCGCTGTTGACGCGGATCGCCTCCGACCCCACGGCGCGGGCGACGTGGAACCACTGCTTCAGCGCCTCCAGGTCGGTGCGCCGGCGATCCGGGTCGGCCGAGGAGATGTCCCCCATATCGACGGCGATGTTGCGGACGCTGACGCCCGCCGCCTTGATCGCCTGGCGCAGCTCGTTGAGATAGGCGGCGCTCTGGCTCGGGAAGAAGGCGGAGCAGAGCTCGACCACCCCGACGCCGAGCGCCTTGCCGGCCGCCGGCAGCTCCAGCTGGGTCATCGTCTTCCGGTGCAGGATCGGCTGGTGATAGAGCCAGCCGGCGATGCCGAAGGTGTCCATCGGTGTCCTCTTCCTCAGAAGGTCGTGCGCAGCTCGACCGCCGCGCCGGTGCGGGCGGAATCGATGCAGCGGACCATGATCTCCAACGCGTGGCGGGCGTGCTCGGCGCTAAGCACCGGTTGCGTGCCGTCGCGCACGCATTCCGCCAGGTGCTTGACCAGGATGGCGCGCTTCAGCCGCTGCCACTGGTCGTCCAAATCGCCCTCGACCGGGTCCGGCTTCGGCAGGGTCCAGCCATCCTCCGCCGGGGCGGCGCCGAGCCGGTACAGCTCCAGCGGCGGCAGCGCCGGGTTGGAGTGGTAGTTGTAGAGGTTCAGCGTCCCGGCCCGGCCGAAGATCTCGACATGCGGGCTGCGGGCGGCGTTCACGTTGTAGCTGCCGTCGACCACGGCGAAGGTCGACCCACCGAAATCGAGCATCATCAGCGTGTTGTCGTCGGCCGTGACCTCGATCTCCAGTCCGGCGAAGGGGCCGGCGCGGACGCGGCGGACCGGCTCGGTGATGCCGGAGAAGGCGATGACCCGCTTGGCCGGCCCGAGCAGCCCGGTGATGTCGTGGATGCCGTAGACGCCCATGTCGAGCAGCGGGCCGGAGCCCTTCTGGTAGAACCAGGTCGGGTCCAGCGGCCAAGCCCCGACCGCCGGGCCGCCATGCGAGCCGCGGACCCGGGCGAAGCAGGGCTTGCCGATCGCGCCTTCGGCGATCAGGCGCTTGGCCTCGACCCGGTTCTGGTACAGCAGGTTGGGCGGGGCGACGACGCATTTCAGGCCTCGTGCCGCCGCGATCTCGACCAGCTCGTCCGCCTCCTCCAGCGTGCTCGCCAGGGGCTTCTCCAGCACCAGGTGCTTGCCGGCGTCGAGGATGCGCTTCGAGGTTGTGTAGTGCAGCGGGATCGGCGTCAGGTTCACGACCAGGTCGAGATCCGTCCGCTCCAGCATCTCGTCCAGCGACGTGTGTGCATGCGGGATGCCGTGGTCGCGCGCCACCTGGGCCGCCCGGCCGGCCACCGGGTCGGCGATCGCGACCGTGGCGACTAGCTCCGGGATCAGCGTCATCCCGGGCAGGAAGCCGCCCGACGCGGTGGCGATGGTCCCCGCCCAGGAACAGGGTGGCCTGGGAGTCGACGAAGTCGCGGCCCTGGATCTCGTTCCGCTCGTTCAGCGCCAGGTGGCAGTATTCGAAGCAGACATAGCCGTCATAGCCGATCTCCTTCATCGCCCGGACGAAGGCCGGATAATTCGGCACGTCCTCGCCGAAGCGGTACGGGACCTGCACCACCCGGCCCTTGGCGTCGCGCTTGAACTCGCCCGAGACGTGCGAATGCACCTGCAGCCCGCGGCCGGCCAGGCACGCCTGGCGCATATAGTCGTCGTCCTGCCGCGTCATCAGCGGCGCGTCGAGGCAGGCCATGAAGGCCGGCGAGTCGACCTCGCGCACCATGTCGATCACGTCCTGGTGGTGGCGGATCACCGGACCGTGATTCTGCAGCGCCAGCACCACGCCTTCGCTCTCGGCGAAGCGGGCCAGCTCGCGGAAGGCGGTGCGGGCGCTGTCCCAGATCTCGTAGCGGGTGGTGTCGCGCCAGATCTCCTCCCAGCGCCGCCGCGCCACGTCGTAATGGGCCAGCCCGTCGGCGCGATAGGTGACGCCGGGCCAGGCCAGGAACACGCGCAGGATCTTCGACCCCAGATCGGCGGTCAGGCGGATCTGCTCCCGCACCATCAGGATCTGAGGCTCGAGATGGTCCGGCACCGGGGTGGTGAAATCGTTGTTGGAGGCGACGGCGGCGATCTCGATCCCCTCGCCCGCCGCGATCCGCCGGATCTCCTGCCGCGCCGCAGCGTCGAGGTCCATCGGGTTGCCATGCGGGCGCTTGCCGTCGAGCTCGATGCCGGCGAAGCCGAGCTGCCGCGCCTTGCGGATCAGGTCGGGCAGCGGCAGCGCCTCGCCGCGATACCAGATGCCGGCATAGGACACGCTGTACAGGCCGAGCTTCATCATGCCCTCCCCCTTCCCGGTGCCGGCCGTGACCAGCGCTGCAATTTCATGTAACGAACTGCAAGATTTTCACAACGCTGCCGTGAGTCCGATCGACCGTCAACCGGAATCTCGGCCTGGGCTGACTTTTCCAAAACGAGGTGCTGCAAAATCTTGCAGAGAGCTTGCAGAATCCCGGCCATCCATGATCTGGTGCGGCAGGCTCCTGTTCGGGCCAAGGATCAGGAATGACCGACCGCGTCACGCTGTTCGACATCGCCCAGGCCGCGGGCGTCTCCACCGCCACCGTGTCGCGGGTGATCACAGGCCGCGGGCCGGTGAGCGACGAGATGCGGCGCCGGGTCGAGGCGGCGGCCGAGGCGCTGCAGGTCAATGTCGCCGATCGCGGCCGCGCCGGCGGGCGCCAAACCGGCACCATCGCCCTGGTGCTGAACCATCTCGACTGGCCGATCATCCCGGACTGGCTGTCGGCGGTGCACCGCGCCCTGGCCGGCTTCGGCTACAACGCCATCGTCACCGCTTCGGAGGGCGGGTCGGCGGTACGGCAGCACTGCACCCGGCTGATCGTCGAGGGCCAGGTCGACGGCGCCATCTTCTACAGCCCGCATGGCGAAACCTACACCGCGATCCTGGACCAGCTGGGCATCCCCGACCCGCAGCATCACGGCCGCGGGTCGTTCTGCATCGACCTGCGACGCCGGCGCGGCTTCTACGTCCTGGTCGACGAGGACCAGGTCGGGCGGCTGGCCGCGACCCATCTGGTCAGCGCCGGCGCCCGCAGCATCGCCATGATCGCCGGGCCGCAGGACGCTACGGTCAGCACCGCGCGGCAGAAAGCGTTCCTGGATGCCGTCGCCGCGCTGGGCCAGCCGCGCGACGGCATCCTGACCGAGGCGGCGGGCAGTTGGACCTTCGATGGATCGACGGCCTGTTCGTGGCCAGCGACAACGCCGCCATCGGGGCGCTGCGCCTGCTGCATGAGCGCGGCGTGAAGGTGCCGGGCGACATGCTGCTGGTCAGCGTCGACAACATGCTGGACGGCGCCTACAGCATCCCGTCGCTGACCACGATCGACATCCGGGTGCGGGACCGCGCCGAGATCGCTGTGTCCGAGCTGGTCCACCTGATGGAGGAGGACCGGGCCGAGCCGAAGGACGTCGCCGTCCCAGTCAACATCGTGGTCCGCGAATCCTCACGCTTCCTGACCCGGCGCGGCTGACGCAGCCACTCACGCTTCGATGCGGACACCCGGCGGGCCGGCCTCGACCATGCCGATGCGGCGGGCGGCCGGATGGCCGGCGGCGGTGATGCGGGCCAGCAGGGCGTCGGCCTGGTCGGCGGCGCAGGCGATCAGCAGCCCGCCCGAGGTCTGCGGGTCGGTCAGCAGGTGCCGACGCCATTCCGGCTGGCCGGGCGGCAGCGTCACCTCGGCCCCGTAGCTGGCCCAGTTGCGGTGCGAGGCGCCGGTGACGAAGCCGTCCTGCGCCAGCATCTCCGCCTGGGCGAACAGCGCCGGCCCGTCCTGCCGGATCGCCAGGGTGACGCCGGCGCCGCACGCCATCTCCAGCCCATGGCCGAGCAGGCCGAAGCCGGTGACATCGGTGACGGCGTGTACCGCCTCCTCCCGCCCCAGCGTGGCGCCGATCCGGTTGAGTTGGGTGGTGCTGGCGATCAGCTCGGCATAGCCCTCGGCCGACAGCACCTCCTTCTTGAAGGCGGCGGAGTAGATGCCGACGCCGAGGGCCTTGGTCAGGATCAGCGCGTCTCCGGGCCGGGCGCCGGAGTTGCGGCGCAGCTCCGACGGCCGGCAGGTGCCGATCACCGCCAAGCCATAGATCGGCTCCGGCGCGTCGATCGAATGGCCGCCGGCGACCGGGATGCCGGCCTCGGCGCAGGTCGCGGCGCCGCCGGCCAGGATCTCGCGCACCGTCTCGGCCGGCAGCTTGCCCAGCGGCATGCCGAGGATGGCCAGCGCGAAGATCGGCTGGCCGCCCATGGCGTAGACGTCGGAGATCGCGTTGGTGGCGGCGATCCGCCCGAAATCGCGCGGGTCGTCGACCACCGGCATGAAGAAGTCGGTGGTGGCGATGACGCAGCGGTCGTCGTCGAGCTGCCAGACCGCGGCGTCGTCGCCGGTCTCGGTGCCAACCAGCAGCTGGCGGAACGGCGTCGCCGCCGGCTGGCCGGCCAGAAGTTCCTGCAGCACGGCGGGCGCCAGCTTGCAGCCGCAGCCGCCGCCATGCGCCAGGCTGGTCAGACGGATCGGGCCAGAGGCGCTGTCGCGGGTTGCCAGGACCATGAGGTCTTCCTTTCGATCAGACCGAGATCTCGGCCGCGTCCAAGCTGTAGGCGAAGGTGTCGGCGTCGAGGCAGTCGAGCCGGACGCCCGCAACCTCGGCCTGGGGGTACATCAGGAAAGCGAGTGCGGGGCCGGTGCTGCCGGGCAGCGCCACGTCATGGGCATCGTTATAGGCAATCCAGTTGCCCTCCCAGGCGCCGAACAGGCCGCCCCGGGCCGCCGCGACCTTCGGGTCGCCGAGGGCGAGTTGGCCCGGCGGCTCCTCCAGCGCCACCTTGCGCACATCGGCGGGATCGACCGGGACCCAGCCGAACCCCGCCAGATGGACCTCGGCCCGGCAATGCTGCGCCTTGGTCACGGTGGGGCTGTTGGCGCCGAGGCTCTTGTAGCCGAAGCGCGACGGCGCCAC
This sequence comes from Inquilinus limosus, assembly GCA_019508225.1. GTDB lineage: Bacteria > Pseudomonadota > Alphaproteobacteria > DSM-16000 > Inquilinaceae > Inquilinus > Inquilinus limosus_D. The sequence continues at coordinate 2,943 of JAEKLZ010000465.1, read as the reverse complement.
CCGCAGCCCATAGACGTCGCGCGCCGGGATGCCGGAGGCGCGCGCCAAGCCGACATAGAGGGCGTTGAGATCGGCGCATTTGCCGCCGAGATAGCCGGTCTGCAGCATCGTGGCGATGTCGCCGAGGCCGCAGCCGCGGACGGCGGCGTCGCGGAAGGTGTTCAGCACCACCCAGTCATAGATCGCCCGCGCCTTCGCGAGATCGCCGTCGGCGCCGGCGGTGATCCGGTCCGCCGTCTCCTTGACGATGCCGTCGGTCGGGATCAGCGCGGTGGGCAGGAGATACAGCTGCCGCTGGGCCTCGGTCAGGGGCTGGCCCTGTCCGGGCGTTGCCAGCGCCACCGCGCGGTCGCGCAGCGCGGCGGAGCTGGTCACCTCGGCCTTGGGCGCCGCCTCGCCATCGGCCCAGACCAGATGCAGCATGGCGGCACCAGAGGCCGCGTCGCGCTCGATCGTGGCTGACGCTGCATTGGTGGTCCAGCGGGTGTCGCCGGGGCGGATCCAGGCATCCTCCTCGACCGACGGCAGCGGCACCCAGGCCTGGATCAGCCCGGCGCCGCCGGCGGCGCGCGCGGGCGCGATCCGGGTCGTCAGCATGAACCGCCGCCAGTCGCCCGGCGACGGGGAGAAGACGGCATCGGCCGCTTCGGCCCGCCCGGCCAAGGCGGGGGTTGCCAGGGCGGCGGACAGGGCAACGCCCGCCCGCAGGACGTCACGGCGGCTGGTCATGGTCGGGTTTCCTGTGTCGGCAGGGCTTCGGGAGAAGAGACGGCACCACCAGCGGCCATGCAGCATCGCGCCGCCTTGCGGGCGGACCGATGTGCCTGACGGCATCGCTGCAGCCCCGCGACGCGGGAGCGCTGATGAGAGCCACGGCGGCGATTAGACGGCGAAGCCGGGCGGAAGGTCAACCGCGACTCGCCGCCTCAGTGCTCATCAGCCCCGCACGAACGGTCACAATAAGCTGTTGTAATAGCAAAACAATACGAAGGTATAGGGTGCCATCGGCCATTTGACTTGGAACCGTTCCAAGCGTAGCATTTTCCGGATTTGGCACGTCTTTTGCGGAACCGGCTTCCAGGAGGCCCAGGATGGACATGAAGCTCTCGCGCCGCGGCTTCCTGAAAGGGGCCGGTGCGGGTGTGGCGGGAACGACGCTGGGAGCCTTCGGCTTCGGCGACATCGAAGCGGCCTATGCCGCGGCGATCAGGCCGTTCAAGCTCGCCAACACCACCGAGACCCGCAACACCTGCACCTACTGCTCGGTGGCCTGCGGCATCATCCTCTACTCCAAGGGGGACCTGCGGAAGGGTGAGCGGGCCGAGATCACCCATATCGAGGGCGACGCCGACCACCCGACCAACCGCGGCACGCTGTGCCCGAAGGGCGCGGCGCTGCTGGACACGGTCAAATCCGCCACCCGGCTGCAGACCCCGATGCTGCGGCGCGCCGGCAGCGACAAGTTCGAGCGGATCTCCTGGGGCGAGGCGCTGGACAAGATCGCCCGGGCCATGAAGGACGACCGCGACGCGAACTTCATCGCCAAGAACAAGGACGGCACCACGGTCAACCGGTGGCTGACCACGGGGTTCCTCGCGGCCTCGGCCACCACCAACGAAACCGCCTACGCCACCTACAAGGTGGTCCGCAGCACCGGAATTCTGGCATTCGACAACCAGGCGCGCGTCTGACACGGCCCGACGGTGGCGAGTCTCGCCCCGACATTTGGCCGTGGAGCCATGACGAACTCCTGGACCGACATCAAGAACACCGATCTCGTCATCATCATGGGCGGCAATGCCGCCGAAGCCCATCCCTGCGGCTTCAAATGGGTCACGGAAGCCAAGGCCAACCGCGGCGCCAAGCTGATCGTCGTCGACCCGCGCTTCACCCGCTCGGCGTCGGTGGCGGACTATTACGCGCCGATCCGGCAGGGTACGGACATCGCCTTCCTGCTGGGGTTGATCAACCAGTGCATCCAGAACGACAAGGTGCAGTGGGAGTATGTGAAGGCCTTCACCAACGCCAGCTTCCTGGTGAAGGAAGGCTTCGCCTACAATGACGGCCTGTTCACCGGCTATGACGAGCAGAAGCGCGACTACGACAAGTCGACCTGGGACTACCAGATCGGCCCGGACGGCTACGCCGTGGTCGACGACACGCTGCAGCATCCGCGCTGCGTCTGGAACCTGCTGAAGCAGCACGTCGCCGTCTACACGCCGGAGATGGTCGAGCGCATCACCGGCACGCCGAAGGACAAGTTCCTGAAAGTGGCCGAGATGGTCGGCGAGGCTTCGTCGCCGACCAAGGCGATGACCTCGATGTACGCGCTGGGCTGGACGCAGCATTCCAAGGGCGCCCAGAACATCCGCACCATGGCGATGCTGCAGCTGATCCTGGGCAATATCGGCATCCGCGGCGGCGGCATGAACGCGCTGCGCGGCCATTCCAACATCCAGGGTCTGACCGATATCGGGCTGCTGTCGAATTCGCTGCCCGGTTACATGAACCTGCCCCGGGACACGGAGAAGGACCTCACCACCTACATGTCGACCCGCGGCTTCAAGCCGCTGCGGCCGAACCAGACCAGCTTCTGGCAGAACTACAGGAAGTTCTTCGTCAGCTTCCAGAAGGCGATGTTCGGCGCGGCGGCGACGCCCGAGAACGACTTCGCCTATGACTGGCTGCCGAAGCTCGACGTGGCCAACTACGACATCCTGCGGGCCTTCGAGCTGATGAAGCAGGGCAAGATGAACCTCTATTTCTGCCAGGGGTTCAACCCGCTTCAGGCCTTCCCGAACAATGCCAAGCTGGCCGAGGCGCTGGCCAAGCTGAAGCTGCTGGTGGTGATGGACCCGCTGGAGACCGAGACGGCGCGGTTCTGGGAGAACCACGGCGTCTACAACGATGCGGACACCGCCGCGATCCAGACCGAGGTGATCC
>JAEKLZ010000464.1 GCA_019508225.1 Inquilinus limosus | reverse complement strand
CGCCCTTCGGCGAGATCGTCGCCGACCCCGCCCGCGGCACCCTGCTGGGCAATCGCGGCGTGATCCACGATGCCGGGGGCCGCATCCGCCGGCCATGGTCGACCAAGCGCTGGATCTGCTGCCGGCTGGAATTCAAGGGATGGTGGCGGCCGGTGATGCAGCCGGGCCGCTGGACTCATCTGTTCTTCCTGGACGAGGCGGTGGCGATCGCCGCCGGCCACCGGCCCTGCGCCGAATGCCGGCGCGAGGCCTACAACGCCTGGCGCGCCGCTTGGATGCAGGCGCAGGGCCTGGACGCCCCGCCGCGGGCCGAGGCGATGGATGCCGTCCTGCACCCCGCCCGGATCGACCCCGCCACCCGCCGGCAGCGCGTGGTGCCGCATCCGGCGGCCGATCTGCCGGACGGGGCGATGGTGGCGCTGTCCGACGATCCCGGCGGCGCCTGGCTGGTGCTGGGCGGCGGGCTGCGCCGCTGGAGCCCGTCAGGCTATGCCGAATCCAGGCCGCGGCCCTCCGGCCCTGTCGGCTTGCTGACGCCGCTGCCCAGCATCGCCGTCCTCGCCGCCGGCTACCGGCCGCTGCTGCATCCGTCGGCCCTGTCCTAGCCTCCGCAGTTGGGCCGGGGATCAACGCATTTCCGGATCGGCGGGACAGATGTCGATGTGAGAGCGCGTGGCCTCTCCCGCTTGCGGGAGAGGTCGGACATCCGAAGGATGTCCGGGTGAGGGGACAGCGGCCTTGCCGAAAGCACCGCTTTGCCACGAGCGAATGCATGACGCGCCCAGCCCTGAAACGCTGATCCTGGTGTCGCGGCCGAGCCGCCCTCACCCGGTCTCGCTGCGCGAGCCCGACCTCTCCCGCAAGCGGGAGAGGCAACGCGAACCATGCCCGAGAGATGGTGAATGAAGCCTAGGCCGGCTGGTCGGCATCGACCTCCCCGCCCTCCGCCGCCACGGCGACCAGCCAGCGCCGGATCACCGCCTCCTCCTCCGGCGACAGCCCGGCGGCGAGTTGCTTTTCCAGCACCTGCACCCGCTCGCGGCAGCGGGCCAGCAGCGCCTGGCCGCTGTCGGTGATCGCCACGGTCAGGATCCGGCCATGCACCGGGTGCGGCCGGCGCAGCACCGATCCGGCCCGCTCCAGATTGGCGACGATGACGCTGACCGTCTGCGGCGTCAGCACCGCCAGCCGCGCCAGGTCGGCGCTGGACAGGCCGGGATAGGCGGCGACCATGGTCAGCGCCGTGAACTGCGCCGGCGTCACCGCCAGGTCGGCCAGGGCGCGCTCCACCCGCAGCCGGTAGGCGCCGCCGGCCTGGCGCAGCAGATAGCCGAGATACCCGGCCTCGCCCCGCTTGCCCTCGCCCGGCCGCGGAATCACCGGCCCGTCGCCGCCCTTGACCATAATATCAGTGCTCTTATATGTTATTCGTGTACTGATATTAACCCGTCCCTCCGGAAAGGGCCATCGCCATGTCGGCCATGCCTGCTGCAGACGCCCTGGATCTCCGCGCCGTCGAGGACGAGGCCGCTGTCGCCGCCTGCTGGCCGGTGATGCGGCAGCTGCGGCCGCATCTGGCCTCGGCGGACCAGTTCGTGGCGCGCTGGCGCCTGCAGGCCACGTCCGGCTACCGGCTGGCCGCCCTGTGGCGCGGCGCCACGCCGGTGGCCCTGGCCGGCTTCCGGGTGCAGGAGAACCTGGTCTACGGCCCGCATCTCTATGTCGACGACCTGGTCACCGACGAGGCCGAGCGCAGCGGCGGCCACGGCGCCCGGCTGATCGCCTGGCTGGCGGACGAGGGCAAGGCCTTCGGCTGCGCCCGGCTGGTGCTCGACACCCCGCTGAGCAACGTGCTGGGCCACCGCTTCTATTACCGCTGCGGCCTGCTCGCGGGCGCGCTGCGCTTCGGCCTGGCCCTGGAATGAGGCCGGCCGCCGTTGCCAAGGAGAATCCCATGACGATCTTCCTCGCCGGTGCCGGCGGCGCCATCGGCCGCCGCCTGGTGCCGCTGCTGCGCGCCGCCGGGCACCAGGTCTTCGGCACCACCCGCGACCCGGCCAAGGCCGAGGCGCTGCGCCGGCTCGGCGCCGAGCCGGTGGTGGTCGACGTGTTCGACGCCCGGGCCCTGTCCGACGCCGTCGCCGCGGCGCGGCCGGACATCGTGATCCACCAGCTGACCGACCTGCCGCCCGGCCTCGACCCGGCCCGCATGGCCGAGGCCGGGCCGCGCAACGCCCGCATCCGCAGCGAGGGCACGCGCAACCTGGTCGCGGCGGCGCGGGAGGCGGGCGTCCGCCGGCTGATCGCGCAGAGCATCGCCTGGGTCTACGCCCCCGGCACGCCGCCCTATGCCGAGGACCATCCGCTCGACCGGTCGCCCGACAACCCGCGGCGGGTCAGCATCGACGGCGTGGTGGCGCTGGAGACCCAGGTGCTGCACACCCCGCCGCTCGAAGGCATCGTGCTGCGCTATGGCCAATTCTACGGCCCGGGCACCGGTGCGGACGCACCGCCGGCGCCGGGCTCGGTGCATGTCGACGCCGCGGCCCGGGCGGCGCTGCTGGCGGTCGATCGCGGCCGGCCCGGCCTCTTCAACGTGGCCGAGCCCGGCGGGCCGGCGCTGGTCGAGAAGGCGGTGCGCGAGCTCGGCTGGGACCCCGCGTTCAGGCTGCCGGAAAGACCTCTCGGACATACACTTGGCGCGGCCGTCTGACGGCGGCTAAGCAAAAAGGGGCGCAGCCGTCCCGCCGCGCCCCCCGATCAGACCGGCAAGCGGTCAGTAGTCCCAGTAGATCGGCACCCAGCGGAAGGTATCGCCGCTGGCCGCCACCCGGCCGATGGACGGGAACGGCAGATGCGTCGCCACCAGCAGCTCGCCGCTCGCCGCCAGGTCCCGCAGCAGGCGGACCCGGATGCGGGCGGCCTCCTCGGGGTCGTGCTCGAAGCCGTTGTACCATTCGGGATGGTCGAACCCGACCGTGAACACGAGATCGCCGGCGAAGACCAGCCCTTCGCCGCCGGATGCCACGCGGACCACGCTGTGCCCGGGGGTGTGGCCGCCGGTGCGGGTGACGACCACGCCCGGCGCCACCTCATGCTCCTGATCGAAGGTCCGCAGCTGGCCGCGATACTCCTGCACGAAATGCTTGGCGGCCGACCGCAGCGCGTCGGGGAATCCCGGCGGCATCGAGACGTGGGAGAAATCGGGCGCCTCCCAGAACTTGACCTCGGCGGCGGACACATGGATCCGCAGGTCCGGCCGCAGCCGCTCCTTCACCCCGTCGACCAGCAGCCCGCCGACATGATCCATGTGCATATGGGTCAGCACCACGTCGGTGACGGAGCCGAGATCGATGCCGGCGGCCTCCAGCCGCTTGATCAGCTGCCCGGCCCGCGGCAGGTGCAGGTCCGGGTCGGACCCCAGCCCGGCGTCGACCAGGATCGTCTGGTCGCCGCTGCGCACCACGACCACGTTCAGCGCCCAGTCGAACGCGTCCGGCGGCAGGAACATGTCCTTCAGCCAGGCCGCGCGGACGGCCGGGTCGATGTTGTGGGCCAGCATCGCGGTCGGCAGCGGCAGCACGCCGTCGCTGACCACCAGCACGTCGATCTCGCCGATCCGCAGCGCATAGCGCGACGGCACCAGCTCTTCGGCCCCCGGTTCACCGGGGTGTGAGAGGCTGTCCGGGCTCATGTCTGTCTCCTGCTGAGCGTTCCTGTTTCCGATGTCTCTCGGTACCTCCAGGCGCGCCGGCGGCGTAACCACCCCGGGGTCTAGGTCCGGTACATCCGATGGGTACGGGGATCGATGCGTCCGAGGGGCATGCCGGGCGCGGCGCTGCGGAATTCCGCGTCATCGAATCCGCATCTGGACTCATGATTCGTCGGATCTGGACCTAACCGGTTATGCCGCAACTCTGCTAAATCTTCCCGGTCCGCACCGGCCCGGCTCCACCGGGCGCATCTGGCTGTTCGGCCGCTCCCGCAGAACGGGCGGCATTGACCCGCAAGCAGGAGGACGTCCGTGACCCAGACCCTCAACGGCACCGCCGGCAACGACACCCTTACCGGCAGCGAGATTGGCAATCCGGCCAACACCGACGGCATCGACATCATCAGCGGCCTCGCCGGCAACGACACGCTCTCCGGCCTGGGCGGCGACGACACCCTCCGCGGTGGGGCCGGCGCCGACATCCTGAATGGCGGCGCCGGCATCGACACGGCCGACTACCAGGGCTCGACAGCGGTGGTCATCAACCTGCTGGCCGGCACCGCCTTCGCCGGCGACGCCGAGGGCGACACGCTGACCGCGATCGAGAACATCGTCGGGTCCGCCCTCAACGACAAGCTGACCGGCGACGGTGGGGCGAACACCCTGGACGGCGGCAATGGTGGCGACGTTCTCGACGGCGGCGGCGGCAACGACCGGCTCAGGGGTGGCGCCGCCGGAGACGTGCTGCGGGGCGACGCCGGCGTCGACACCGCCGTCTATGACGACGCCACCTTCGCGCTCACCGCCAACCTGCAGGCGGGCACCACCGGCGGCTGGGCCGCGGGCGACCTGCTGCAGAGCATCGAGAACCTGATCGGCTCGGCCTTCGCCGACACCCTGCGCGGCGAAGGCGGGGTCAATGTCCTCGACGGCGGCGCCGGCGACGACCTGCTCGAAGGCCGCGCCGGAGCCGACACCCTGCAGGGCGGCGCCGGCATCGACACGGCGACCTATGTCCAGTCCGCCGCCGGCGTCACCGCCGACCTGGCCTCCGGCGTGAATTCGGGCGGCGAGGCCGCGGGCGACGTGCTGCAGAGCATCGAGAACCTGACCGGCTCGGCCTTCGCCGACACCCTGCGCGGCGATGCCGGGGCCAATGTCCTTGACGGCGGCGCCGGCGCCGACCTCCTCGACGGCCGCGGCGGCATCGACACGGCCCGGTACAGCGCCTCGGCCGCCGCCGTTACGGTCGACCTGCGGAGCGGCACCGGCGCGGGCGGCGACGCCCAGGGCGACACGCTGCAGAACATCGAGAACATCGTCGGCTCGGCCCTCGCCGACATCCTGCAAGGCAGCGCCGTGGCCAATGCCATCGACGGCGGCGACGGCAACGACCTGATCAACGGCTATGCCGGCGCCGACGTCCTCAACGGCGGGGACGGTGTCGACACGGTCTATTACGACGGCTCGGCTGCCGGCGTGACAGTCGACCTGCGGGCCGGCACCGGCACGGGCGGCGACGCCCAGGGCGACACGCTGACGGGCATCGAGAACATCGTCGGTTCGGCCTCCGGCGACTTCCTGCAGGGCGATGCCGGGGCCAATGCCATCACCAGCGGCGATGGCGACGACGAGATCTTCGGCTATGGCGGCGCCGACGTCCTCGATGGCGGCGCCGGCTTCGACAGGGTCTGGTACATCGGCTCGGCCGCCGGCGTGCAGGTCGACCTGGCGGGGGGCACCAGCACGGGCGGCGACGCCCAGGGCGATGTGTTGAGCGGGATCGAGGGCATCGCCGGGTCCGGCTTCGCCGATGTCTTCGGCGCCAGCGCCGCGGCCAACGACTTCCAGGGCAATGGCGGCAACGACACGGTGAGCTATGCCCGATCCACCGCCGCGATCGTCTTCAGGCTGAGCGGCGGCGGTGAACTCCACGGGGGCTGGGCCGATGGCGACACGTTTTCCAGCATCGAGAGCCTGATCGGCTCGGCCTTCGCCGACACCCTGGGCGGCGACGCCGTCAGCAATACCCTTGACGGCGGCGGCGGCGACGATGCCATGGCCGGGGAAGGCGGCGCGGACGTCTTGATCGGCGGCGCCGGCATCGATACGGCCTATTACGACAATTCCGGCGCCGGGGTGACCGTCGACCTGGTGGCGGGCACCGGCACGGGGGGGCACGCCCAGGGCGACACGCTGACGGGCATCGAGAACATCGTGGGCTCGAACCTGGCCGACACCCTGGACGGCGACGCCGGGGCCAATGCGCTGACCGGCGGCGGCGGCGACGACACGCTCCGCGGCGGGGGCGGCGGCGACACCCTCAACGGCAACGCCGGCAGCGACGTCCTCAACGGCGGGGCCGGCGGCGACACCCTCAACGGCGGCGACGGCACCGATACGGTCTCTTACGACGGCTCGGCCGCCGCGGTGCAGATGGACCTGTCGGTCGGCACCGGCAGGGGCGGCGACGCCGCGGGCGATCGCTTGAGCGGGATCGAGAACCTCACCGGCTCGGCCTTCGCCGACATCCTGGACGGCAACGAAGGGGCGAACGTCCTGAACGGCCTCGGTGGCAACGACCTTCTCCGCGGCTGGGGCGGCAACGACACGATCACCGGCCTGGGCGGCGACGACCTCATCCGGGGCGGGGCCGGCGCCGACATCCTGAATGGCGGCGACGGCGTCGACACGACCGACTATCAGCAGAGCTCGGCAGGGGTGTCGGTCAACCTGGCGACCGGCGCCGTCTCCGGCGGCGAAGCCCAGGGCGACACGCTGGTCGACTTCGAGAACGTCTTCGGCTCGTTCTTCGACGACACCCTGACCGGCGACGCGGGCAACAACAGGCTCAGCGGCGGTGGCGGCAACGACGTCCTCGTCGGCGGTGTGGGCGCGGACATCCTCAACGGCAGCCTCGGCACGGACACGGCCAGGTACGACACCTCCGCCGCCGCGGTGACGGTGAACCTCGCGACCGGCGCCGGCAGCGGCGGCGACGCCCAGGGCGACGTCTTGGCCGGGTTCGAGAACCTCATCGGCTCGGCCTTCGCCGATCGGCTGTACGGCGACGGCGGTGCCAATGCGCTGACCGGCGGCGCCGGCGACGACACGCTCAGGGGCGGGGCCGGCGGCGACGCCCTCGACGGCGGCAACGGTTCGGACTTCGCCAACTACCAGGGCTCGGCCGAGGCGGTCGCGGTCAACCTGCTGACCGGCGCCATCTCCGGCGGCGATGCCGCGGGCGACACGCTGACCGGCATCGAGAATTTGTACGGCTCCAGCAATGCCGACCAGCTGACCGGCGACAACGGCCGCAACATCGTCGGCGGCGAGCTCGGCGATGATGCCCTCGTCGGCAATGGCGGCGACGACGCGCTCTCCGGCGAAGGCGGCAACGACAATCTCAGCGGCGGCGACGGTGCCGATCGCCTCGTCGGCGGCGCCGGGGTCGACACCATCCATGGCGGCACCGGCAACGACTCGGTCGACGCCGGCAGCGAGGCCGACCAGGTCTTCGGCGAGGCCGGGCATGACAGCCTTTATGGCGGCGTGGGGGACGACAGCCTCGACGGCGGCGACGGCAACGACACGCTGGAAGGGAATGGCGGCGGCGATGCGCTGATCGGCGGCGCCGGCATCGACACGGCGAGCTACGCCAGCTCTTCCGCCGGGGTGTCGGTGAACCTGGCGACCGGCGCCGTCTCCGGCG
>JAEKLZ010000190.1 GCA_019508225.1 Inquilinus limosus | reverse complement strand
CTCGAGCTGGTCTTCGACCCCTATGTCCTGGCCGTGATCGCCGGCTCGGCCGTCTACGGCATGCTGGTCGGCGCCATTCCGGGGCTGACCGCGACCATGGCGACCGCGCTCTTGGTCCCGGTCACCTTCTTCATGCCGCCGATCCCGGCGGTGGCAGCGATCGTCACCGCCACGGCGATGGCGATCTTCTCCGGCGACATCCCGGGCTGCCTGCTGCGCATGCCCGGCACCCCGGCCTCGGCCGCCTACACCGACGAGGCCTATGCCATGACCCGCAAGGGGCAGGCGGAGGTGGCGCTCGGCGCCGGGCTGTTCTTCTCGGCGCTCGGCGGGCTGTTCGGCACGGCGGTGCTGATCGTGGCGGCGCCGGCCCTGGCCGATTTCGCGCTGAACTTCAGCTCCTTCGAGTATTTCTGGCTGGTCCTGCTCGGCCTGTCCTGCGCCGTCTTCATCTCCGGCGCCCAGGTGACCAAGGGCATCGCGGCGCTGCTGATCGGCCTGCTGGTCTCCTGCGTCGGGCTGCAGAACCCGGCCGGCGTGCCGCGCTTCACCTTCGGCAGCGTCGACCTGCTGGGCGGCATCAACGCCATCAACGTCATGGTCGGCCTGTTCGCCGTGTCCGAAGTAATGCGCGGTGTCCTGGCCATCCGCCAGCCGATCGAGGTGGCGCGGCAGCCGTCGGGCAACGTGCTGGCCGGCCAACTACGCCTGCTCTTCACCTATCCGAAGAGCTTTCTGCGCGGCAGCGTGCTCGGGACCGTGATCGGCATCCTGCCGGGCGCGGGGGCCGACATCGCCGCCTGGATGTCCTACGCCGTCTCCAAGCGCTTCTCGAAGACGCCGGAGAAGTTCGGCACCGGCCATGTCGAGGGCATCATCGAAAGCGGCTCGGCCAACAACTCGGCCCTGGCCGGCGCCTGGGTGCCGGCGCTGGTGTTCGGCATCCCCGGCGATTCGATCACCGCGATCGCCATCGGCGTGCTGTACCTCAAGGGTCTGAACCCCGGGCCGACCCTGTTCATCGAGCAGGCGCCGCAGATGTACGCCATCTTCCTGATCTTCATCCTGGCGAACATCGTGATGATCCCGCTCGGCCTCGCCACCATCCGGGCCGCGCGGCAGATCCTGCTGCTGCCGCGCAGCCTGCTGAACCCGCTGATCCTGATGTTCTGCATCGTCGGCGCCTTCGCGATCGAGAACTCGCTGCTCGGCGTGCTGGTGATCCTGGTGTTCGGCGTGATCGGCTTCGTGATGGAGGAGAACGGCTTCCCGGTGGCGCCGCTGATCCTGGGCCTGATCCTCGGGCCGATGCTCGAGGATCATTTCTTCACCTCGATGATCAAGGCCGACGGCAACATCCTGGTGTTCTTCGAGCGGCCGATCGCCGGCGTGCTCGGCGGGCTGGCGGTGGTGATCTGGGCGCTGGTGCTGCTGGCCGGGCTCCGTCGGGCCGTTACTTCAGCGCCCCGGCCGTCAGCCCGCTGACGATCCGGCGCTGCAACAGGGCGAAGACGATCAGGATCGGCGTCACGTAGATCGCGGCATAGGTCATGATCCCGCCCCAGTCATTGGTGTTCGGGCCCATGAAGGAGGACAGGCCGACCGTCGCGGTCTGCAGGTTCTCCGCCGCGATCAGCGAGCGCGAATAGACGTACTCGCCGAAGGACTGCAGGAAGATCAGCACCGACACCACCAGGATGCCGTTGCGGGCGAGGGGGATCATGATGCGCAAGAAGGCGCCGATGCGCGAGGCGCCGTCCACCCGCGCCGCATCCTCCAGCTCGCGCGGCACCTGCAGGAAGGTCGACCGGCACAGCACGATGTAGAGCGGCAGCACCTTGGCGGTCTGCGCCAGCACCACGGCCGCGCGCGGCGTCTCCAGCAGGCCGATCTGGCTGAAGGCGACGAAGATCGGCGTCACCATCAGCGACGGCGGCAGCACCTGCAGCATCAGCACCAGGAACAGCGCCACCGCGGTCCAGGCGTTGCGATGGCGCGACAGGGCATAGGCGGCGCCGGTGCCGATCAGCGTCGCCAGCGCCGTGGTGCCGACCGCGATCAGCAGCGAGTTCCACAGGTACCGGTCCATCGCATGCTCGGCGAAGATCCGGCCGAACTGCCATTGCGGGTCGGTCGGCCAGAAGCTCGGCGGGAAGGCGAAGATCTCGCTGCTGGACTTCAGCGCCGTGACATACATCCAGTACAGCGGGAACAGGTAGATCGCGGCGAAGACCAGGGCGAAGCCCAGCAGGATGAAGGGCTTTGCCGTCCTCATGCCGCATGCTCCCGCTCGGTCGAGCGGACGTAGAGCGCCGCGACCAGGATCACCAGCGCGATCATCAGCACGGCGACGACGCTGCCGGCCGAGATCTCGTAGGTCTCGAACGACATCTGCCAGGACCAGTACTGGGCGACGTTCGACGCGTTGGCCGGGCCGCCCTTGGTCAGGGCCGCGATCAGGTCGAACTGCTGCATCGTGAAGATGATGCCGAGCGAGACGACGGCGCCGAGGGTCGACCGCATCATCGGCAGGGTGATGTGCAGGAAGCGCCGGCCGGCCCGGGCGCCGTCGATCTCCGCCGCCTCATACAGGTCGCGCGGGATCGCGGCGAGGCCGACCGACAGCAGGATCATGTTGAACGGGATGCCCAGCCAGATGTTGGCAATGATCACCGCGAACAGGGCAAAATCGGGGTCCGACAGCCAGAAGATCTTGCCATCGGTGAGGTGCAGGCTGGTCAGGGCGTAGTTCAGCACGCCGAAATCGCCGGCCAGGATCCATTTCCAGATCCCGCCGACCACCAGCGCCGGCATGATCCACCCGGCCAGGAACACGCCGCGGATATAGGTCGCGCCGGGAAAGGGCTGCTGGAAGAACAGCGCCAGGCCGAAGCCGATGCTGAGCTGGAAGGTGATCGACAGCACCACGAAGATCACGGTGTTCTTCAGGATCTGCAGCGCCTCCGGCCGCGAGAACACGTCACGGTAGTTATCCAGTCCGGCGAAGGGCCGGTCGAAGGAGGTCAGCGAGAACAGGTCGACCTGCTGCAGCGACATCACCAGCGTGTAGACCAGCGGGAAAGCGGCGAAGACCAGCAGGTACCCGACCGCGCACAGCACCAGCACCACGTCGAACCCGCTGCCGTCCCGCAGGGTGCGGAGGAGCGGGATGCGGGTGAGGGTGGAGCGGCGGGTGCCTTCCTTAGTCCCCCCTCCCCTCGCGGGAGGGGGGTAGGGGGAGGGGGTTCGCGCCGCTGGGGCTTTCGACTGGAAATTGACCGATTGATCGGTCATGGATTGGCCGGTTCGGGTGCTCGTCATCGACAACCCCCTCCCCCTGCTCCCCTCCCGCGAGGGGAGGGGGGACTCGTTGTTGCTACGGTGGCGGTGCTGCGCCTCACTTCTTCAGCACGCGGTCGATCGTCGCCTGGGCGGTCGCGAGCGCCGTCTTCGCGTCGCTCTGATGCGTCAGGGCCGACTGGATCGCGCTCTGGATCGCCTTCGAGATCTTCGGCCACTCCGGGTTCGGGCCGCGCGGCCGGGCGTACTGCATCTGCTCGGTGAACACGGCATAGGCCTTCGGCCATTGCGGCGAGTCGGCCTTGGCGTTCTGGACCGGCGGCAGCAGGCCGAACTCATTCCAGATCCTGTGGTTCTGCGAGTAGAAGTACTCCAGCAGCATGAACGCCTCCTTCGGGTGCTTGGAGGTCTTGAAGATCACGTTGTTGAAGTCGCCCAGGGCCGAGGCGCGCGGGCTGCCTTCCTTCTCCACCGGGAACAGCGCGACGCGATAGTCGAACTTGGCCTGTTTCGCCATGTCCGGCAGTTCCCATGGGCCGGAGATGACCATGGCGGCGCTGCCGGTGTTGAAGGTGCCGGCGGAGTCATGCTGGCCGCGGATCAGCGTGTCGGGCGACGCCAGCTTCTCGTCCAGCAGCTTCTGCCAGAACTCCAGCGCCCGCACCGCTCCGTCCGACCCGACGCTGTCGTAATCGGCGCCGGCGCTCTGGATGAAGGGCAGGAACTGGAAGGTGCCCTCTTCCGTACCGATGGCGGAGAAGGCGAGGCCGTAGACGTTCTTCGCCGGGTCGGTGAGCTTCTTCGACGCCTGGTACAGCTCGTCCCAGGTCTGCGGCGGCTTGTCGGGATCGAGGCCGGCCGCCTTGAACATGTCGGCGTTGTAGTAGAGGGCGAGGGTGTTGGAGGCGCGCGGGATGGCGAAGAGCTTGCCATCCCAGGTCGAGGAGTTGCGCGGGCCGGGATAGAAGGCGTCGGCCTTGATCACCTGCGACTGCTCGACATAGGGCGACAGGTCCAGCAGCACGCCGCGCGCCGCGAACATCGCGGTCTCCGGGTTGTCGATGCCGATGACGTCAGGGGCCGAGCCGGCGGCGTAGGCGCGCATCGCGTCGTTGACCACGTCGGCGAAGTTGACGTGCTTGATGTTGACCGTGATGTCGGGGTGCTGGGCCGCGAACTCCTTGGCCAGCACATAGGTGAACTCGCCCTCGTCGTCATGGGTCCAGACCTCCAGCGTCACCGGCTCGGCTTGGGCCAGGGTGGCGGAGGCCAGAAGGGCGGCGGTTCCCAACAGAAGTCGCAGGGTCCTGGACATGAGCTTCCTCCACTGTGTTGTTATTGCGGATTGGCGATGAACTCCCCGCCGCGGCAGCGCTGCAGGTAGCGCAGGCCCTCGACCTGGCCGGTCATCTCCAGGTCGTCGCGATAGACCGGGTCGTGCCAGCCCTCGATGTCGATCGCGCCGCGGAAGCCGCCCAGCCGCAGCTCGGTGATCACCCGGTTCCAGTCGGTGTCGCCGAAGCCGGGGGTGCGGTGGAAGGCGAACGGGACCTTGCCATGCACGCCATGCTCCTTGACCACGTCCCAGCGCACCGTCGCGTCCTTGCCGTGGACGTGGAAGATCTTCGGCGCCCAGCGCCGGATCTGCGGCACCGGATCGATCAGATAGTACAGCTGGTGGCACGGCTCCCATTCCAGGCCGAGATTGTCGTCCGGCAGGGCGTCGAACATCAGCTCCCAGGCGGCAGGGTTGTGGGCGATGTTCCAGTCGCCGGACTTCCAGCTGCCCTCCATCGGGCAGTTCTCGAAGGCCAGGCGCACGCCCTTGTCGGCGGCGCGCTTGGCGAGACGGCCGAAGACTTCCTTGAACCGCGGCAGGCTCTCCTCCAGTGGCCGGCCGCGCACCCGGCCGGTGAAGCCGGCGACGATGTCGGTGCCGAACAGATGGGCGTTGTCGATCAGCGCCTCCCACCCGGCCAGGGTCTCGCGGTCCTGCGCCTGGTCCTCCAGCGGGTTGCCGAACATGCCGAGCGCGCCGACGGTGACGCCGCTGTCGCCGATCGCCTCGCGGATCTGGCCGGCCAGGCGCGGAATGTCCTTGCCGCCCAGCGTCTGCCAGAAGAACGGCTCGATGCTTTCGAAGCCATGGGCGATGATCTGGCGGACATAGCCGGCCGGATCGTCGCCATTGGCCTTCACCATCGTGCCGATGCGGATGTCCTGGTGCCCGGTCCGGGCAGGCTTGGTGCCGGTCATGATTCCTCGATCGTCTGGATGGCCACGCGGCGGCCCTGGCGCGCGCTCTCGATCGCGGCGAAGACCATGGCGAGGCTGTGGAAGTTCTGGTGGCCGATCGTCTCGGGCTCGGTGCCCGCGCGGATCGCGCCGACGAAGTCGCGGATGACGCCGAGATGGCCGCCGGTCCGGTCGGCCGGATCCGCCGGCGGCACCTCGACGACGGCGGGCTCGAAGAACAGGCCGTCCCGGCGGTCGCTCGCCACCTCGGCCCGAAAGCCCTCGGCGCCGTCCCAGCTCAGGCTGCCCTTGGTACCGGTCAGGCGCCATTGGCTCTCCCAACTGGTGCGCAGCCCTTCGGCGCACCAGCTGCCGCGATAGGTCAGGACGGCGCCGCCCTCCAGCTCGAAGATGGCGTTGGCACTGGCGCCATGGGCGTACCAGGACCCGGCCGGGTTGCTCTCATGGCAGTAGACGGCGAGGGGGCGACGGCCGGAGACCAGGCGGGCGGCGTCCAGAGTGTGGATCGCCATGTCCAGCAGCAGCACATGCTGCATCTCCTCGCGGAAGCCGCCGAAATGCGGCCCGATGAAGAAGTCGCAATGCACGCCGGTGATGTCGCCGATCAGGCCGCTCTCGACCGCCCGGCGCAGGCGCCGGATGCCGGGGATGTAGCGCCGGTTCTGCACGATCGCGTGCAGCCGCCCGGCCGCCTTCGCCGCCGCCACCAGCTCGCGCGCCGCTTCGAGGCTATCGGCCATCGGCTTTTCGCTCAGCACGTGGCAGCCGCGCTGGAGGCCGGCCAGCACCAGGTCGCGGCGGGCGGGCGGCACGACCACGTCGAACAGGATGTCGGGCTTCAGCCGGTCCAGCAGGGCCGGCACATCGGTGCCGATCTCGGCGCCGGCCAGGCCGAACTCGTCGGCGCGCCCTCGGGCCCGCCCGGAGTCGAGATCGGCCAGGCCGACCACCTCCAGCCCTTCGATCTGGCGGGCGGCTTCGAGCCAGGCCCGGCTCATGGCGCCACATCCGGCTAAGACGGCTCGCACTTCGATCTCGCTCCCTCGGCTCGGCGGATTGTTCGATTGTGTTGCCGTAAACGTTTACGATATTGATATCGGACGCGCCGGCCTGTCAATCCGCTTCTGGTGCTGCGTGCGGGTTCGGTTGCACTCTGGAGGTGCCGGAGGGGAGAGACGTCGTTGGGGATCCGTGAGCTCGCGAAGCATCTGAACATCTCGATCGGGACGGTCTCCCGCGCCCTCAACGGCCGCGGCGACGTCAATCCGGAGACACGGCGCCGGGTGCTGGAGGCGGCGGCCGAGCTCGGCTATTCGCCGAACCAGTCCGGCCGCGCCCTGCGCCAGGGGTCGACCAACGCGATCGGCTTCATGCTGCAGACCTATAGCGGGGGCGAGCTGTACGGCGAGCCCTTCTTCATGGGGCTTTTCACCGGGGTGCAGGAGGCGCTGGGCCGGCACGGGCTGGACCTGATCGTGCTGCTGAACACACCGGACGGCGACCAGGAGGCGCAGCTGCGCCGGGTGGTCGAGCGGCGCCTGGCCGACGGCATCCTGCTGCCCTGGACCCGGCGGGTCGACCCGCGGCTGGACTATCTGATCCAGCGCCGCTTCCCCTTTGCCGCGCTGGGCCGCAGCCTGTCCGGCGGCGACCATCCCTGGCTCGATCTCAATTTCGAGCAGGCGGCAGATGTCGCGGTCGACCGCTTCGTCGGCTTCGGCCACCGCCGCATCGGCTTGGCCAACAACGGCCACGACCTGATGCACGCCCATGTCCTGCTGGACGGCTACCGCCGGGCCCTGGCGCGGCACGGCATTGCTTTCGACGAGGCCCTGGTGCGGGCCGAGGAGATGACCGAGGCCGGCGGCTATCGCCTGGCGGCCGGCCTGCTGGACCAGGGGCCGCTGCCGACGGCGCTGCTGGTGGCGAATGAGCGGATGGCGGTCGGTGTCTACCGCCGGCTGAACGAGGCTGGGGTGCGGCCCGGGCGCGACATCGCCATCATCGGCGGCATGATCGACAGCCCGGCCAGCCGCTTCCTGTCACCGGCGCTGACCTGCTTCCGCCTGTCGCTGCACGACCTCGGCGTGAGGCTGGCGGAGGCGCTGCTGGCCGCCATGCCGGGCTATGCCGATGCCTATGACGGCCTGGTGCAGGATCTGTGGCCGCTGGAGCTGGTGCCGCGCGAGAGCGACCGGGTGCTGCTGGGCGGGTGATCCCACTCGATTAGGTTCCGGTTGACGGGATGGGAATTCCATCCGTAGCTTCCCCTGTCACAAGACTATCAAAAATGGTTCACAGCCGAGGGGGAAGGCGATCATGAGCCTGAGCTTCAGGGATGCTCTTTCCGGAGTCGCGCAGACTCGCCCCGCCGTCGTCAAGCGGACCCCCAGTGCGGACCAGTTCAACCAGTCGGTGCAGCGGGTCAAGGACGAGACGCCGGCGACACCGCCGGAGCAGCAGCCGGAGGCGCCGCCCGTCTATCGCTGGAACAGCGATCCGGCCGGAATCACCGAGCGCAAGATCGAGCCGGGGGTATGGCCGTTCCGTATCTACGCGCAGGAGGGCGTCGACCCGAAGGACAACAAGGCCCTGCACGACCAGCTGGCGGCCACGCCCCAGCTCGACCCGAAGGCCTTCGGCAACCGGCCCGGCGCCCCCGCCGACATCGACCAGGCGCTTGAGCGCTGCGACAAGGTCTATGTCCTCGATTCGGACCGGCTCGGGCTGCTGGACAACCAGCGCAAGGCCCTGGCGACTGCCAGCGACCCGAAGAAGACCGAGGCGGAGCGGGACACGGCCAAGGACGACCTGGTGGTCGCCATCGCGCAGGAGGTCGACCAGGCCTCGCTGGGCCAGGGCGTGCCCAGCTTCGGCCGCGACGCCAATGGCGACGGCAAGCTCGAGGGCGGCGAGTTCAGCCCCCTGGTCGCGCCGATCGCCGAGCGCGCGCCGAAGGATCCGGTCTTCCTCGACGCGCTCAATCAGGTCCGCGAGATGAAGGAGCGGTCGTGGAAGGCCGACGGGCGGACCACCGACCAGCTCGGCAAGATCGCCGAGGCGGGCGATCGCGGCGACTATGCCGCGGTCACGGCCGAGACCAAGCGGCAGCTGGTCGCCCTCGCCGACGGCACGGAAGGGCCGGACGCGGCGAAGATCACCGCCCTGACCAAGCGGGCCGGCATCTACCAGGCCTATGTCGGTGGCGACGAGAAGCAGTACCTCGCCGCCGTCACCGAAGGGACCAAGCAGGCAATCCAGGAGCTGCGGGTCGACCGTCCGGTGCGGGAGCTCCAGGCCGCCTGGGGCAAGGGCGGCACCGACGGCGCCAAGGCCTTCCTGGCCAAGCTGCGCGAAAAGACGGACACCAAGGACACCCTGCCGGGCAGCGGCTCGCTGCTGGCCTCCGACCCGCGCGTCCAGGGGCTGGTCGACCAGTCGATCGACGCGATCGCCGGCTCGCAATCCACCGGCGACGACCGGCGGGCGCAGATGCAAGCCCTGCTCGACCTCGGCGCCTCCTGTCAGACCATCCTCTACAATGACGGAAACAAGGCCGGCGCCGGCAAGACCTTCGTCGACCATGTGGCCGCCCGCATCGTCGACAAGATGAACGGCGATCTGAAGGGCGATCGCATGAACCTGCTGCATGAGCAGCAGTTCTTCAGCTTCATGAGCCGCGAGGACGCGGCCGGGGGCAGCACGTCGCTGCTGACCGCCATCGCCGCGCGGACGGCGGTGCTCGGCGCCGACAAGCGGACGGAGCTCGAAGGGAAGGGCGAGCTCGGGTGGAACGACTACCTGTCGCAGAACTCGAACGCCCAATGGGCGGTGCGGCGCAGCATCGAGAATTTCGACGCCGCCGCGACCGGCCAGGACGAGAAGATCAACAAGCTCTACAACGAGCTATACCACGGCCTCACCGGCTGGGGCGGGGTCAAGAGCGACGACCCGATCCCCGCGACCGACCAGCTGGCGCGCGACATGGAGGCGATCGACAACCTGTCGCCGGAGAACAAGCAGAAGGCCCAGGACCTGACCAGGGAGGGCGAGAAGAAGCTGCCGCAATGGGAGCGGCAGGAGAGCATCCAACTCGCGCTCGGCCTGTACAAGACCGACCTGAAGAGGGTCGACGGCTTCGACAGCGACGCCCCGATGCCGATGCTCATGGGCACCGGGATCATGATGACCAAGTCGAAGTCGATCCAGGAGGCGATGGACGGCCTGCCGGAGCTGCCCAAGACCAAGACCGATCCCTATGCCAACGCCTCGACCACGGATCCGGCGGCCACGGGCACGATCTGGGTCGAGCGGTCGACCCGCGCGCTGGCCACCTTCGCGGTGGTCGAGACCATGAAGGGCGGCGTCAAGGACATCAACCAGGCCATGGCGGAGAATCGCTATCAGGCGATTCTCCGCGGCGACGCCGTGGCCAGCCGGGCCGAGATCGACGCCCTGCAGAAATACATCAAGGACCCCAAGACGAATCCCAATCAGGACTTTGCCAAGTTCGTCGACGGGCTGAAGGCCAGCATGGGGCAGGGACGGCTGGAGGACATCATCGCCGGGCGGGCGAAGCCGACCGACGCCGAAAAGCGGCAGATGGCGAGCGCCGACCGGCTGAACATCGGCACCAACGCCATCACCCGCCTCTCCGGCGGCGGCAGCGCCATCCTGTTCGGCCGCAACCTCGGGGCGCTCGACGGCTCGCCGGCCGATCTCGTCTACTATGTGCCGCACACGATGATGATGCTCAACGCCGCCCAGACGGCGCTGCTGCCGAACGCCCGGGAGATCCTGACCGGCAAGGACGCGACCGCGCCGGGCAGCCTGGAGACCCGGCTCAAGGGCGCGCAGGCCCGGGTCGCCGCCAGCGATCTCGGGAGGGGGCAGAAGGCGCTCTGGGGCAAGTCCCTCGGCGCGCTGGACAGGCTGCGCGGCGGCGGGGTCGACGTGCTCTATGTCGGGGCCGATCTGAGCAACGCCATCATGAACGGCTTCGGCGTGGCCGGCACGAAGCAGGATTTCGTGAAGACGGCCGGCTACGCCACCGCCACGGTCAGCGACGCGATGTTCGCCCTCACCGCCAGCGCGACGCTGTCGAACGGGGCGATCGCCGAGACGGCCCTCGGCCGGCTGATCACCGCCCTCGGCCCGCTGAAGATCAGCGGGGTCGCGGCGGTGCTGCAGGTGGCGGGCGCCGGCATCGTCCAGGGCCGCAGCGCCTACAACGCCGCGCACACCTACGACAAGGCGGATGCCGACGCCATCCAGGTGCTGTACGGCGTCAAGGACCGGAAGGTGGTGGAGGTGCTGGCCGACCATAACGACCTGCTGGACGAAGGCCTGCTCGGCATCCTGCAGACGGTCTTCCCGGGCGACGAGCACCTGATGGGCGGCGACGAGCGGACCCGCAGCGCCGGCAACGAGCTGACCGGCGCCTACAGCGACCTCGACTACACCCGGGCCCGCCTCGGCGCGATCTTCAACGGCTGGACCCCGGACCAGGCGGAGGAGGTGGCCAAGACCGTCAAGGACATGACGGCCAAGGACGGCAAGCTGCCGGACAGCCAGGACGACCTCAAATACCTCGAGCTGCCGCCGGACCCGACCAAGGCCGACCTCTCGAAATATCCGGCCGTCCGCTACAACGGCGAGACCAAGCGCTACGAGGATTCGACCACCAAGATGTACTGGCAGGGCGACCGCTGGTGGGCGCCGCCGAAGAAGGTTACCGAGCCTATTGGCCTCGGCTCCGTGCCGAGCCAGGATCCGATCTGGTACGACCCGAAGCAGAAGACGCTGATGCACGAGAACGGCTTCGCCAAGGAGGTGAAGCCGGACAGCAAGCAGGGGCTGAAGGCCTGGCTCAAGGGCAAGGGATATCTCGACTAGGGCCGGGTGAGTTCAGGCCAGATAGGCTGTCCGATCACGCCAAGGCGGTAAGGCGTTGCCTCTCCCGCTTGCGAGGCTTTTTTAGAATAGCCGCGACCTGCTCTTCTTTAGTCCCCCCTCCCCTTGCGGGAGGGGGTTAGGGGGAGGGGTCTGCGCGCGTCCGCGCGTGAGTGGGCGAAAGACCTGATCTGTCGGACAGGCAGTTTTGCTGTGATCGAGGCCGGATCGAGCCGAGAAAGCCCCCTCCCCCTAGCCCCCTCCCGTAAGGGGAGGGGGGACTCATTTTGCTTTCGTCATGGGCACTCCCGGACGATCCGATCGAATTCTGAAAAGATCTCGCTTGCGGGAGAGGCAACGCGAAGGCGCTCGACATCCTGTCAGACTCTGATGCGAGTGGACCTCAATTCGTTCGCTCTGGCGGCTGGGGCAGGCCCTGCTCCGCCGCGGCCGCACGCCCCATCGTCCCGACCGCGGCGGCGAAGCTGGCCAGGCTGGCGGTGCGCAGCGGCACGAACGGCTTGTCGGCCTCGCGGCACAGGCGCTTCACCTGGCCAGCCGCGTGGTGGCTGACGCAGTCGACCGGGAAGAAGGCGACATCGGCCTGGCTGACCAGGCCTGGCAGCATTGTCGGGTTGTCCTCGACGCCACCGTCATGGCTCAGCAGCACGCCGCCGAACCGCGCGGTCAGGGCCCGCAGCTGCTCGATCTGACTCGGTCGGCCGCCGACATAGAGCAGCGTCCGCCCCCGCAGCTCCGGCGCCGGCCCGGTCGCCTCGGCAGGCTCCGCCGCCGGCTCGTCCAGCGCCGCCTCCAGTGCGGCGATTTCGTCCTGCAGTGCTGCGGCCCGGCCCTCCGCCTGCCCCGCCCGTTCCGTCAGCCGGGCGACGGCCTCGTCCTGCGCCGCCAGCCGCTCGGCGAGCAGGGCCGACCGTGCCTGCTCGTCGGCCACGCGCCGGCGCAGCGCCTCATCCTCCACCGGAACAGCGAGCGCGGGGGCCGCCGCCTGGCGCCGGGCCGCCTGCTCCAGCTCCGCCACCCGGCGGGCCAGGGCCTCACGCTCGGCCCCGATCTGCTGCAGCCGCTCCTCCTGCCGCGCGATCCTGTCGTCGCGGCCGCCGAGCTCCTGCTCCAGATGCCGCAGCCGGGCGATGTCGGCGCGGTTCGACATGCCGACGAGATGCGACAGCATGTGTACCTCGCCATAGACCTCCTGCACCAGCGGCCTGTCGGTGGCCGGGTGGCTCAGCACCGCCCAATAGGCGCCGGGGATGTCGCCGCGCTCCAGCGACTCCTGCCACAGCGCCCGCACCTCGGCCGCATTCCGGGCCTTGGCGAAGCGCTTGATCGCGGTTTCGTGCCGCTTGTCGAGCAGCTTGTTCAGCAGCTTGCCGGCGACCTCCTTCTGACCGGCGGCCCGCACCGCGCGGCCGTGCAGCGCGTGGTCGGAGGCGGTGTGCGCGTCCGGGTCGTTCAGCTTGGCGAAAAGCTGCCGCAGGTCCCCGGTCGACAGGCAGGTGCCGACCACCGAGCAATGCAGGTTCGGCGACAGCTCCCAAATCCGGTCGCGGCCCTTGGCCGGGAGGACGAGATCCTCCGGCCTGGCCGCCGGCGGGCGCGGGATGATGACCGGGGCGGGCATCGGCATCGAGGCCGTTCGGAACACGGGCAAGGAAACCGGCAGGGTCGGCACGCCGGAGCTCCTATCGATATATTCACATAGATATGACGATGGCCCCAAGCCCGTGAACCGTCAACGTTATATTCGGATCAATATATCGTTCTCCCTGGATTTGCCTTCGACGTGCATGACACCGGGACCAAGGCGGTCGCGGCGCGGCTCCAGGAAAGTCCGCGGCGCGCCAGCGATGGTGCCGGCGCGCCGCGGCCCTCAGGCGATCACATGCCGGTGCGGGTCGGTGGGACGCCGAAACCCGGCCTCACCGGCAGCGGTGCATCGCCATGGGGTGCCGCTTTCGACCGGGTGCCCAGCCGGGCCACCGGCGCCGGGGCGTAGCGGACCTGCTCGCCCAGCGTGCCGCAGGCGGCGGTGAAGGCGCCCGCGGCGCCGATCATGGCGCCAGCGGCGAAGCGGCGGAAGAATGACAGGCTCATCTGGACCTCCAGAGGTCAGAGCTTGGCGACGTCGAGCACCGCCTGGGCGAAGGCCTGCGGGGCCTCCTGCGGCAGGTTGTGGCCGATGCCGCCGGTGATGGTGCGGTGCTCGTACTTGCCCGAGAACTTGCCGCGATAGGCGGCAGGCTCCGGATGCGGCGCGCCGTTGGCGTCGCCTTCCATGGTGATGGTCGGCACGGCGATCACGGGGCCCTGGGCCAGCTTCCGCTCGAGGTCGTCGTAGCGCGCCTCGCCCTCGGCCAGGCCGATGCGCCAGCGGTAGTTGTGGATCACGATGTCGACATGGTCCGGGTTGTCGAAAGACGCGGCGCTGCGGTCGAAGGTGGCGTCGTCGAACCGCCATTGCGGCGATGCCAGCTGCCAGATCAGCTTGTTGAAGTCGTGCCGGTTCTGGCTGTAGCCCTCGCGGCCGCGCTCGGTGGCGAAGTAGAACTGGTACCACCACTGGAATTCGGCCTTCGGCGGCAGCGGCTTCTTGCCGGCGGCGACGCTGCCGATCAGGTAGCCGCTGACCGAGACCAGCGCCTGGCAGCGTTCCGGCCACAAGGCCGCGACGATGTCGGCGGTGCGGGCGCCCCAGTCGAAGCCGGCGATGACCGCCTTCGGGATCTTCAGCGCGTCCATCAGGGCGATGGTGTCGACCGCCAGGGCCGCCGGCTCGCCGTTGCGGACCGTCGCCTCCGACCGGATCCGGGTGGTGCCGTAGCCGCGCAGATACGGGATGATCACGCGGTAGCCGGCCTTGGCCAGCACCGGCGCGACGTCGACGAAGCTGTAGATGTCGTAGGGCCAGCCGTGCAGCAGCAGCACCACCGGGCCGTCGGCCGGGCCGGCCTCGGCGTAGCCGATGGTCAGGTCGCCGGCGTCGATCTGCTTCAGCGGGCCGAAGCTGGCGCCGGAAGCGGGGGCCTTGGCCGCCGGGGCGTTGGTCTGGGCGGCCTCCGCGGTCCCGATCGAGACGAACGGGGCGGCGGCCAGGGTCATCAGCGCGGTGCCGAACAGGCGGCGGCGCGGGAGATCGATGTCTTCGGACATGGGGACTTCCTTCGGGACCGGCGGGGTGGTTCAGGCCACGGTGAGGGTGACGTCGATATTGCCGCGGGTGGCCTTGGAGTACGGGCAGATCTGGTGCGCGGCCTCGACCACCTTCCGGGCGGTCTCGCGGTCCAGGCCGGGCAGGCTGACGGTCAGCCGGGCCTGCAGGAAGAAGGCGCCGTCGGTGGTGCCCAGATCGACCTCGGCGTCGACGGCGCGGTCGGCCGGCAGGGTGACCTTCAGCTCGGTCGCGGCGCGGCCCATCGCGCCGATGAAGCAGGCCGACCAGCCGGCGGCGAACAGCTGCTCCGGATTGGTGCCGGTGCCGGGGCCGCCGGGGGGCGACAGCTTGAGGTCGAGCCTGCCGTCCGAGCTGCGGGCCAGGCCGTCGCGGCCGCCGGTGGTGTGGGTCCTGCCGGTGTACAGCACCTTGTCGATCTTGGTCATGATGGGCTCCTTGACGATGAGATGGGTGGGACGGCCTGCGCCTCGGTCTGGTGCCGCCGGCGCCAGGCGCTCGGCGTCTCGCCCAGCCAGCGGCGGAACAGCTTCGACAGATGCGCCTGGTTGGCCAGGCCGCAGGCCAGGGCGATGTGGCTCAGCGGGTCGCTTGTGGTCAGCATCAGCCGCTGGGCCAACTCAAGCCGCAGGCCGATGATGTAGCTGTGCGGCGTGGTGCCGAAGCTGTCCTTGAAGGCGCGGGCGAAGTGGCTGGCGCTCAGCGCCGCCTGCTCCGCCAGCTCCTCGATCCGCAGCGGCCGGTGCAGCGACCGCCGCAGATAGCGGTCGACCCGGCGCTTCTGCCACGGCGCCAGCCCGCCGCGGCTGCCCGCGGCCTGCGTCGCGGCCGACAGGGTCAGCAGCGTCACCAGCCGCACCGCAGCGGCCCGCGCCGCCGCCGGGTTCCGGCCCAGCCCGCGGCGGACATCCTCGATCAGAGCCTCGGCCGTCTCGGCCGGGCCGCAGGACGCGTCGATGGCCAGGGCAAAATTGCCGTCCTTCTCCATCGCCCGCGTCCTCCAGCCCGTCTTCGATGCTGGATATCTAGTCGGGTGCGCGGCGGACCGCCCGTTAGCGGTTGTGAGCCGGTGTTAGCGGAAGTAAAGCACGGTAAACACGGGCCCGGCCGGGGATGGCCGGACCCTTGTCCTATCCTGCCGGGACAGGTGTCAGCGCAGCGAGCGGAACGCGGCGCGGACCTCGGTGGCGAACAGCTCCGGCTCTTCCCAGGCGGCGAAATGGCCGCCCTTGTCGACCTGGTTGAAGTAGATCAGCGTGTGGTAGGCGCGCTCGACCCAGCTGCGCGGCGCGCGGTAGATCTCGCCGGGGAAGATCGTCACTGCCGCGGGTAGGTCGATGCTCACGGCGTTGAAGTTGTTGGAGTGATCCTCCCAGTAGATCTGGGCCGCGGAGGTGGCGCTGTCGGTCAGCCAGTAGAGCGAGATGTCGTCCAGGATCTCGTCGCGGGTCAGGGACTTCTCCGGATCGCCGCCGCTATAGGTCCATTGCGCGATCTTGTCGTACATCCAGGCCGCCTGGCCGACCGGCGAATCCGCCAGGGCATAGCCCACGGTCTGCGGCCGGGTCACCATCATGGCCGCGTAGCCGGTGTTGTTCAGGTAGAAATCGTTCAGCTGGTCATAGGCCGCCTTTTCCGGGGCCGGCAGCCCGGCCGGGGCGGGCAGGCCCTGCGCCAGCAGCGGCTGCAGCTCGGCCGGCACGGTGGCGGGCATGTTGACGTGGATGCCGATCAGCCCCGGCACCTGCTGCATCGCCATGCGGTGCGAGATCACCGATCCGCAATCGCCGCCCTGGGAGACGAAGTTCTTGTAGCCCAGCCGCGCCATCAGCTCGCCCCAGGCGCGGGCGATGTGGTCCGAGCCCCAGCCGGTCCCCGCCGGCTTGCCGGAGAAGCCGAAGCCGGGCAGCGACGGCACCACCAGGTGGAACGCGTCGTCGGCGCTGCCGCCATGCGCCGTCGGGTCGGTCAGCGGGCCGATCGCCTTCACCAGCTCCAGGATCGACCCCGGCCAGCCATGGGTCATGATCAGCGGCAGGGCGTTGTCGTGCTTTGAGCGGACATGGATGAACTGGATGTCCAGCCCGTCGATCTCGGTCACGAACAGCGGCAGGGCGTTTAGCTTCGCCTCGACCTTGCGCCAGTCGTAATCGGTGCCCCAGTACCGCACCAGCGCCTGCAGCCGCGCCAGCTGCACGCCCTGGGAGGCGTCGGCGACGGTTTCCTTGCCGGGCCAGCGCGTCGCAGCGATGCGCCGGCGCAGATCGGTCAGCGCATCCTCAGGGATCTCGACGCGGAACGGGCGGACCGGGTTGCTCTGGGCGGCCGCGGCCGGCCGGGTGGGGAGGACGTTCAGCGCACCCACTGCGGCAATCGCGGTAGCGGACGCCGTCAGGAAGCCGCGCCGGGTGGTGGGCGGCACTACGTCGGACATGATCGTTCCTCTGCTGCGGGGCGGACGGGCCGTGATCGGGCCGGTCCGCCGCGACCCTAGCGTCGCCGCCGCGCCGGTGCTTTCACAGGACCGCCGGGATTTGCCGCCGCTTGCTGGATTCTGCACCCGGCGGGCCGCGGCGCCGAAGAGTCCCGGTGCGGCGGGCCGTCGGTGGTGCCGCGCCGGTCCTTCCCCTAGGATGCGGCCAGGCCGTTTGGAGAGTTGCGAATGATCATCGGGCCGGCGCAGGCCGGGGACGTCTTCAGCTTCGGTCCTTTCCGCCTGGCCGTGGGCGAGCGGCTGCTGACCCGCGACGGCGCCCCCATCGATCTCGGCGCGCGGGCGCTGGACATCCTGGTCGCCCTGGTCTCCCGCCCGAACGAGCCGGTCGGCAAGCGCGAGCTGATGGCCGAGGTGTGGCCCGACGTGACGGTCGAGGAGGGCAGCCTGCGCTTCCACATCGCCGGGCTGCGCAAGGCGCTGGGCGACGGCCAGGACGGCGCCCGCTACATCGCCACCCTGCCCGGCCGGGGCTACTGCTTCGTCGCGCCGGTGCTGCGCTCGGCCTCGTCCTCCCTGGCGGCGGAGGGGGCGGCCACGGCCGGCGCCTCCTTCACCGGCGCCACCTTCCTGCCGGCGCGGCTGGCGCGGATGGTGGGGCGGGAGGAGGCCGTCCGGGTGCTGGGTGCCCAGCTCGCCGCTACGCGCTTCGTCACCATCGTCGGCCCCGGCGGGGTCGGCAAGACTACGGTGGCGGCCGCGGTCGCGCATGAGCTGCTGGAAGGCTTCGCCGGGGCCGCCCTGTTCGTCGATTTCGGGCTGGTGACCGACCCGCGGCTGGTGCCGGTCACGGTGGCGTCGATGCTGGGCCTGCCGATCCGGTCGGAGGACCCGGTTCCCGGCCTGATCGCCCATCTGCGCGACCGCCGTTTCCTGCTGGTGCTCGACAGCTGCGAACATGTGATCGACGGCGCGGCCGGCCTGGCCGCCGAGATCTTCCGGGCCGCGCCCGCGGCCCACATCCTGGCGACCAGCCGCGAGGCGCTGCGGGTCGAAGGCGAGCAGGTCCACCCTCTGGCGCCGCTGGACTGCCCGCCGGACGATCCCGGCCTGACCGCGGCGGCGGCTGGGGAATTCTCCGCCGCCCGGCTGTTCCTCGAGCGCGCCGCGGCGTCCGGCGCGCCGCTCGCGCTCAGCGACGCCGATGCTGTCCTGGTGGCGGAGATCTGCCGCCGGCTCGATGGGGTGGCGCTGGCGATCGAGCTGGCGGCCGGCCGCGTCCAGGCCTATGGCCTGCGGCAGACCGCGGCCCTGCTGGACCAGAGCCTGCCCCTGTCCTGGCCGGGACAGCGCAACGCGCCGTTGCGGCAGCGCACCCTGCAGGCGACGCTGGACTGGAGCTACGGCCTGCTGTCGGAGGCGGAGCGGCTGGTGCTGCGCCGGCTGGCCGTGTTCGTCGGGCCGTTCACGATGGAGGCGGCGCTGGGCGTGGTGACCGGCGGGCCCGTCGACGACGCCATGGTCTTCGCCGCGATCGACAGCCTGATCGCCAAGTCGATGGTCGTGACCCGGCCGCTCGGGGCGATGATGCGCTACCGGCTCCTGGACACCACGCGCGCCTATGCCCTGCAGGCCGAGGGCGACGGGGCCGGGCGGGCCGCCCTGGCCGCGCGCCATGCCGGCTACCACCGGCGCTGGCTGGAGCAGCTCAAGGCCGAATGGCCGGCCCTGTCGAACGCGGCGGAACGGGGACCCTATTTGTCCGCCATGAACAATGTCCGCGCAGCGCTGCAATGGTGCTTCGGCCCGGGCGGCGAGGCCGGGCTGGGCATCGCATTGGCCGCGGCCGCGGCGCCGGTGTTCCTGGCGATGTCGCTGCTGACCGAATGCGACCGCTGGTCGGCGCAGGCGATCCTGGCCCTCGACGCCGGCACCCGCGGCGGCAGCGACGAGATGCATCTGCAGGCGGCGCGCGGCATGGCGCTGATGCTGATGCAGGGCGGCAGCGACGCGGCGCGGGTGGCGCTGGAGCGGGGCCTGGCGATCGCCGAGGCCCGCGGCGACGTCGCCGGCCAGCTGATGGTGCTGGGCCCGCTGCACATGTTCCATCTGCGCACCGGGGCGTTCGGCACCGCCCTGGAGCTGGCGCGGCGCGGCGCCGCCCTGATCGGCCCGGCCGAGGATCCGGCGGTCGCGGCGCTGGCGCAGTTCCTGCTCGGCATCTCGCTGAACCTGGCCGGCGATTTTCCGGGCGCCCGCACGGCGCTGGAAGCGGCGCTGCAACACCCGGCGGGCATGCCCTCGGCCGGCCTGATCTATCTCGGCTTCGAGGGGCCGAACCTGGCCGGGGTGATCCTGGCGAGGACCCTGTGGCTGCAAGGCCGCCCGATCCAGGCGGCGGACCAGGCCGCCCGCGCCATGCGGGAGGCGGAGCGGATGGACCATCCGGTCACGCTGTCCGTCGTCATGATCTGGGCGATCACGGTCCATCTCTGGACCGGAGACTTGGACCGGGCGGAGGCGCTCGTCGCCCGCTTCACCGCCCGCGCCGGCTCCCATTCCCTCGGCCCCTTTCTCGCCGTGGGCCAAGCCCTCGGCGGGGTCATCGCGATCCGCCGCGGCGATGCGGAGGTCGGGGTCGCGGCGCTGCGGCCGGCCCTCGCGACGCTGCGCGAGGCGCGCTACGAGGTGCTGACCACCTCGCTGGAGATCGCCCTGGCGGAAGGGTTGGCGGCGACCGGCCGGGCGGCGGACGGCCTGGCGCTGGCCGACGCGGCCGTCCGGCGGATCGAGGCATGCGGCGACCTCGTCTACATGGCGGAGCTGCTGCGGATGAAGGGTCGGCTGCTGGCGGCGCTGCAGCGGATGGAGGACGCCGAGGCGTGCTTCGGCCAGTCGCTCGACTGGGCCCGCCGCCAGGCCGCGCCGGCCTGGGAGCTGCGGACCGCCACCGACCTGGCGGCCCTGCTGGCCGGCCAGGGCCGGAACGGCGAGGCCGCTGCGCTGCTGTGCCCGGTGGTCGAGCGCTTCACCGAAGGGGCGGAGACGGCGGACCTGCAGGCTGCCGGCCGTCTGCTGGCGACGCTGGCGTAGGGCCTTCTCCGGCCGGACCGTCACTCACAGCGCCGGCTCCTGGCGGAACCCGACAGTCGGATCGCCCGTCTGCCGGTGAAAGACACGGAGCCCCGCATGTTCATCATCCTGGGCGGCACGGGCCATGTCGGTTCGGCCGCGGCCCGGGCGCTCCTGGACCAGGGGCGGCCGGTCACCATCGTCACGCACAGCACCGACAAGGCCGAGGCCTGGCGGCGGCGCGGCGCCGAAGCGGCGGTCGCGGATGTCCGCGACGCCGACCGGCTGCGGGCGGTGTTCCGCCGGGGCCGGCGCGCCTTCCTGCTGAATCCGCCGGCGGATGTCGCGACCGACACGGATGCCGGGGAGCGCGAGACGGTGCGCTGCATCCTCGCGGCGCTCGACGGCTCGGGGCTGGAGAAGGTGGTGGCGGAATCGACCTATGGCGCCCAGCCGGGTGAGCGCTGCGGCGATCTCACCGTGCTGTATGAGCTCGAGCAGGGGCTGAAGGCCCAGCCGATCCCGGCCACGATTCAGCGCGCCGGCTACTACATGAGCAACTGGGCGGCCTCGCTGGAGGCGGTGCGCGGGCAGGGCATCCTGCCGAGCATGCTGCCGGCCGGGCTCAGGATCCCGATGGTCGCGCCGGAGGATCTCGGCCGGGCCGCGGCGCGGTGGCTGACCGAGCCTGTGGAGCGCACCGGCCCGCATTATGTCGAGGGTCCTGAGCCCTATTCCCCTGCCGATGTGGCCGCCGCCTTCGCCGGGGCGCTCGGCCGCCCGGTCGAGGTGAAGGAGGTGCCGCGCGAGGCCTGGGAAGAGACCTTCCGCAGCCTGGGGTTCTCCGAGCCGGCGGCGAAATCCTATGCCCGGATGACCGCG
>JAEKLZ010000463.1 GCA_019508225.1 Inquilinus limosus | reverse complement strand
GGACAATTCCTACTGGCGCGGCCGGATCTGGCCGCCCTTGAACTGGATGGTCTGGCACGGCCTGCGCCGCAACGGCTTCGAGGCAGAGGCCGCGAAGCTGGCCGAGGACAGCCTGCGCCTGTTCGCCCGGGCCTGGGACGAGCGCCGGCTGTGC
The DNA here is from genome assembly GCA_019508225.1 of Inquilinus limosus. Lineage (GTDB taxonomy): Bacteria > Pseudomonadota > Alphaproteobacteria > DSM-16000 > Inquilinaceae > Inquilinus > Inquilinus limosus_D. The sequence continues at coordinate 7,280 of JAEKLZ010000463.1, read as the reverse complement.
CCGGAGAACTTCAACGCCGAGACCGGCGAGCCGATGGACCAGCCGGACACAGAAGGCTTCTACAGCTGGGGGGCCCTGATGCCGGCGCTGGGCGTCGCCGGCGTGATGGACATCAACCCCTGGGGTGGCTGGGAGCTGGTGAACGGTGGCGCCGACACGACGCTCGGGCCCATCGCCAGCCCGGCCGGCGCGGTGACGGTGCGCATCGCCGACGGCGTGCTGGCGCTGCAGCAGGGCCGCCGCACGCTGCTGGAGACCAACCTCGTCGGCCGGCTGTCCCAGCTGCGCTTCGGCGCGGGCGACATCGCCGTCACCCTGCCGCCGGACCTGCCCGACGGCGTCTGGCTGCGCTTTCCGTCGCTGGCGCCGGACCGGGTGCTGGACCTGCGCCTCGGCGACGCGCCGGCCGCCTGGCGGGACGAAGGCGGCGTCACGGTGGACGTGCTGCCGGCCCGTGCCGCAGGCGCCACGTTGCGGGTGTTCCTGGCCGCGTAACGGGCCCGGCCGCAGGAAACCGACCTTGTGGTCTGTTTTTCCAAGCACGGACGGGCTATCTCTATGGGCCGGTGGGCGGCGCCAGCCGCCACGACCCTGTGAGAGAGCATGGACAACGCCACCCGTTCGGAACGATCCCGCGCCGCCGCCATCCAGGCCGCGCTCGCCATCATCGCGCGCGAGGGCCCGGGCCGGCTGACGCTCGACGCCATCGCGCGAGAGAGCGGCATCAGCAAGGGCGGGGTGATGCACCATTTCCGCACCAAGGAAGCGGTGGTGAAGGCCCTGCTGGAGCACCTGACCGAGCGCTTCGGACAGTTCACCAAGGCGTATCTGGCCGAGATCGGGCCTGACCGGCCGAGCGCCTTCCTGGAGGCGCAGATCGCGACGCTGCGGGAATCCATCGCCACGCCGCACTCCGCCTTCTTCGCCATCCTCGGCGCCGTGGCCGAGAACCCCGACCTGCTGTCGATCAACCGGGAGGCGGAGGCCGAGGCGGTGGAGACCGTCAAGGCCGAGGCCGCCGATCCGGACCTCGCAGTGCTGCGCTGGATGGCGGCCCGGGGCTTGCATTTGACGACGCTGCTGGGCACCTGCCCCCTGTCCGCGGAAGAACGCGACCGGCTGTTCGATCGCCTACTCGACGACGCCCGGTGGTCCGGCCTCTCGGGGGCCGAGAAGGCGCCCTCCGCCCGCCCATCCCGCAGCCGGAAGCGCGCCGACGCCTGACGGCAGCGCCCTCGATCGCGAATATCGGTCGATCCAAATAAAAACCGTCTGGACGGTTTGTAAATGATCCTGTAGGGTCCCGTCATTCAAGCTCGCAAGGATGACGGCATGACACAGCCCGCACCGTCGCCGGCGGGGGACCGCGGTCTCGGCGGAACTGGCGACCAGCCGGCCCGGCACCGCCCCGGCATCGCCCCCACCTGAAGACCCACCGGCCCGCAAAGCCGACCCGCCTGACCGCATCGACCCGACGGCGCCGCGGCCCGTCGCCCCACACCATCGGCGCAATCGCACCCTCCGGCATGGCCCGGCAGGGAACGGCATCCCTCGCCCGGGATCCCGGCGCCGGTCCTCGTCGCAATGGAGTTCCCATGAACGAATCGATTCCCCTGCTGCGTGCCGCACGGGGGCTGACCGCAGGGCGGCTGTCGCTCGCGGCGATCGCCCTGGCCCTGGCCGGCTGCGGCAGCGCCGCCCCGGTCGCCTATTCCGGCATCGCCTCGTCCGCCCAGCTGGCGCCGAACCCGCAGGACGACCACATCCCGTTCCGCTACGCCACGCCGGTAGATTGGCGCGGCTACAACCGGATCATCATCGACCCGATCGTGGTCTACCGCGGCCCGGACAACCAGTTCGGCGACTTGTCCGAGGCGGATAAGGCCGAGCTGGCCCACGCCATGCAGATGGCATTCGTCGAGAAGCTGAGGACCCGCTTCGCCCTCGCCGCCGATCCGGCGCCGGGCACGCTGCGCCTGCGGCTGACCCTGACCGGCGCGTCGGCCAGCACGCCGGTGCTGAGCACGGTCTCGCGCGTCGACATCGGCGGCGGCCTCTACAACGGCGTGCAGGCGGTGCGCGGCGGCGAAGGCCTGTTCACCGGCGCGGTGATCTACGCGGCCGAGATCTACGACGCCCCGACCGGCCGCCTGCTCAACGCCTTCGTTTCGAAGCAGTACCCGGGATCGATGAATATCGGCGCTACCTTCGGGTCGCTGGATGCGGCGAAGACCGGCCTCGAGAAGGGCGCCGACGCCCTGGTCGCGCAGCTGAAATGACCAACCCCGCATGGGAGGATCGCCATGATCTTCGAGATGGTGTGGTTCGGCAGCATCCTGTCCTGCGCGGGGCTGTATGTCTGGGGCTACGTGCTGAACAGCCTGCCCCGCAGGCGCCATCGGCCCGACAGCGCGAAGGGAGAGCTCGGGTGAGCGGCGGCTGCCGCGGCAGCGCCGCCCTGCTGCTGGTCCTGGCCACGGCGATCGGCCTGGCCGGCTGCGGCCTCGTCGCCCTGCCGGTCCGCGCCACCAGCGCCGTGGTCAAGGTGGTGCCGGTGGCCGGGCACGTCGCCGCGGCGCCGCTGGACGCCACTGCCGACGTCATCGACTGACCGATCGTCGCGGCCGTGACGGCGGCGACATGTCGCATCTCCGACGGGACCGGCCGAACCGAACGTGTGTGGACGTGCCGCCGCCTCCGGGAGTCGAGGGGCGGCCTCAACGGCAAGGGGGAGCGCTTCATGACCCGTCTCACGGCCAAGGATTTCCAGCCGGAGCTGTTGGAGCTCTACGACTATTACGTCCACGGGAAGATCACCAAGCGCGAGTTCCTGGACCGCGCCGGCACCTTCGCGGTGGCGGGGCTGAGCGCGGCGGCGATCCTGGCATCGCTGAGCCCGAACTACGCGATGGCGCAGCAGGTCGAGTTCACCGACCCGGACATCGTCGCCGAGTACATCACCTACCCATCGCCCAAGGGCAATGGCGAGGTCCGGGCCTATCAGGTCCGCCCCGCCAAGGCCGCCGGCAAGGTGGCGGGCGTGGTCGTGGTGCATGAGAACCGCGGCCTGAACCCCTATATCGAGGATGTGGCGCGGCGGGTGGCCAAGGCCGGCTTCGTCGCCCTGGCCCCGGACGGGCTGACCTCGGTCGGCGGCTATCCCGGCAATGACGACAAGGGCCGCGAGCTACAGCAGAAGGTCGACCCGGCGAAGCTGATGAACGACTTCTTCGCCGCGGTCGAGGTCCTGATGCACAGCGACCTGACCACCGGCAAGGTCGGCATCACCGGCTTTTGCTATGGCGGCGGCGTCGCCAACGCCGCGGCCGTGGCCTATCCCGAGCTCGCCGCCGCCGTGCCGTTCTACGGCCGGCAGCCGAAGGCGGAGGATGTGCCGCGGATCAAGGCACCCCTGCTGCTGCACTATGCCGAGCTGGACACCGGCATCAACCAGGGCTGGCCCGCCTACGAGGCCGCGCTGAAGGCCGCGGGCAAGACCTACGAGGCCTACATCTATCCAGGCGTCAACCACGGCTTCCACAACGACTCGACGCCGCGCTATGACGAGGCGGCCGCCAAGCTGGCCTGGGACCGGACGATCGCCTGGTTCAAGCGCTATCTGGCCTGATTGGCGCGGCATATCGCTGAAGCGGCTCTCAGCATGAATCGTTCTCATTGATCTGGGCCGCACCCTGGCCGAGAGTCCCATGCCCATCAGCGCGGGACTCTCGGATGCGGATCGACTTCCTCGGCCTCGGGGCCTTTCTCACCATCGCCAATTGGGGCGGCTTCCACCGCGCCGCCGGACATCCGAACCTGTCGCAGACCGCACCGAACCGCCGGCCGATGACCTATGGCGAAGCCTGTCAGCGCCTGTTCCCGGATGCGGTTGAGGTGCTGGGATGAAGCCCGTCGTCGTCCGCAACATCCGCCGGGTCGAGCCCGAAATCGCCCAGCGCCTGGCCGCCTGCGGCGTGTCGACCGTGCACGAGGCCATGGGGCGGGTCGGCCTGCTGAAGACCTATATGCGCCCGGTCTGGCCCGGCGCCGCGATCGCCGGCAGCGCCGTCACCGTGCTGGCCCAGCCGGGCGACAACTGGATGCTGCATGTCGCGGTCGAGCAGTGCCGGCCCGGCGACGTGCTGGTGGTGGCCTGCACCACCGACAACACCGACGGCATGTTCGGCGAGCTGCTGGCGACGTCGGTCCAGGCCCGCGGCGTCCTCGGGCTGGTGATCGATGCCGGCTGCCGCGACGTGAAGGCGCTGGCTGAGATGCGCTTCCCGGTCTGGTCGCGCGCCATCTCGGCCAAGGGCACGGTCAAGGCGACGCTGGGCAGCGTCAACGTGCCGGTGGTCTGCGCCGGCGCCCAGGTCATGCCCGGCGACGCCATCGTCGCCGATGATGACGGGATCGTCGTGGTGCCTCGCGCCCAGGCCGCGGAGGTCGCGGCGCTGGCCGAGAAGCGCGTCGCCAATGAGGAGGAGAAGCGAGCCCGGCTCGCGGCCGGCGAGCTCGGGCTCGACATGTACAGGATGCGGGAAGCGCTGGCGGCAGCCGGGCTGACCTATGTCGACGAGCTGCCGGACTGAATGGCCGGTGGGAGGCCGGGGCTACAGCAGCCCCGGCACCACCACCAGCGCCAGCCAAGCCAGCAGCGGCCCGACCACCACGACGATGCCGCTGTAGATCAGCATCTGCCGGAAGAAGGCGTCGCGGTCGATGCCATGGGCGTTGGCGACGACCAGCGCGCCGTTGGTCGAGAACGGGCTGACATCGACGATGGTGGTCGAGATCGCGATCGCCGCCACCATGCCGGGCACGCCGAGATGGCCCTGCATCAAGAGCGGCACGGCGAGCGGGATGGTCGCGCCCAGCACCGCGACCGAAGAGGCGAAGGCCGACACAACGCCGGCGACATAGCACAGCAGCAGCGCGCCCAGCAGCGGCGCCGCCATGGTCGAGACGCCGCCGCCGACATAATCGACCGCGCCGGCCTTCTGCAGCACGCCGATATAGGTGATGACGCCGCCGATCAGCAGCACGGTCGACCAGCTGATCTTGTCGACCGCGCCCTTCTGCCCGCGCGGGCAGACCAGGGCCAGGACGACGGCGACGCTCATCGCCACCAGCCCGACATTCAGGTTGAAGGCCAGCGAGGCGACGGCCAGAACCACCAGCCCGGTCAGGGTCAGCGCCTGCTCGCGGTCGAGCGCGACGTGATGGTCCTCGCCCTCGCGATGCACCGCCCCCGGCCGGGGGTCGGCCGGCCGCGCCGGGGTGCCGCCATGGCCGCGCACGGAAACCGAGGCGCCCGCCGGCACGGCGTCGACCAGGCCCTCGAAATCCTCGGACGGGCGCCGCACCGGCAGCCGGTGGCCGCCGAACACGAAGAAGATCACCAGCGCCACCGCGGCGTTGAAGGCCAGGCTGGACAGGAACAGCACGATCTCGTCGCCCGGCAGCCCGGCGCGCTGCACCACCTGGTTGGTGATGCCGCCATAGATGCTGATCGGAGAGAAGCCGCCGCCCTGGGCGCCATGCACCACCATCAGCCCCATCAGCATCGGGTGGATCTTGTAGCGGGCGGCGAAGCGCAGCGCGATCGGCGCGATGATGGCCACGGCCCCGGGGCTGACCGCGCCGATGGCGGTGAGCACGGCGGAGACCGCAAACATCACCCAGGGGATCACCGAGATGCGGCCGCCGACCAGGCGCACGGCGTAGTGCACCAGCCAGTCGACCGTGCCGTTGTTCTGGGCGATGGCGAAGAGATAGGTGATGCCGACCAGGGTGACGAACAGGTCGCCCGGGAAGCCGGCCAGGATCTGCGTGGCCGACATGCCGACAAAGGCGCCGCCGACCAGGAAGGCCGCCGCGAAGCCGAGGGCGCCCATGTTGATCGGCAGGGCGGTGGCGATGACGAACATCACCACCAGCCCGATGATGGATGCGATCTGCGCAGACACGTTTCCTCTCCCGTCGTTCTGGTTTATCGGTGGTCCCGTCCCCGGAGGCGTCAGCCCGGCTGGTCCGGCTCCAATGTCAGGAATCGCGCCAATGCGCTGCCGGCGTTCAGCATGTGCTCGCGCATGGCGAAGGCAGCCTCGTCGGGGTCGCCCCGGGTCATCGCCCGCAGGATCCGGCCATGCTCGTCGCGCGACTGGACCAGGCGGTTGGGATAGCGCAGCTGGGTGCGCCGGAACGGCAGCAGCCGGGCGCGCAGCTGCAGCGCATGCTCGACCAGGAACTCGTTGTGGGTGGCGCGGTAGATGCCTTCGTGGAAGGCCAGGTTGAAGGCGTCGTAGCCGGCGATGTCGCCCGACTGCAGCAGCGCCTCCGACGCCTCGTGCAGCTCGATCAGCCCGCCGCGCTCCAGCGCCGTCATCCGGTTGGTCGCCATCCGGGCGCACATCGCCTCGATCTCGGCGGTGACCTCGAACATCTCGGACAGGGTCTCGATCGTCATCGGCAGGACGACGATGCCGCGGCGCGGCCGGATCTCGACCAGCCCCGCGGCGGCCAGCTGGCGTACCGCGTCGCGCACCGGGGTGCGTGAGGCGCCGTAGGTCTCGGCCAGCTGCGCCTCGTCCAGCACGGTGCCGGGCGGCATGCGTCCGGTGGAGATCTCGTCGGTCAGCGCCAGGCGGATCCGTTCCGACAGCGATGCACGATCATCGACGGGTGTATTCTGAAGGGCCAAACTCCAGCCTCCCCGTGCACGTTAATTGATTTTAATGACCATAACGTATCCCAGTGCCTTGCCAAGCGCAATCTCTGTATTCATATTCTGGTATATGAACGGCGTGCGTATACACCGACCCGTCGAGCCGACACGCTGCGGAGACACATGATGGACCAGCCCTGGTCGACGCTGCCCGCCCGCAAGATGAGGCGCCTGGAGCGCGCCGCCGCCTTCGCCGACGGGCCGATCCTGGATCCGAAGCGGATCGGCGAGGCGCTGACGGCGCTGATCGAGCCCGGCGACCGCGTCGCGCTGGAAGGCGACAATCAGAAGCAGGCCGACTTCCTGTCCCGGTCCCTGGCCGCGCTCGACCCCGCCCAAGTCCATGACCTGCATCTGCTGATCTCGACCCTGGGCCGGCCCGAGCATCTCGACCTGTTCGAGCGCGGCATCGCCCGCAAGGTCGACTTCTCCTTCGCCGGGCCGCAGAGCCTGCGCGTGGCGCAGCTGCTGGAGGACGGCAAGCTCGAGATCGGCGCGATCTACACCTATGTCGAGCTCTACGCCCGGATGTTCGTCGACCTGACGCCGCAGG